>JBDHRD010000014.1:0-30332 GCA_039807425.1 Candidatus Contendibacter sp. | reverse complement strand
GGCGACGGCAAATTCACTGGCCTCGACGCCCGTACCGGCGAGCGCCGCTGGGTCTACGCCCCCGCGATGCCTGCTTTAAGCCTGCGTGGCAGCGCGCCGCCGGTGCTGACCCGCACCCTTGCCCTTGCCGGACTCGAAACCGGCAAGCTGCTGGTGTTGTCCCTGGACAAGGGCTTGCCGATCACCGAGAAAACCATCGCCCCGCCGCGTGGCCGCACCGAAATCGAACGGCTGATCGACATCGATGCCGAACCCAAAATTTTCGGCGAAAATCTTTATCTGGTGGCCTATCGCGGCAGCGTCGCCGCCATCGACATGCACAGCGGCAACCTGTTGTGGAACCGCGAGCTGTCCAGTTACGCCGGGTTGGACGTGGACGAGCGCCAGGTCTACGTCAGCGACGATACCGATGCGGTGTTGGCGCTGGACCGCCGCAGCGGCGGCACGCTTTGGAGGCAGGCGGAACTGACCGGCCGCCGGCTGTCCGCCCCGGTCGCCACGAGGGATCACGTCGTGGTCGGCGATTTCGAGGGCTACCTGCACTGGCTGAGTAAGGACAGCGGCAAGATCGTCGGCCGGATTCGCGCCGCCAGCAAGGCTATCGTTGCTCCGCCGTTCGTGGCTGGTGACACCGTGTTCGTCCAAGGCCAGGGCGGCGCGCTCGGTGCGTTCCGGGCCGGGGAGTAGTCGCCTCCCTCACCCCCGACCCTCTCCCGCGAGTGGGAGAGGGCAGAATCGATCCTCATGCTGGACCAACTCGTCACCCTCTTCGTGACCTTTCTGATCGTGATCGATCCGATTGGCGTCGCGCCGATCTTCTCGGCGCTGACTCGCGGCGGCAACGATCGTTATCGCCGGCGCATGGCGTTCAAGGGTACCTTCATCGCCACCCTGATCATGCTGTTTTTCCTGTTTACCGGCGATACCTTGCTGCGCTTCCTGGGCATCAGCCTGGCGGCCTTTCGGGTCAGCGGCGGCGCCTTGCTGTTCCTGCTCGCCATCGACATGGTCTTCGCCCGCCCTTCCGGTCTGCGCTCGGCCACGGTGCGGGAGCAGGAGGAAACCCAATACAAGGACGATATTTCCGTGTTCCCGCTGGCCTTCCCCCTGCTGGCCGGTCCTGGCACCCTGACCACTATCCTGCTCGCCACCAGCGGCTTTCGTCCCCAGGAACAGCCATGGCTGTTTTTCGGCCTCCTCGGGGTATTGCTGGTGGTGCTGTTGCTGACCCTGCTGTGCCTGCTGCTGGCTGCGCGGT
The DNA here is from genome assembly GCA_039807425.1 of Candidatus Contendibacter sp. Lineage (GTDB taxonomy): Bacteria > Pseudomonadota > Gammaproteobacteria > Competibacterales > Competibacteraceae > Contendibacter. The sequence goes on along the minus strand of JBDHRD010000014.1, from coordinate 29,074 downwards.
TGATGAAGCTGCTCGGCGAAACCGGCGCCAATGTGATCGACCGGATCCTGGGCGTGATCCTGGCGGCCCTGGCCGTGCAGTTCGTGCTCGAAGGGTTACGCGCCGGCCTGTTCGGCGCCTGACGGTGGTCCCGCCGTGACCGGCCCGATTCTGCGGATCGCCGTTCCCTCGCCCCTGGCTCGAACCTTCGATTACCTGCCGCCGCCGGATGGCGACCTTGCGACCTTGCGTCCGGGTGTGAGGGTGCGGGTCCCGTTCGGCCGGCGACAAACCGTCGGGTTCCTCATCGAGATCGGCGCTGACAGCGAACTGGACCCGGCCCTGCTGCGCCCGGCGCTGGCAGTCCTCGACCGCGAGCCGATTCTGTCCGCCGACGTGCTGGTCCTGATTCGGTGGGCGTGGCGGTACTACCATCATCCGCCCGGCGAGGCATTCGCCACCGCCCTGCCGGTGCTGCTGCGCCAAGGCGAACCCGCCCTCATCCCTCAGCCACCGCCGGTCTGGCGCATCACCGCTACGGGACTGGCCGCGCTGGCGGAATCCGTCGCGCTGCGCCGTGCTCCGGTCCAGCGCCGGCTGCTGGACCACCTGGCCCAGTGCCCCGCTGGTCTCGACGCCGAAACCCTGCGCCCGGTGGTCCGGGATAGCCCTGCTACCCTACGAGCATTGCAAGCCAGGGGCTGGGTGGAGTCGGGCGCCGCCGACGCGCCGACGCTGACTGAACCCTTGCCTACCGTTCCCATCGTCCCGCCACCGCCGAGCGTGGCGCAAGCCGATGCCATCGCGGTGATCGGCGCGGAGTTTGACCGGTTTCAGGTTTTTTTGCTTGAAGGCGTCACCGGCAGTGGCAAGACCGAAGTTTACCTGTGCCTGATCGAGGCGGTGCTGGCGCATGGCCGGCAGGCATTGGTGCTAACGCCGGAAATTGGTCTGACCCCGCAATTGCTGGCCCGCTTCCGAGAGCGCCTGCCGGGACCGCTGGCGGTATTGCATTCAGGCCTGAGCGACCGGGAACGGTTGAACGCCTGGCTGCTGGCCCGCGATGGAGCCGCGAAGGTGGTGGTCGGCACCCGCTCGGCGGTGTTCGCACCCCTGCGGGTGCCGGGCCTGCTGATCGTGGACGAGGAGCACGATTCTTCCTACAAGCAGCAGGATGGCTTTCGCTATCACGCCCGCGATCTGGCGGTGATCCGGGGCCGGCAACTCGGTATTCCAGTGGTGCTGGGTTCGGCTACACCGGCGCTGGAAAGCATCCAGAATGCCCGCACCGGACGCTACCGCCTGCTGCAACTGCCGGAGCGGGTCGGTGGGGGGGCCGAGCCGCCGATTCTGATTCTGGACGTGCGTCGCCAGCCGATGATCGAGGGGCTGTCGCAACCGCTGCTGGACCGGATGCGGGCGCATCTGGACCGCAACGAGCAGGTGCTGCTGTTTCTCAACCGGCGTGGTTTCGCCCCGATCCTGCTCTGCCACGAATGCGGCTGGCTGAGCGAGTGCCGGCACTGCGACGCGCGCATGACCCTGCACCTGCGCCAGCGCCGCCTGACTTGCCATCATTGCGGCGACAACCGGCTGGTGGACGCCGTCTGCCCGCTCTGCGGCAGCGTCGATTTGCGCGCGGTGGGCCACGGCACCGAGCGGCTCGAAACCGCCCTGCGGCCACTCTTTCCCGGCATCGGCATCGCCCGCCTCGACCGCGACAGCACCCGCCGTCGGGGCAGTCTGGAAAGTCTGCTGGCCGACATCCATAACGGTGACCGCCGCATCCTGATCGGCACCCAGATGCTGGCCAAGGGCCATCATTTCCCCGACGTGACCCTGGTCGGCATCGTGGACGCCGACCAGGGGCTGTACGGGGTAGACTTTCGCTCCAGCGAACGGATGGCGCAACTGATCCTGCAAGTCGCCGGGCGGGCGGGGCGGGCTGAAAAGCCGGGAACCGTCATTATCCAGACCCACCATCCTGACCATCCACTGTTGCGGGTGCTGGTCGCCGAAGGTTATCCGGGCTTTGCGGCGGCGGCGCTGGCGGAGCGGCAGGAAGCGTTGCTGCCGCCCTTCGCCCACCAGGCGCTGCTGCGGGCCGAAGCCGTTGATCCGGAGCGCGCCCTCGCATTCCTCAACGCCGCGCGGGCGCTGGCCGAACCCATTGCCGATGGGTTGGAGCTGCTGGGACCAGCCCCCGCGCCGATGGAACGCCGCGCGGGCCGCTATCGGGCGCATCTGTTGATTCAGGCCACGCAGCGGCAAATGTTGCATCGTTTCCTCGACCGTTGGACGGGGCTGCTATGGACCGAGCGCGGGGATCGCCAAGTGCGCTGGTCGCTGGATGTGGATCCGATGGAACTGTATTGAAGTCTCTTGCAGGGTCGGCGAGGTACTGCTGTAATACCGTCATACATTACCCTGGAGGGTTGCCCTCATGTTGACCGTGCGTCTGGATGCAACCACCGAGCGCCGTTTGGCCGAGGCCTGTCGCCAGCTCGGATGCAGCAAAAGCGAAGCCGTTAAACAGAGTCTGGCGGCATGGCTGGAACGGTTCGAGCCGCCGCCTGATCCCTATGAATTGGGCAAGGATCTTTTTGGCCAGCTCAGCCCGTCCGAACCTCCTGAAGATCCTCTAAAACGGGAAATATGGGAACGGCTTCATGCCAAATACTATCCTGGTTGACACCGGTTTTCTGGTGGCGCTGTTCCGCCAGGGTGACCCTTATGCGGCCAGCGCCAAGGCGCTGCTGGCGAGACGCTTGAAGCGCGAGCGGCCACGGTTGGTGACCGTCTATCCGGTGATTACCGAAACCTGCTTTTTCTTTCACCCGGCGGATGGCGCCCGGTTTCTGGACTGGGTTCATCAGGGCGGCGTGATCCTTCGGCAGATCGAACCGTTGCATCTTCCAGAAATCGCGGCTTTGCTGCGGCGCTACGCCGACCAGCGCATCGATCTGGCCGACGCCTGTCTGATCTGGCTGGCGGGACAGGAAAAAACCCACCGGGTGCTCACCACCGACCGCCGCGATTTCAGCATTTACCGCACTCCGGATGGCCGACCCTTCGAGCGGGTGTGGCTGGCCGACGCCGAGCGACCGTCTCCCCACTGATCCGAATAAAACCGCCAGGGCCGGCCTCGCACCGACGGAACATCGCGCAGGCCCCGACCCTGTCGGTTTTATTCTTTTAAAATCAAATTACTATAAGCTGGTTTCTGCCAAGCCGCAGTCATTCCCACCAACCGTTTTCCAGCAATTTCAACGAATTCAAAAAACAACAAAACCTTGTGGCCTTTACTTAACGATGGATGCCGCTAGAATTTTGTTTGCTAGCGGGGTTTTTTCCGCGGCATCACCACTAAAGGACGGATCGGGAATTGGCCGCGTCGAGCCACCGGCCCGGGAGACTTGCCAGCGGTCGCCGCCAAGCCGCAAGTCTTCTAGCCAACTCGCGATCACCCCCGCAACAACCACCCATGGGAAATAACGATGCAACAAGACTTGGTGCACGCCATAAAAAGTAATCCGAAGTACCACGAGCTGATCTCGAAGCGCAAATCGTTCGCCTGGATCCTCGCCGCCATCATGCTCGTGATCTACTACGGCTTTATTCTGATCATCGCCTTCAACAAGGAGTTTCTCTCCCAACCGCTGTGGTCGGGCTCCATCACCACCGTCGGCATTCCGATCGGCATCGGCGTGATCGTCAGCGCCTTCATTCTGACCGGTATCTACGTGTACCGCGCCAACTCGGAGTTCGACCGGCTGAGCCGCGAAATCAAGGAGGAGGTGCTATGAGACTCTGGCAAAACGCATTCGCGGCTCTCGCCCTGAGCCTCGTCGCCGGCGCGGCGCTGGCCGCCGGCGATGTGGGCGAAGTCAAGAAGCAGGCGGTCAACATTCCCGCCATCGTCATGTTCCTGGTCTTCGTGGGCGCCACCCTGGGCATCACCTACTGGGCGGCGCAGCGCACCAAGACCGCCAAGGACTTCTACGCCGCCGGCGGCGGCATCACCGGTTTCCAGAACGGTCTGGCCATCGCCGGCGACTACATGTCCGCCGCATCGTTCCTGGGGATTTCCGGCCTGGTGTTCATCAACGGCTACGACGGCCTGATCTACTCGGTGGGCTGGCTGGTCGGCTGGCCGTTCATCATGTTCCTGATCGCCGAACAGCTCCGCAACCTGGGCAAGTACACCTACGCCGACGTGGTGTCCTACCGCTTCCAGCGGGTGCCGATGCGCACCCTGGCCGCCACCGGTTCGCTGGTGGTGGTGATCCTGTATCTGATCGGCCAGATGGTCGGCGCCGGCAAGCTGATCCAGGTGTTGTTCGGCCTGGATTACGTCTACGCGGTCACCATCGTCGGCATCCTGATCATCCTGTACGTCACCTTTGGCGGGATGTTGGCCACCACCTGGGTGCAGATCATCAAGGCCTGCCTGCTGTTGGGCGGCGCCACCATCATCGCCTTCGGCGCCCTGTACGTGGCCACCGGCGGCACCATGGCCCCCGAGGATCTGTTCCGCAAGGCCACCGAAATCCACAATAAGAAAGACGCCATCATGCGGCCTGGCACCCTGGTCACCAGTCCCATCGAGGCTATCTCGCTGGGCATGGCGCTGATGTTCGGCACCGCTGGCCTGCCGCATATCCTGATGCGGTTCTTCACCGTGCCCAACGCCACGGAAGCCCGCAAATCGGTGTTCTACGCCACCGGCTTCATCGGCTACTTCTACATCCTGACCTTCCTGATCGGCTTCGGCGCCATCGTGCTGCTGATGGCCCCAGACTCCGGCTACATGGTGACCAACGCCAAGGGCGTCCTGGAACTCAAGGGCGGCCAGAACATGGCGGCGGTCAATCTGGCGGCGGCGGTGGGCGGCAATTTGCTGCTCGGCTTCATCTCGGCGGTCGCCTTCGCCACCATTTTGGCGGTGGTGGCTGGTCTGACCCTGGCGGGCGCCTCGGCCATCTCGCACGATCTGTACGCCAACGTATGGGCGCACGGCAACGTGGACGAGCAGCAGGAAGTGCGGGTCTCCAAGATCGCCACCCTGGTGCTGGGCGTGATCGCCATCCTGCTGGGGATCGCTTTCGAGCAGCAGAACGTCGCCTATCTGGTCGGCCTGACCTTCGCGGTGGCGGCCAGCGCCAACTTCCCGATCCTGATCGTATCGGTGTTCTGGTCGAAGATGACCACCAAGGGCGCGTTGTTGGGCGGCTGGCTGGGCCTGATCAGCTCCACCCTGTTCGTAATCCTGGGACCGACGGTCTGGACCGACGTGCTCAAGCTGGGCGATCCCATCTTCCCGTTCAAGAACCCGGCGCTGTTCTCGATGATCATCGCCTTCCTGGGCATCTGGATCGGTTCGATCCTGGACAACAGCGAGAACGCCAAGCAGGAACACGCCGCCTTCGAGGCGCAGGATGTTCGTTGCCAGACCGGCATCGGCGCCGAGGGCGCGGCCAGCCACTAAGCGGTTTACGGTTTTCCGGGACGGGGTTGGTCGCCCGACCCCCTTCTCCCGGATCGGTTAAATCCTGCTAACATACCCCTGCGCGACTTCCGCCGCGTGGGGGTTTTCTTTGGGCGCAACCGGACGGAGCAACCGTGACCACTCTCGATCAACTAGATCAAAAAACCTTCCTCGCGCATCTGTCCCCGTTCAGCCAATTGCCCGAGGCGGAACTGGAACGGCTGGCGAAGGCGTTGACAGTCGGTCACTACCAGGCCAGCGAAGTGGTGCTAAAAGCCGGCGAGACCCCCGCTTACCTGTATCTGGTCATCGACGGCTCGGTGTGGGAAGTGGATAGCGATCAAGCCGGGGCGCCTCGCCCAGCGGATGACGTTGCCGACGCGCTCAAACGCGGCGGCAACAACGCATCGCTGGTATGCGTGGTGGCGCCCTACACGAACGAGGATGTGTTCGATGTCCAGGCGCTCCTGGACGGGGTCAGCCAACGCACCTTCGTGACCGGCGAACCGACCCGCTGCTACCGCCTGCCCCGCGCCCTGTTCCTGCAAGCCGTTCAGACCCAGCCGGCATTGGCCAACGCTTACCGACAGAAGATTTCCCAGCGCCTGGCGACGCTGCGCGGTCCCGAGCCAGCCGGCGAAATGGCCGGGTTCACGGTCGCCAAGATTCGGGACGCCTATATCCATCCACCCGTCTTCGTGGCCGCCGACGCCTCTATCCACGAAACCGCGCTGGCGATGAAGGCGAATAAAACCAATTCGGTTCTGGTCCGCTGCGACGACGAAATCGGCATCGTGACCGCCACCGATCTGCGCGAGGCCGCCATCGTGCGGCGCCAGTCGGTGGACGCCCCGGTCGGACCGCTCGCCACTTACGAACTGATCGGCATGGCGCCGGATGACTTTCTGTTCAACGCCCTGCTGCGGATGACCCATCACAACATCAATCGGCTGGTGATCCGGGAAGGGCCGACCCTTCACGGCGTCCTCGAACAGATCGACCTGCTGAGCTATCTTTCCAACCACTCGCACCTGATCGCCCTGCAAATCGAGCGGGCCATTTCCAGGGAAGACCTCAAGTGGGCCAACCGCGACCTGGTCGACGTGATCCGCGACCTGCACCATCAGGGCGTCAAGATCCGCTACATCATGCAACTGGTGTCGGAACTGAACAAAAAGATGCTGCGCAAGCTGTTCGACCTGCTGGCGCCGGCGGAACTGCGGGAAAATTCCTGCCTGCTGGTGCTGGGCAGCGAGGGCCGCGAGGAACAGGTGCTCAAGACCGATCAGGACAACGCCCTGATCCTGCGCGATGGCTTCTCCCATCCCGACCTGGAACGGCTAACCGGCGAATTCACCGAGTGGCTGCTCGATTTTGGCTATCCGCGCTGCCCCGGCAACATCATGGTGTCGAACCCGTACTGGACCAAATCGGTCACCGCGTTCAAGGATGAATTGTTCCAGTGGATCGTCCATCCCACCGCCGAGTCCTTCCTGCAATTCGCCATCTTTTGCGATGCGGCGGCGGTGGCGGGAGACGACAATCTGCTGCGCCACGTCAAGGATCACATGCACCGGTTGCTGGGCGACCACCGCGCCTTTTACAGTCAGTTCGCCAAGGCCACGGTCGCCTTCGAAACGCCGCTGGGCTTCTTCACTAATTTTGTGCTCGAAAAGAACCGCAACGAACTGGATATCAAGAAAGGGGGTATTTTTCCCATCGTCCACGGCGTGCGCAGCCTGGCCCTGGAGTATCGGCTGCCGCAAAGCAACACGGTGGATCGCATCACCGCGCTCGGCCAGCGCAACCTGTTCCAGCCTTCCTTCGGCGCCGAACTGATCGAGGCGTTCACCTACATGTCCACCCTGCGTGCCGAGGCCGGCCTGGAAAAAGCGGTTCAGGGACTGCCACAGGACAACTATGTGAATCCCAAGGCTCTCAACAAGCTCAAGCGGGAACTGCTGCGCGATTCGTTCAAGATCGTGAACGAGTTCAAAAAATTCATTACCTATCACTTCAAGCTCGGCATGATCAGTTGACCGGCGGATCCCACCGAGAGGTTTTCCCTTGAAAGCAGACTTGCAAACCCTTCTTGCCCTGGCGCTCCAACAGTTACGCCAGGACGGGCTGTTACCCAGCGAAGCGCCTGCCGATATCCCGCTGGAACGCACCCGCGACCGCGCCCACGGCGATTTCGCCAGCACCATTGCCCTCGCCCTGGCCAAAACCGCCCGCCGTCCGCCGCGCGAACTGGCCGAGCGCATCGCGGCCGTCCTGCCGGCATCCGACCGCGTCGCCCGGGTGGAAATCGCCGGCCCCGGCTTCATCAACTTCTTCCTCACCCCAACCGCCTATCAAACGGTCGTCAACGAGATTCTCGACCAGCGCGAGGCTTTTGGGCGAAGCAATCTGGGGGGCAACCGGCGGGTACAAGTAGAATTTGTCTCCGCCAATCCGACCGGCCCACTGCACGTCGGCCATGGCCGCGGTGCGGCCTTCGGCGCCACCGTCGCTAATCTGCTGGATGCGGTCGGCTATCAGGTTCACCGCGAGTACTACGTCAACGACGCCGGCCGGCAGATGAACATTCTGGCCACCAGCATCTGGCTGCGCTACCTGGAACATTGTGGTGAAAAATTCCGATTTCCCAGCAACGGCTACCGGGGCGATTACGTGCGCGACATCGCCGCCCGGCTGTATGCCGAGCGCGGTGGTGCCTACATCGTCGCAGCGGCGCAGATCTTCCGCGGTCTGCCCCAGGATGAGGTGCGGGATGAGGATGGCGTCATCGTCATCGCGGGCAACCAGGAAGCGCACATCGACGCCCTGGTCGAACGCGCCCAAAAGCTGCTGGGCAATCACCATTACCGCTATATCTTCGAACGGGGTCTGAACACCATCCTCGATGACATTCGCGACGATCTGCGCGAGCTTGGCGTGGTGTATGACGAGTGGTATTCGGAACGGACCCTGGCGGAATGCGGCGCAGTCAACCGCACGATCAATCGCTTGCGTGACTCGGGCTATGTCTACGAGCAGGATGGCGCGCTATGGTTTCGCTCCAGCGCGTTTGGCGACGAGAAGGACCGGGTGGTCGAGCGAGAAAACGGCCAGACGACCTATTTCGCCTCCGACATCGCCTATCACCTGGATAAATTCGAGCGCGGCTTCGACTGGGTTATCGACGTCTGGGGCGCCGACCATCACGGCTACGTTCCCCGGGTCAAGGCCGCGTTGCAAGCCATGGGCGAGAACCCCGACAAGCTGGACGTGCTGCTGGTGCAGTTCGCCATCCTCTACCGCGACGGGGAGCGGGTCCAGATGTCCACCCGCTCCGGCGAATTCGTGACCCTGCGCGAATTGCGCCAGGAAGTCGGCAACGATGCCGCCCGCTTTTTCTACGTCATGCGCAAGAGCGAGCAGCATCTGGATTTTGATCTGGACCTGGCAAAGTCGCAATCCAGGGATAATCCGGTTTACTATATTCAATATGTCCATGCCCGGATCAGCAGCGTGCTGCGCCAGTTGCGCGACAAGGGTCTGCCTCGGGACGAGGAGCGTGGCCGGGCCAGTCTGGCGCTGCTGACCGAACCGCACGAGGAAGTGCTGCTCGTGGCGCTATCCCGCTATCCCGAAGTCGTGGAAAGCGCGGCCCTCGCCCATGAACCGCATCAACTGGCGCATTATCTGCGGGAACTGGCCACAGCGTTCCATGCGTACTATAACGAACACCGGGTTCTGGTCCCGGACGATGCCCTGCGCGATGCGCGGCTCAATCTGAGTCTGGCCACGCGGCAAGTCATCAAAAATGGTCTGAAGCTGTTGGGCGTCTCGGCCCCGGAGGTTATGTGAGTATTCGCCACGATTACAAGTCCGCGACGATCACGCAGCGTCGTCAGCGCGCGCGCCGTTACGGCCTGCTGGTCATGACGCTGGTTCTGATCGGCCTGTTTGGCGGCCTGTTGGCTTACATCAAGGGTGACCGAGCCCAGTCGGCGCCCACTGCCGCCGTCATCGCGCCCAGAGTGCCGGATCAACCATCCGCACCCGCCGCGCCGCTGAAACCGGTAGTTGCCCCACTGGCGGAATCGGAACCGGTCAAACCCAAGTACGATTTTTATACCGAGCTGCCCAAACGCCAGATCAGCGTTCATCGCGAAATCCTCAAGCCAGGGAACACGTCCCAACCAGCGCCCGCGCGGATACCGCCGGTGGCGAATCCACTTCACAAGCCGACCTCGCCACGCGGGAACGTTAAAAATCCGACGCTGACCATGACCGCGGTCGGCGGCGGCGCCAAGCCGGATTCCAAGTCCACGAATTCCAAGTCCACGAATTCCAAGTCCACGAATTCCAAGTCCACGAATTCTGAATCTACCAACTCCAAAACCGCCAATTCCAAAACCGCGAACTCCAAAACCGCCAATTCCACATCCACCAATTCCAAAACCGCCAATTCCACACCCACCAACTCCAGACCGGCGACCGCCAAACCCGCAAACTCTGAACCCACAAATTCCAAATCCACTCCCACAACTTCCAGACCAGTAATCGCCAAGCCCGTGGCGCCTACGCCCGCGACCAGTCCAGCGCGAACGGCGCAACCAATTCGGCCGCTTGCTAACAATAGCCCGAACGTCTTCGTCAAGACCGAGTAAGGTTCCAATCCCCAGGCCACTGCGTTTCAGGGCATCGCGCCATGAGTTTGCCCGATAGTGTTCGGAATGATCTGGACCACCGACATCTGCCCTACCGGCTGGTTGCCTGCCGATCTGGCCAGACGCTAACCCAGATTGCCGAAGATCTCGCGATCCCACGCCAGCGGATGGCGCGCGTTGTTCTCCTGAAAGATGTGTCCGGGCTGGTGATGGCCATTCTCCCTTGCAGCCACATTCTGGATTTTTCGATCCTTTGCCAGTTGTTGCGACGGGACCTGGAACCGCTGTACGGCGTGGAAACCGCTCGTTTTTTCCAAAGTCACGGTTGCGCGGCGGGCTCCTATCCACCCCTGTCGGAGGCCTTTGGCGTACCGGCCCTGGTCGATAAAAGCCTGGACGGTAACGATGATGGCGAGGTCTACTTCGACAGCGGCAGCGGCGATCTCCTGATCCGCATGCGAAGCGCGGATTTCCGTGTGTTGCTCGCCCAGGCGCGCTGGGAGCAGTTCGCGGTTCCGATGGACCATCTCGACTTCTTGATGAGCCAGTCGGTACTCACTGCCGATTATCTGGTCAGTTTCACCAACCGCTATACCCCAACCCGTCTGCAGCAGAGTATCGAAGCTATCACCGAACTGCCGGTCATGCCGCAAACCGCGCAAAACATCGTAGCGCTGCACGCCAACCCGGATGCCACGGTCGGGGACATCCTCCAGATCGTCGAGCAGGATCCGAGCCTTGCCGCCCAGGTGGTGTATTGGGCGCGTTCCCCCCTGCACGGTCATCCTGGTCCGGTGGATTCACTGGAAACCGCGATCACGCGGATTCTGGGAGTCGAAAATACGCTCAACCTGCTGCTCGGTTCCAGCGCGAGTCGGACCTTTCAGATTCCGGCCGACGGTCCGGTTGGTCTGCAAAACTTCTGGCGAAACAGCGTTTACTGCGCCGCATTGGTCGGCGAGCTGGTCAAGCTGTTGCCCGAATCAGTCGCCGTCAAACCGGGCTTGGCTTACTTGAGCGGTCTGCTGCACAATTTCGGCTATCTGGTGCTGGGACATCTTTTCCCGGCCCGGTTTTTCCTGTTCAACCGGTTTCTGGCGGTCAACCGGCACCTGCCGCTCGGGGTGTTGGAACGCTATGTGCTCGGTGTCGAGCACTGGGGCATCGGCGCCTGGTTGATGCAGGCGTGGTCCATGCCCGAGGAAGTGATCGCGGCAGTGCGCTGGCACCATCACGAGGATTGTACCCAGCCCCACGCCGAATACTCCAATCTGGTGCTGATCGCCGACCGGCTGCTGCACTACGTCGGAATGGGCGAGGAAAACAACGGCCGGCTGCCAGCGCTGGCCATGTTTACCCTGGGCCTCACCCGCGAACAGGCGATGGAAGCACTGGGGCGGGTGCAAACCAGCATGGCGGATTTGGATGCTCTGTCCGAGGTGCTCCGGCTGCCTGGCGAGCAATGAAAGGTCGGGTTCCCTCCGATGGCAGGCGGGAGGTCCGCGCTGCCATTCCGGCTAGGGTTCCAAATAGGTGTAACCGTCCAGTCCCGCATCCAGTTCCCGCAGATAAGCCGCGCGCTGATCGGCGTCGAGTCCGGCGGCAGCGATCCTGGAACGGTAGGCCGCCCGCAGGTCTGCCGGCTCGAACCCCACGTAGCGCAACAGATCGGCTACGGTATCGCCGTGCGCCATCTCGACCAGGTGGTATCCACCATCCTCGCTCAGTTCCACATCGACCGAGGCAGTGTCGCCGAACAGATTGTGCATGTCGCCGAGAATCTCCTGATAAGCCCCCACCAGGAAAATCCCCAGCCGGTAGGGTTCGCCGGCTCGTTCGGGCGGCAACGCCAGGGTGGTCTCCACCCCTTCCCCGTCCACGTAGCGCGCGATGCAGCCGTCGGAATCGCAGGTCAGGTCCTGCAACACCGCCCGGCGGGTCGGCGGCTGATCCAGTCCCTGCAGTGGCAGGATCGGGAAGATCTGGTCCAGCGCCCACACGTCCGGCATGGACTGAAATACCGAAAAATTCAGGAACAGCTTCTCCGCCAGCCTATCGTTCAGTTCGTCCAGCAGCTCGCGATGGGCGCGAACGCCGGGGTTGAGCAGCGGTCGGAGCTTGCGGCAAATGGCGAAGTAGAGTTGCTCGGCCCGGGCGCGCTGCTCCAGCCGCAGCACCCCGTGCAGATATAAATCCCGCGCCTCGGCCAGCCAGTAGGCGGCGTCGTGGTAGGTCTCCACCGCCGAGCCGCGCGCTACGCCTTTGTACCGGTCCCAGAGATTGTGCAGAATCAGGGGATCGCCGGGACCGGGCGCCGGCGGCAAGCGATCGCCGGGCGCCGGTTCGTGGTCGATCACCTCGGTGATCAGCACGGCATGGTGGGCGGTCAGCGCCCGCCCCGACTCGCTGAACAAATGCGGATGCGGCAGGTTCTGCTCGGCGCAGACTTCCCACAGGGTGTGGACGACGTGGTTGGCGTATTCCCGCACGCTGTAGTTCATCGAGCAGTCGCCGCGCGAACCGGTGCCTTCGTAATCCACGCCCAGACCACCGCCGACATCCACCCAGTGCACGCGGACGCCCAGCCGCCACAGGTCGGTGTAGTAGCGCCCCACCTCCCGCAGGCCACGCTGGATGTCGTGGATGTTGGCGATCTGCGAGCCGAGATGGGCGTGCAACAGCGTCAGGGTATCCAGCATGTCCTGCTCCTTCAGTCGCCGTACCGCTTCCAACGCCTGGCTGGCGGACAGGCCGAATTTGGATTTTTCGCCGCCGGTGTTCTGCCACTTACCCGCGCCGATGGAGGCCAGCCGCACCCGCATTCCCAGTTGCGGCCGGATGCCGAGCCGGCGCGCTTCCTGGATGACCAGGTCCAGTTCGGACAGCTTTTCGACCACGTTAAACACGTTCAGACCCAGTTGCCGGCCGATCAACGTCAGGCGGACATATTCGCGGTCCTTGTAACCGTTGCAAACCACCACGCCGCCAGGTTCGGACAGGCCCAGCACCGCCATCAGTTCCGGTTTGCTGCCAGCCTCCAATCCGACGCGGGAACCGCCGTGGCCGACGATCTCGCTCACCACGCGCCGCTGCTGGTTGACCTTGATCGGATAGACCGCGGTATAGCCGCCCTGGTAATCGTGGTCCGCGATGGCGGCGGCGAAGGCGTCGCAGAGTGTATCCACGCGGTCGTGCAGGATATGGCTGAACCGGACCAGCACCGGTAAGTCATAGCCCCGGGTCCGTAACTCCTCGGTCAGGGCGGACAACTCGACGCCGGGGTGATCCGGCCGACCCGGCGAGCGCACCCCAACCCGGCCGGTCTCGTCGATCTCGAAGTAGCCGTCCGCCCAGCGGGCGGTGTTATATACTGCGCGCGCCTGGGCCACGGTCCAGGCGGTTGGCGCATGCCGTGAGTCGTTCAAGGCCATCCACCTCCTCCGCCATCAGGGGACTCGACGTGACGCTGGATCAGTCCTGGTTTACCGAAATTCACCCGGCGACGGGTTCCGCCTTTTCCCTCAAGCTTGCAGGCACGCTGCACGACGTGCAAAGCCCCTGGCAGCGGGTGGCGGTCCATGCCACCGAAGCCTTTGGCAACCTGATGGCGATTGATGGCTACATGATGCTGACCAGCCGCGATAATTTCCTGTATCACGAGATGATGGTCCACCCGGCGCTGTTCACCCATCCCAATCCGCGCCGGATACTGATCGTGGGCGGCGGCGACTGCGGCACGCTGCGGGAAGTGCTCAAACATCCGGATATCACCACCGCGACTCAGGTGGACATCGACGAAGAAGTGACCCGAGCCGCCCAGATCCATTTCCCGGAACTGTGTGCGGCGAACAGCGATCCGCGCGCGCAACTGCGCTTCGCTGACGGCATCGCCTGGGTCAAAAGCACCGAACCGGGCAACTACGACGTGATCATCGTGGACAGCACCGATCCGGTCGGGCCGGCCGAGGGATTGTTCGCCGAGCCGTTCCTGCGCGACTGCCATCGCGCACTCGGCCCCGACGGGCTGCTGGTCCAGCAAAGCGAATCGCCCCTGTTCCATCTCGACGGCATCCTGCTGCCACTGCACCGGGCGCTGCGCGCTGCCGGCTTCAACGATGCCCACACCCTGCATTTTCCACAGTGCGTCTATCCCTCCGGCTGGTGGAGCGCTACCCTGGCCTGCAAAACCGGCCAAGTCAGGGATTTTCGGGAGGCGGACGCCGCCGCCAAGCCGTTCGCCACCGAATACTACAACGCCGAGATTCATCGCGCCGCCCTGGCCACTCCGGAATTCATGCGCCAGGCGCTGACGGAGAGCCGAGGATATCCTTAACGCAACATCAGCAACAACTCCCCCTGCCCGCGCAACAGATTCAGGATCAATCCCTCGTTCTGGCTGGCGATCTGGCGTAGTTCGTCGGTGCTCGCGACCGGTTGGCGGTTGACGGCGACGATCACATCGTTCCGCCGCAAGCCAGCCCGGGCGGCGGGACTGCGGGATTCGAGTTGGGCGACCAGCACCCCGCGCACCTGTCCGTTCAGCGGCGAATTCGGCCCGATGTCCTCGAAGGTCACGCCGGCCAGGCGCGGATTGATGGCGTCGCCCTCGGCCTTGGCAGGCACGTATTCGCCCACCTTGGCGTCCAGGGTCAGCGGCTTGCCATTGCGCAGGATTTCGAGCCGCGCCGCCTCGCCGACTTCCAGCAGACCGATGGCGTTGCGCAAGCCGTTGCTGTCGCGAATCGGCTTGTCGTTGATGCTCAGCACCACGTCGCCTTCCTTGAGGCCAGCGCGGGCAGCGGCGGAACGCGGGCTGACCTGGGCGATCACCGCACCCCGGTCAGTGGGGATGTTGAATGCCCGCGCCAGTTCCGGAGTGAGGTCTTGGGCCGCGACGCCCAGCTGGCCGCGCCGCACCGAGCCGTGGGCCACGATATGATTCATCACCCGCGACACCATGTTGGCCGGAATGGCGAAGCCGATGCCGACGTTGCCGCCGCTGGGCGCGAGGATGGCGGTGTTGATCCCGACCAGTTCGCCGCGCAGGTTGACCAGCGCTCCACCGGAATTGCCGGGATTGATCGAAGCGTCGGTCTGGATGAAATCTTCGTAACCCTGAATCCCCAGTCCAGTGCGGCCCAGCGCGCTGACGATGCCGGAAGTGACGGTCTGACCCAGTCCGAACGGATTGCCGATGGCGACCACGAAATCGCCCACGCGCAGATTGTCCGTATTCGCCAGCGGCAAGGCGGTGAGATTGCTGCTGGGAATCTGGATTACTGCCACGTCGCTCTGCGAATCGGAACCGATCACCTTGGCGTCGAGCCTGCGGCCGTCGCGCAGGGTAACCGTGATGGTGTCGGCGCCTTCCACCACATGATGGTTGGTGATGACGTAGCCACGCCGGGCGTCCACCACCACGCCGGAACCGACGCTTTGCGCCTTGCGTTCGTGCGGCTGGTCCGGGATATTGAAAAAGCGCCGGAAAAACGGGTCGTCCACTAACGGGTTGCGGCGCAGTGCGACCCGGTTTTCGGTGGCGATGTTGACCACCGCCGGGGTGGCTCGCTCCAGCATCGGCGCCAGGGTCGGCAGCGGCTGGCCGTCCATGGCAGCCGGCAACGCGGCCTGGGTCGGCGACGGAACAGTGAGGATCAAACTCAATACCAGCAGCATGGCTGGCGGCAAGGAACGTCGGGCGTTCATCGGCGCAAAAAACCTCTATTCCAAACAGACTGATGGATACGGGAGAAGCTTGAAACCTTGGTTCCAGATTGGCTTGCCGGGTTCCCCCGGCAAAATCCCCCGCTGGGTTCGAGCCGGTGCGCTAGCGATGCCAGTGTGGGCGCGGATCGAACGGCAATTCCTGCGCCATCCGTTGAAACCATTCGCGCGCCGTCTCGGTATCGGCCGGTGGATTGACGATACACAGCACCGCAAACTGATCGCCGGGCGGCTGGCCCGGCAGGCCGCGCCCGCGCAATCGCAATTGCTGGCCGTTGCGGGCATTGGCCGGGATGCTGAGCGTGACCGGCCCGCCGAGCGTGGGCACGTCGATTTTGCAGCCCAGCGCCGCTTCCCACGGGGCCAGCGGCACTTCCAGGGTGATGTCGCGGCTCTTGACCTGGTACAGCGGGTGTGGCTGGATCGTCACTTCCAGATACAGATCGCCGCTGGGACCGCCGCCGACGCCGGCTCCGCCCTGCCCGGCCAGCCGGATCTTCTGGCCGGTCGTGACCCCGGCGGGAATCTTGACGTTCAGGGTGCGGATTCGTGCGCTCGTCCGGCCGCTGGCGTCCCGCTCCGGCAGTTGCAGCCGCAACGACCGGTTGCCGCCGCGATAGGCCTCTTCCAGCGTGATCTCCAACGCCACGGTCTGGCTCTGGCCGGGGCTCTGAAAGCCGCGCGCGCCACCAAAACCGGCGCCGACGCCACCGCCCAGGTTGCCAAACAGCGACTCGAAGAAATCGCTGAACTCGCGTCCGCCGAAACCGCCGCCGAATGGCGATCCGCCCGCCCCTGCTGATCCGCCTTGCCAGCCGGGCGGCGGACGGAACTCCTGGCCAGCCCGCCAGTTGCTGCCCAGCTGGTCGTAGGCGGCGCGCTTTTCGGGGTCGCGCAGCACCTCGTAGGCCTCGGCGACCTCCTTGAAACGCTCCTCGGCGCCCGCTTCCTTGCTAACATCGGGATGATACTTGCGCGCCAGCCGGCGGTAGGCCTTCTTGATGTCCTCCGCCGGGGCATCGCGGTTCACGCCGAGGCTTTGGTAATAGTCCTGGTATTTCATGCCGGTTCCAGGCAGTGCGGAAGAAGGCCGGCGGGTTCGGCCCGCTGGCCAGACTGATTAGCCATCGACCTTGATGGTCCGCGACAGAGTGTGAGTGGCCTTGGGAATGCTGATTTCCAACACGCCTAGCGCGCCACGGGCGACGATCCGCTCCAGATCGGCGGTATCGGGCAGGCTGAAGCGGCGGTAGAAGCTGCCGCAGGGCCGCTCGACCCGGCTGTAGCCGGTGCGATTTTCGGCCGTTTCGCCCGGACGGTTGCCACGGATGGTCAGGACGCCGTTTTCGGCGATAATCTCGATATTCTTGGGATCGACGCCGGGAATGTCGGCGCGCAGCACGTAGCGGTCTTTCTCTTCCTTGATGTCCACCGGCGGAATCCAGTCGCAGGTGGCGACGCTGGATTGATCGTCGCCGGCGGCGTACGGCTCGAACAGCCGATCCAGTTCCTTGCGCAGGTGGCGCATGTGCTGCCAGGGTTCGTAACGGCTCGGGATCATGATGCAAACCTCTTGGGAGTGAACTTTGGTTTTTAAATAGGGCCGCCGCGCGTGATTTCAAGCCGGGTCGGCCAATTTTTCCGCCCATCACCGGAGTGAATACCATGGGCCACGTGACGAGCAAACGCGAATTTCTGCCGCTGGCGATCGCGGTCTTGACCGTTTCCGACAGCCGGACCGAGGCGGACGACGCTTCCGGCCAAACCCTGGTGGAACGGCTGAACGCGGCAGGCCACCGGCTGGCGGAGCGGGCCATCGTCTCCGACGACATTTATCGCATCCGGGCGGTGGTCTCCAACTGGATCGCGGACCCGGCGGTGCAGGTCGTGCTGATCACCGGCGGCACTGGCCTGACCGGCCGCGACCGTACGCCCGAGGCGATCCGGCCACTGCTGGACAAGGAGATCGCCGGTTTCGGCGAACTGTTCCGCATGTTGTCCTGGGAGGAGATCAGCGCTTCGACCCTGCAATCGCGGGCGTTGGGCGGGCTGGCCAACGCCACCTTCATTTTCTGCCTGCCCGGCTCGACCGGGGCCTGTCGCACCGGCTGGGACCGCATCCTGCAAGCGCAACTGGATGCCCGGACTCAACCCTGCAATCTGGTGGAACTGCTGCCGCGCCTGCGGGAGCAGTGAGGGAGACGATCATGGCGGACTCCAGCAAGCTCCGGCTCGGCATCGCGCTCGGCAGCGGCTCGGCGCGCGGCTGGGCGCACATCGGCGTCCTGCGGGCGCTGGAGCAGGCCGGCATCGTTCCCGATGTGGTGTCCGGAACCTCGATCGGCGCCCTGGTCGGCGCGGCCTACGCCAGCAACCGGCTGGACCGGCTGGAGGAATGGGTGGCGCAGATCGACTGGTGGGACATCATCCGCTACATGGATGTACGGCTCGGCGGCGTGGAGGGCGAGCGCCTCATGCGCGCCTTCCGCGAGCGGGTGGAAGATGCCCCCATCGAGATCCTGCCTAAACCATTTGGTGCGGTAGCGACCGATTTGCAGACCGGCCGCGAGGTATGGTTTCAGAGCGGCTCGCTGCTGGAAGCAGTGCGGGCTTCCATCGCCCTGCCGGGGTTGTTCAGCCCGGTGCGCTATCAGGACCGCTGGCTGGTGGACGGCGGACTGGTGGACCCGTTGCCGGTGTCGTTGTGCCGGGCGCTGGGAGCGGACCGGGTGATCGCGGTCAACCTGAACGGCAATATCGTCGGCAAGCATTTCAGCGGCCGGCCGTCGCGCCTGGCCGGACCGAGTCCGCTGCTGGCAAAGCTGAGCACCCGCTTGCAGGCGATGCTGGGCAATAGCGGTGGTGCGGAGGATGAACCGAACGCCGACGAACCGCCGGGGCTGTTCGATGTGATGGCCGGCGCGATCAACATCATGCAGGATCGCATCACCCGGGCGCGGATGGCGGGCGATCCGCCGGACGTGGTGCTGGCGCCGCGCCTGGCGCATCTGGGGCTGATGGACTTCGACCGGGCCCACGAGGCCATGACCGCCGGCCTGGAGTGCGTGCGGCTGCATCTGCCGCTATTGCGAAACGCGCTGAACTTGCCGGAAGCCAAGGAGTAGGCGGCGAGCAGTTCAGCTTACAATGGGTGCTGTTCCGCACCCTCCAAAGGAAGCCATGCCTGTTCTGCGCTACATTCTAACCATCACCTGCCCAGACCGGGTGGGCATCGTGGCCGCCGTATCCAGCGGGCTGGCCGCCCACGCCGGCAACATTATCGAATCCAACCAGTTCAGCGACACTGAATCGGGCCGGTTTTTCATGCGGCTGGTGTTCGATCTGGACGAGGCAACCGAGCCGGCGCTACTGGCGTATTTTTCGCCGCTGGCCCAACATTTTGCGATGGACTGGCGGCTGTACGACCTACGCCAGCGGCCGCGGATCATGATCCTGGTCTCCAAAGCCGAGCATTGCCTGAACGATCTGCTGTATCGGCATCGGACCGGCGCGCTGCCGATGGACATCACGGCCATCGTATCCAATCACCGCGACCTGGCGCATCTGGCGGAATGGCACGCGATTCCTTACCACTACTTGCCGGTGACGCCGGAAACCAAGCCGGAACAGGAACGGCAAATTCTGGAACTGGTCGAGCGGACGAGCGCCGAACTGATGGTGCTCGCCCGCTACATGCAAATTCTGTCGCCGGAACTATGCCAGGCGTTGGCGGGGCGGGCAATCAACATCCACCATTCCTTTCTCCCCGGCTTCAAGGGCGCCCGGCCCTATCATCAGGCGTATGCGCGCGGGGTCAAGCTGATCGGCGCCACCGCCCATTACGTGACCGCCAACCTGGACGAGGGGCCGATCATCGAGCAAGAGGTGGAACGGGTGGATCACGCCCACGCCCCGGAGCAGTTGGCGGCGGTGGGCCGCGACATCGAGAATATCGTGCTGGCCCGGGCGATTCACTGTCATTTGGAGCGGCGAGTGTTTCTCAACGGCGGCAAGACCGTGGTGCTGCGGTGAGGGAATCATGCGGTTCCCCCCATCTCCCTCGTGGTGCAACCGGGCTGAATTGGCGAATGGAAGGGCTTGACATGGCTGGGTTCCTAGAAGGGTGGATCAGCGCAGCGCAATCCACCTTCCGTGGCCCCTTGCTGATGGTGGATTTCACTGCGCTCATCCACCCTACCCATACCCTTGAAGTTAACTCAGGTCGGTCGAAGCCGCAGGCCGGGAAAGAGGAAACCGCACGATGACGATCAGATCAGGATAATGGTATCGCTGTAGGACGCGACCTTTTCATCGTGGGTAAGCAAGCGCATGGGCTCGGTCAGGGCCTGCGCCACCAGAAGACGATCGAAGGGGTCTTGGTGATGGGGGGCGAGTTGTTCAACCGCCACCGCATGCTCGGGCTCTATCGGGAGGATGCCGTAGCCAGCTTGCCGAAAATAGCCCAGCGCCTCTTCTCCCGATACGGGCATGGCGCCCCGCCCCAGGCTGTGCTTGATCGCAATCTCCCAGAGGCTCGCCGTGCTCACCCAGAGGATGTTGCGCGCGGCCAGCACTATGCTCCGGGCTTTCGGAGAAAGCCTCGGGCTGTCCGTGATAGCCCACAGCGCGACATGGGTATCCAGGAGTACGTTCAAGTGCTTCGCTCTCCAAGGAACAGCCGGGCGACTTCCTCGTTGTCGGCGTCGATGTCGTCCGGCACGATGAAAGCGCCCTTGGCGACGCCGAGGCGCGGCCCCACCGGCGCCGTGGAGATCGGTACAAGCTTGGCAGCGGGCTTGCCGTTCCGGGCAATGATGATTTCCCGCTCCTCACCTTGCCCGATGGCTTCGACCAGACGAGACAGGTTGGATTTCGCCTGAAGCATGTTGACGATTTGCATGGGATTCACTTAGGCTGGTCTGGCTAAGTATTCACCATAATCCAAGGTTGAATGGCTTTGCAAGCAACGACTCAGTCCGCCACGTTGCGGCAAAGACCGTGGCGCCGCGCCGACAACCGCCCTGGTCCCGTCGCCCCATCGAGTTCGCTTTAGGAGGACGCCATGTTGCCCGATCACCGCATGACTTTCGATTCGATGCCACGCTGTTTGTGGTGGTTGACCGTACTGTGCCTGCTGGCGCTGGCGCCGGGCCTCGTCCGGGCGCAGATTTCCGACGCCAAGGTGGAGACGCTGGTGGAAGCCCTGCGGGTGGCGGCCCCGCCCGCAAGTCCCAATGATGGGCTTTACAGCGACTGGCGGGTCAAGCCGGACAACATCGCGCGCTGGTCCAAGCGCTGTCTGGACCGGGAAGTCACCCCCGAGCAATTCGCCGCCGATCAGGCCGTGGCCCGGCCGGTGCTGGTCTGCGTACTGGGGCCGGTGCTGCGCGATCAGTTTGCCCAGAGCAATCATAACGAAATGGTCGCGGTACAACGCGCGGCCGCCTGGTGGATGACCGGCGATCCCGCCCAGTATCGCACCGGCGCCACCGGCGACTATACCCTGCGGGTGCTGGAAGCGTATCTGCGGTTTTTCTGAACCCGTTCAGCGGGCGTGGCGGCTGATGCTGCGCGGGAAGAAGGTCCGGCGGTCGTAATCGCGGAAGCGATAAAGCTGCGCCGGCCGGCCGGAACCGTCACGCTGCTTGCCGGGCAACTCCTCCAGCATGTCGGCCTGCATCACCCGGCGGCGGAAGGAACTCTTGTCGAGCGGCTGCTGCAAAATGATCTCGTAGGTCCGCTGCAATTCCGGCAGGGTGAACTCCTCCGGCAGCAAATGCACGGCGATGTGGGTGTATTCCAGCTTGGAGCGCAATCGCTCCACGGCGTCGGCCAGGATGCGGGCATGATCGAAAGCCAGATCGAAGCCCACCGCGTCGCCCCGCACCCGCACCCAGCGCGCCTCTTCCTGATTACCCAGCAGGCGCACCGACTCCGAGGCCATCAGCGCGAAATACACGGTGGTGGCGGTCCAGCCGCGCGGGTCGCGGTCGTGCGAGCCATAAGTCTTGAGTTGTTCCAGATACGGCGCACGCACGCCGGCCTCCTCGACCAGTTTGCGCGCGGCGCAGGCGTCCACCGATGCGTCGCGGTGGGAGTCCAGGAACCCCCCCGGCAGCGCCCAGCAGCCCTTGAAGGGGTGCTCGGCGCGCTTGACCAGCAGCACGTGCAGACACTCGTCGCGCACCGTCAAAATCACCAGATCCACGGTAAAGGACGGTTTTTCATACACCGAAGCGGCGTAGCGGCGGAGAAATTCCGCTTCGTCCGGATCGGCGGCCATCGTCGTACCAACGGTGTTGGGCTTGGTCAGGTCGTCGCGCTGGCTCACTGCCATGTCTCCCGCGCGGTCGTCCCACCGTTGTTCTCCAGAGGCGCGTCCGCATCCAGCCCGCCAGCCAGGCGGACGAACGCCCCCAGACCAATGTCGTCCAGGTTGAATATCCCCCGCTGGGCATAATCGAAAAGCATTTTACGCAGCCGGCGCTGGACGAACGCACCATCGAGATGGGTGAAATCCAGCATCTCGCGCGCCACGGTCCGCAAATCCAGCCGCACGCCGGTTTCGGCCGTCACCAACGAATCCAGGCCATCCGTGGCGACCGCCACCACCGGAAAAGTGGCCAGATCGAAATCGAATACAGTCGGCGCGTCGAAGCGTTCCTGGCGGACACTCTCCCCGGCGTCGCTCTGATAGTGGATGCTCTGAGCCGTCGCCGGCTCGCCGATGGCTTCCCGGTAAAACACCCAGCGTTCCGGATCCAGCAGATAGGACAAATAGAACGGCGCATTCTCGGCGTATTCGACCCCGATCGTCGCGACCCGGCCCTCCGCATTGCGGACGACGAGGCAACCATCCCCATACAAATGGGCATGCACGGTCATCCCATCGCTCCAGGCGATCAGCAGTGTGGCGTCGAGCACGCCGGGGTCCAGCCTCAAATCCCGGGCCTCCCGGGCGGCGCGGCGCACGATGCGCCGGCCCAGCGGCCAGTGCCAAGCCCGGCGTTCCTCTCCGCTCGCGGGCCGAGTGAAGCGTGGCAGCAGTCGCCGGGCGCTCACCGCCAGCAAGCGCGCGCCCAGATCGCTATCGGGCGCGGCCGAGCAGCCATCGGCCAAAATCAGGTACGGAACCGGCTCCAGGCCGTAGAGGGCGTAGTCCTGACAGAACAGATGCAACTTGCCGATCGTGTAATAGGCATCCAGCAGCAGGGCATTTTCGCTCAACATTGGAATTCCACCGCTTTGGCGGTTTTCATGCCCCGCTGGCCCAGGTCGGCGAGGAACTGGCGCGCCAGATCTTCGAAGCCCGGCACCGGGGAACTGGTGTCCTCGATCAGCACCAGTTTGCGGATCCCCTCCGGACCCAGGCAATCGGCGATATCCCGCACCGTATTGGCGACGCAGTGCGACAGTGCCTGGCCGGACAGCGCCACCAGGTCGGCGTTCCTGAGAGTCTCGATCAGCCGGATGTTGAGCTGGGTGCGGGGATCATCCGGATCGGGCACGTCGGCCCGCACCGCCGAGTAGTGTTCGGTCCAGGGGTTGTGGCCCTTGGTCACGTAGTCCACCCGGGCGAAGCAGGCTTCCTCCCAGCGCCGCAGCGCCGCCACCATCACTGGCATCACGCCGTGGCCCCAGGCGCCGACCAGGCAATGCGGCGGCCAAATGGTCAGGGTATAGCGACCGTTGTCGTGCAAGGCGCGCACGTAAGCCAGCGCCCGCGACTGGTGTTCTGGCTTGAAGGCCCGCCACGCACCCTGCTCCACATCGGCGACGGTGATCTGGGTAAAAGGCGGCGGCGGCTGGCCATCGGCATCCCGCCAGAAGATCGGATGGGAAATATCCACCAGTTGGTGGGTATCGAGGGTGACGTGAATGGCGGCGATACGGTCGCCCAGGCGATCCAGCAAGCCCGCCAGGCGCTCGGCATCCGCTCCGGCGCCCGGCACCGGTAGCGCCGCCCCTGGCGCGTCGCTGAAATCGTTCTGCGGATCGATGATCAGGAATTCCAGGCGCATGGCGGCTCTCCTCGACAGGGTTCTTAGTGGCTTGGCGCCACTATTGTGGATTTTATAGTTGCAAAAAGCAACTATATTCTTTCGATCCGCTGGCGGCATGCCCGGCCTGGGCCGCGCGTGCTATGCTGAAAATCTCCCTGTTTCCCATGAAGATTTCGCGCTGCCATGAACTCCTCCCCGATTCCCGCCGAACTAATCACCCGCCTGCGCGCCGCCCGCCGGGTCGCCGTACTGACTGGCGCTGGCATCTCCGCCGAGAGCGGGGTGCCGACCTTCCGTGAAGCTCAGACCGGGCTGTGGGCGCGCTACAACCCGGAAGAACTGGCCACGCCGGACGCCTTCCGCCGCAATCCGAAGCTGGTCTGGGAATGGTACGCCTGGCGGCAGGAGCGGGTACGGCAGGCCGAGCCCAATCCCGGCCACCTGGCCCTGGTCGAGATGGAGCGGCGGATCGCCGAGTTCACCCTGATTACCCAGAACGTCGATGGCCTGCACCGGCGGGCCGGCAGCCATCAGGTGCTGGAACTGCACGGCAACCTGTTCCGCGCCAAGTGCTTCGACGAAGACCGGCCGGTGGAAAGCTGGCCAGACAGCGCGGAGATCCCGCCGCGCTGCCCGCGCTGCGGCGCGCTATTGCGGCCGGACGTAGTCTGGTTCGGAGAAATGCTGCCGGCGGGCGCGCTGCGGGCAGCGGAACAGGCCGCCGCGACCGCCGAAGTCTTCTTCAGCATTGGCACCTCGGCTCTGGTCTACCCCGCCGCCGAACTCCCGTTCACCGCGCTCCGGGCCGGGGCGACGGTGGTGGAGATCAATCCCCAGCCGACTCCGCTCAGCTCCCGGGTCAGCTTCAGTCTGAACGGGCCGGCGGGCGAAATTTTGCCAGCGCTGGTCGAGCAGGTCTGGGGGTCCGCCACGGCGGGCGAGTCCGGCGCATGAGCCGGTTCGAGCCTCGCCCCGAACGATTAACGCTCGCCGACGGGACGATCCTCGCCTACCACCGCCAACCAGGCGCCCGTCCGGGCGTGCTGTTTCTGGGTGGTTTCACCTCCGACATGACCGGCGCCAAGGCGACCGCGCTGGATGCCTGGTGCCGGGCGCGCGGCCAGGCGTTCGTGCGCTTCGACTACTCTGGCCACGGGGCGTCCAGCGGCCGGTTCGCCGATGGCACCATCGGCCGCTGGGCGGAAGAAGCCGTGGCGGTGCTGGACCGGTTGACCGAAGGGCCGCAGATTCTGGTCGGCTCTTCGATGGGCGCCTGGCTGATGCTGCTGACGGCGCAGGCGCGGCCGGAACGGATCGCCGGGCTGCTCGGTCTGGCCTGCGCGGTCGGATTCACCCGTTACCTGCTGTGGGACCGGCTGGACGACCGCCTGCGGGAGCGTCTGCGGCGCGAGCAAGTGATTTCCCTGCCCTCCCCCTACGGCGAACCCTACATCATCGCCCTGAACCTGATCGAAGAAGCGGAGCGGCATCGGCTGCTGGACGGGCCGGAATTGCCGATCCATGGGCCGGTGCGCCTGATTCACGGCATGGGGGACGCCGACGTGCCGTGGCGAACGAGCATCGAGGTGGCCGGCAAGCTGGCCAGTCCCGACGTGCGGGTGATTCTGGTCAAGGACGGCGAACACACGCTGTCGCGGGACCAGGATCTGCGGCTGCTGACCCGCACGCTGGGGGAGATGGTGGACAGGCGATAGCCTGCTCCGCCAGCGCCCAGGCGACGTGTTCCCGCACCAGCGCCGACGGATGCGCGAGCCGCGCCCGCAAGGCGGCCACCACCGCCGGCGAACGGGGCGCATTGCCCAAGGCCACGGCGATGTTGCGCAACCAGCACTCGGGGCCGATACGGCGGATGGCGCTGCCCTCGGTGCGGCGCAGGAACTCTGCTTCCTCCCAACGGAACAGTTCGACCAGTCCCGACGCATCCAGTCCATGCCGGGCGCGAAAATCCGGTTCCACCGTCGGCCGGGCGAAGCGGTTCCAGGGACAGACCAGTTGGCAGTCGTCGCAGCCGTAAATCCGGTTACCGATGGCGCGACGAAATTCCAGCGGAATCGGCCCAGGCAACTCGATGGTGTGATAGGAAATGCAGCGGCGGGCGTCCACCCGGTAGGGCGCGACGATGGCCCGGGTCGGGCAGAGGTCCAGACAGGCCGTGCAACGCCCGCAGTGGGCCGTCGCGGGTGAATCCACCGGCAGCGGCAAATCCACGTAAATCTCGCCGAGAAAAAACCATGACCCAGTCCGCCGGTCCAGCAGATTGCCGTGCTTGCCGATCCAGCCCAGCCCGGCTTTTTCCGCCAGCGCCTTCTCCAGCACGGGCGCGCTGTCCACGAACACCCGATGGCCGAACGGTCCGATGGCGGCGGCGATGCGCTCGGCCAGCCGTTGCAGGCGCTGGCGCAAAACCTTGTGATAATCCCGGCCCAGCGCGTAGCGGGATACGTAGCCCAAATCCGGTCGATTCAACACGCTCCACGGTTCGGCGGCGTCCGGCGGCAGATAGTCCATCCGCGCCGTGATGACGCGCACGGTGCCGGGAACCAGTTCCGCCGGCCGGCTGCGCTTGACCCCGTGCCGGGTCATGTAGTCCATCGTGCCGTGAAAGCCCACCGCCAGCCAGTCCAGCATCCGCGCCTCAGCGTCGATAAGGTCAATATCCGCGATGCCGATCCGCTGAAAGCCCAGTTCCCGTCCCCAGGTCTTGAGGGCGGCGGCCAGTTCGGTGAGTGCGGGAACGACAGGGAAGATCGTCATGTCAGTGGCTGGAATTGGCAAAAGGACGGGCGTATTGTGCCCCCAACCATCGTGGCCAGGAGGTTTGCCATGCACGAATTACCCTTTCGACTCTATCGCGCCGCCCAGGTGCGGGAACTGGACCGCATCGCCATCGAGGAGCGCGGCATCCCTGGTTATACCCTGATGAGCCGGGCTGGCGCGGTGGCGTTTGACCTGCTGCGCCAGCGCTGGCCCGACGTGCGCCGGATCGTGGTGGTCTGCGGCGGCGGCAACAACGCGGGCGACGGCTATGTGGTGGCCCGACTGGCCCGGCAGGCGGGATTGGCGGTTCGAGTATTGACGCTCGCCAAGCCGGACGATCTGCGCGGTGACGCCCTGACCGCCTGGCGGGACGCCGTGGACGCCGAAGTCCCGATAGCGCCCTTCGCTTCCGCTGGCCTGGCCGACGCCGAACTGCTGGTGGATGCCATCCTGGGCACCGGGCTGGAGCGGGACGTGAGCGGCGTCTGGCGCGAAGCGATCGAGGCCATGAATGCCCATCCGGCCGACTGCTTCGCCCTCGACATTCCGTCGGGCCTGCACGCCGATACCGGGGCGATCCTGGGCGCGGCGATCCAGGCGGCGGCGACCATGACCTTCATCGGTCTCAAGCAGGGCCTGTTCACCGGGCAGGGACCGGCCTGTTGCGGCGAGATCCATTTCGCCGACCTGGACGTGCCGCCCGACATTTACCCGGCCCTGCATCCGGCCTGCTGGCGCTACGCCGGGGAGGATTTGCCGGCGCTGCTCCCCCGGCGGTCGCGCAGCGCCTACAAGGGCCATTTCGGTCATGTGCTGGTGATCGGCGGCGAGTTGGGCATGGCCGGCGCGGCGCGGATGGCCGGCGAAGCCGCCGCCCGCTGCGGCGCGGGGCTGGTCAGCGTCGCCACTCGCGCCGCTCACGCTGGCTTGCAGGCAGCGGCCCGCCCCGAACTGATGGTCCACGGCATCGAAGCCGCTGATGAACTGATACCGTTGGCCCGCCGGGCGACGGTCATCGCCATCGGGCCGGGCCTGGGGCGCGGCGACTGGGGCCGGGCGATGCTGGAAGCTGCGCTCGCCGTGGACCAGCCGCTGGTGCTGGACGCCGACGCCCTGAATCTGCTGGCGGTCGAACCGGCCTTCCGCGACCGCTGGATTCTGACCCCTCATCCGGGTGAGGCCGCGCGGTTGCTGAAGATGACTCCCGCCCAGGTCGAGGCTGACCGCTTCGCCGCCGTCGAGGAGTTGGCGCTGCGCTTCGGCGGGGTGGCGGTGCTCAAGGGCGCCGGCTCGCTGATCGCCAGCCAGGCGGACGGGCTGGTGGCGCTATCCACCGCCGGCAATCCGGGCATGGCCAGCGGCGGTATGGGCGACGTACTGACCGGGGTCATCGCCGGGCTGCTGGCGCAGGGCTTGCCGCTGTTCGCGGCGGCCAAGGGTGGTGTGCATCTGCACGGCCGGGCCGGCGATCTGGCGGCGGGGGCCGGCGGCGAACGCGGCCTGCTGGCGACCGATCTGCTGCCTTTCCTGCGCCAACTGGCGAATCCGGGCTAAACCATGCCAGAGGTCCTGCTCGATTCCGCCACCGCCACCGAACGCCTCGGCGCGCGGCTGGCCCGCGTGCTTCGGCCCGGCTGCATCCTTTATCTGCGCGGCGAACTGGGCGCCGGCAAGACCACGCTGGCGCGCGGTTTGCTGCGCGGCCTCGGCCATCGCGGCACGGTCAAAAGCCCGACCTACACGCTGGTGGAGCCGTATCAGATCGGCCCGTGGCGGCTGTTTCACTGGGATCTGTACCGGCTCAGCGACCCGGAGGAACTGGAGTTTCTGGGCCTGCGCGATCAACTGGACGGCGAGGCGGTGCTGCTGATCGAGTGGCCGGAGCGCGGCCAGGGCGGGCTGCCGGCGGCGGATGTGGAGATCGGGCTGGACTATGCGGGGGCGGGGCGAAGCTGCCGGCTGGAGGCTCACTCCGGGGCGGGCATCGAGCTGCTGGCGCGGCTGGGTCGGTCCCGCGCCGCCCGGTCCGGCTGCGAACCGCCTGGGGCGCGAGCTACCACGCTTTCGGCTGAAACTTCGCGTCGTTGAGAAGGATGACGCTGTCCCCCGATTGGGCCAGCACGAACAAGCCCTGCCGGTAGGCATGGCGGGCCACATCCCTGGGCACGACCATCGCCGCCACCGCCCCCATCGCCCGCACGTCGGCTAGGCTTTGTACCGGCCAATGAGACCTATTGGTCATGGCCCTGCTCGGGAAATAATACCGTTTCTCAATGGATTTTATGGTTCAGAATCGTAGGGCGGGTTAGGGCGTCAGCCCGTAACCGGCCGATTCGATTGCGGTTTCGGCGGGTTACGCTGCGCTAACCCGCCCTCGTGTGCCCGACATGGGCATGTACTTGTTACCTGAGAGGAGGTAACCGCGAAAAGTGACGAGAAGCGTA
>JBDHRD010000013.1:0-30611 GCA_039807425.1 Candidatus Contendibacter sp. | reverse complement strand
AGGGACGGGCAGCGGTCAACAGCCAGGGACGGGCAGCGGTCAACAGCCAGGGACGGGCAGCGGTCAACAGCCAGGGACGGGCAGCCCTCCCGGCCAAGCACCGAACCGTTTCCTCATTGACGGTTCCGGAAACGAGGAAGAAGAGGAGCAAAGGGCGGTTCGTGAGCAGAGACTTCCGAAAGATGACGCTAATGCCCGCCGGATAGTAATGGACTACGAGCAACGAGAAGGGCGCCAACCCCAGGAAGCCGACCGGTATCAAGCTGGGTATGATGTGTTGAGCGGCGACGGTAAACGAAAAATTGAGGTCAAGGGTCTCCAAGGCGCTTGGCAAAGTGATGCCACGGTGACCATGACGGGGCGTCAGTTTGACGACGCGCGCACCCAAGAAGGCGACTGGTGGCTTTATGTGGTGGAAAACCTCGGAACCGACCATCCGAACGTGATTGCTATCCACAATCCTGCAAGAGGAGCCTCCCGGTTCTATCTCTATGCCTGCCACTGGCGCGATAAAGCCGAAACAAAGCCACCTAAGCTACTCCCCGGACCCGAATGACGACGGCGAGGAGTGAACAATGCCTTCAATAAACCAACCCTTTCGCATCAGCCCGTCGCGCATCGCCCGTTACTTCTTCCACGACTGCGAGCGGTTTCTTCGCTTCTCCGCCACCCCTCCGACACGTAGAAAAGCCGATGGCATCCCGGAACACCAGCCGGACACCAGTCCAGTGATGGAAGCGATTCGAGAAGCGGGGTATGGCTGGGAAGAACAGGTCGTCGAGCAACTGCTGAAAGGCAAGGTACTCATGGCGAGCGGCAAGCCCGGCGCTCCGGTGCGCGAGCGTCGGTTCGACCAGAACGAAACCCTCCACGCCCTGCGCACGGCGAATACCGGGTTCATCTACCAAGGCCTGCTGCGCGCGCCTGATAGCTTCTACGAGCGTTTCGGCATCGACCCCTCTCGGATTCACTTCTCTGATAATCACCCGGATCTAATTGCTGTCGAAACCATCGGCGAACAACGCCGATTCCGGGTGATCGACATCAAGCGCGGTGACACGGCGAAAGCTATCCACCGTATCCAAATTTTGCTTTACGCATGGGAATTGGAGGAAATCCTCGCCGCCGAGCGCATCGATGGGGTTGTGGATGTCGTCAAGGGCGGCGTATGGCTCGGAGGCGCTGTCTCGCCGCTCGACCTTGACCTTGATCCGGTTCGTCCACACGTCGTCCGTTTCCTCCGCGAAGACCTGTCGCGAGTATGTTCCGGCGCAGCGGATCAGGCTGCGTGGCATCTACATTTTCGGTGTGAGTGGTGCGACTACTTTGATCATTGTCGCGCTGAAACGCGAACGGCGAACAATATCTCGCGCTTGGCCGGCCTGACGGGCTTTGGCAAACGCTTTCTCTCCAAACACGGTGTCACCACGGTAGACGACCTCGCGCAATGGTTGGCACAACCCACCGCCGCCGACGCGCTTGCCCGTTGTGCCTCCCTCGCGGGTCGAGGTCACCTCCTGCGTGGCCAGACAACGGCATTCGTTCAGGGAACGCCCGTCGTACACGGAGCTGGATCCATGGCGCTCCCAGCCGGGGAGAACGTCGCCGTCTTCCTGACCGCGCAGGAGGAACCACTGGAGGAAGTCTGCTATCTGGCTGGAGTACTGGTTTCCGTGCGTGAGAACCTTCGACAATCGGTTACCGGCAGCACGGACGCGCCTAAACCAGCGGTGTGGGTGGCCAAGTCACGAGCGGATGTCCCCAAGGTTGCCGCGGGTGTGATTGCCTATGTCGACACGCTTTTCGAGAACGTCGCCAATTACAATCAGAATCGGACGTGGGAAAACCAACTCTCATTGCAGTGCTACGTTCACAACGAACGGGAACGCGCGGTGTTCGGCAGGTTGCTGATTGCCGCGCTGGCAGATCCTGCGGTGCAGCAAGCCGCCATGCGCCTGCTTCTCCATTTTTCCAGCCCCGATCTGGTCAACGTCGAGCAACATCCCGAAGAGCCTGTAGCATACCCGCTGGTGGTGCTTTTGTCCGCACAGGCGCAACTGGTCGCCTTACCCGTCGATACCAGTTATACCCTGCCGGAATCGCTCGCCGCGCTCGGGAGCGCCTTCACCTACGCCCGCAATCCGCATGTTCATTTTCCGCTAGGCCACGCGCTGCGACCGGACGGAATTCACAAAGTCTGGGACGGCAAGCAGGACATTGCCATCGTGCGCAGCAACGGCAGGGACTTACTCTACGCGAGCCGCGCGCTCCTGTTCGCATTACGCCAGCAAGCAGGAACCCAACTCGTGGCATGGCCACCCAAGTTCACGATGCCCGGCACCAGCGGCATCCAATCGTCGCTACTGGCTAAACTGGCATTCTTTAGCCGCTTTGAAAGCGTGATGTCCTGTCTCGAAGTACGGGCCACCCGGGCAGAGGCGCGCGAAATCCAGCATGAGTTGGGTAAAATGATCGAACTGGAAGCCATGGACGGAAATCGCTTCAGGATCGCGCATGGCCCCGCCACCCTCGACGAAACCACCATGCCCAACTGGCTGCTCGTGACCGACAACCCGGATGGTCGGTTCGCGCAGCTTCGATTCCCTGATTACTACTACCGCAACAAACAATTCTTTGGCAAAAAATCGCCACATCGAGCCTTCGTCGGCATCGAAACGGTATCCACCGACAGCGCCGGGATCCCGCAGACCTTGCAGGTGGTTTGGAGCCAGGAATTCAGTACAGGGTTTGCCGAGGCCGGTCGGCGCTATGTCATGCACCCCCGTTTCATCGACTACAACACCGATAGAGTCATCCGTTGGCTAGTCAACCTCGACCGCTCTAGCCCCCAGTCTCTGGTTGCGTTCCTGGGGACGCCTTCGTCACCCCAGCGTTCGCTCGGCGCGAAGGTGGAGAAACGGGCCGCTGCGAGCATTCCTGCGCTCTTGCTGACCCCCAGCCAAGTCGAGGCGTTCCGGGTGCTGCGCCATTACGAGAACGCGGTCGTGTGGGGGCCTCCCGGCACTGGAAAAACCCACTTCGTCGGCGCGGCGGTGGCTGCCTTGGTGGCTGCGCATCACGCCGAGAGAGAACCCTTCCGTGTGCTCGTTACCGCATTTACCCATGCCGCCATTGAGAATGTGCTGAAAAGCGTTGCTCGCACCCTCCAGACATGCTTCACCACCACGAATATATCTGTGTGGAAAGCCGGAGAATGGAGGGGCGATAAAAAACCAGAACCTGTTACTGAGGTTGATCCGAAGTTCGGCAATCAGATCTTGGGACAGGATCAGGTGGTGATCGGCGCCACGGTTTACGCCTGCATTAAAGCCAACCCTGGCGAGGTGTTCGACTTGGTGGTCGTCGACGAAGCCAGCCAAGTCCGCCTTCCCGAAGCGTGTGTCCCTTTAACTCTTCGCCACCCCGAGGGCCGTCTGCTGCTGGCCGGAGATCACCAGCAACTTCCCCCGATCGTCAATGGGGAATGGCCAGACCCCATAATAGGTCCCACCATCCATGGCTCTATCCTGTCCACGCTACGCATTGACCAACACGTCGCACTCGGTTTACAGCTTCATGAAAATTGGCGGATGAATAAGACCCTTACCACCATCGCTGCCAAGTTCATTTACGGTGATCAGTATCAATGCGCTACGGAGAAGATCGCGACCCAGCAACTCCGTTGGGCGGCGGCTGGTGGCATGAGTCGCTTCGCCAAGCACTGCCTCGACCCCCAATATCCGTTTGTGATGGTGGTGCTCGACGGGGTGGATGCGGGTAAGGAAAACTTGTTGGAAGCGCGCTTGGTCGCCAGATTAACACGCGCGCTGCGGAATGGCATGGTCACGGCGGCTGGGACGCCCTATGCCAATGACCGGGACTTCTTCCACGGCACCGGAAAGGACGGACCCGGTGTCTTCATCGTGAGTCCTCACCATGTTCAAATTGCCGCGATCCGCAAGGCAATTGCCCGCAAGGGGCTGACGAACCCGTTCGTCGATACGGTTGAGAAAATGCAGGGTCAGGAGGCCGAAGCTGTCCTGATCTCCTATGGTGTTTCGGACCCCGAATTTGCGCTGCGCGAAGCGGCGTTTATCTACGGGCGGAATCGGCTGAACGTCGCGATCACCCGCGCCCGGTGCAAGGCGATCCTGTTCCTTCCAAGACCGCTTCTGGAGGCTCCTCCCGGAGTACTCGATGTGGAAGAGGCGGTCGCGGGACTGGCGTTTATGCGGCAACTCCACGATCTTGCAACTGAGAAGGGTGATCAAGAGATTTTTACCGGGAGAAATGGAGTGAGTGTTGAGGTGCTGCGATTCAGATTTTCAGATCAACAATAAAATCCCCAAAACAGGAAGAACATCCAGTAGGAAACCCATAATGATGCATGTTCCTTTGATTTCCATAGGGCGGCTTTAGCCCGCCCGAAGGGCGCTTGGCCCGTGGTACAAACCACCGGCTTTCAGCCGCATTCTCTTTCAGTCGGCGGTTTAGTCCGCCGATCTTCAACCCACCAGCTTTCAGCTGGTGGTTGTTGAGTTCCGGAATACAATCCTGCGGCTTGCTGCGGGGTTGTTCGTTAAGACTATAATACATATTATGTAACACGTTTAGTTTACTTGGCTGAAACTTACTCTATCTATTTATATCATCATCTAAATACTTTCTACTCCCCTCCTCAAGCCCCCCACCCCCGCCGCCAACCACCTGTTTTTCGATAGGGCAATGACCGGAGCAAAAATGTCATTTTAAGAAGACGACTGCACCAGTTCACGGTGCTTGCCGCTCGGTGTGCAGCCGATTTCTGAACAGGCCGTGTCAGCAGTCCTATGCACGACGCAACGCGACGGGGCGGAATTGCTCAAGAGTCCCCTGCACGATATGGCACGCCAGAATCCTAGAAATCTCCGCCGCTAACCAACTTGCCAAAATAAACCAACTAGGTTAGAATGCGTTTATGGAGAAACGAACCCCGCACTGCAAGCTGTCCGTTGTCAAAGCCTTGGTAGAGGCGGGCAAGGTGCGCACCACGCATGCGGCGCGTACCGGCGCAAATGAGTTGGGACTTGCCTTCTCCGACATGCTGGACGTGGTGATGGCACTCACGTCGGCGGACTTCTACAAGAGCATGACCACCCATGCCGATCACACAGTATGGCAGGACGTGTACCGCCCCAGCACGCAGGCGGGCGACGTGTACCTGAAGCTGACGGTCATCGATGACGTGCTGATCGTGTCCTTCAAGGAGCTATAACCATGAAATGTCCTGTTTGCGGCGCGGCGGAACTGATCCATGACACCCGCGACCTGCCCTATACCTACAAGGGCGAAACCACCGTTATTGCAGCAGTGACGGGCGATTTCTGCCCAGCCTGCGTCGAGTCCGTTTTGGACGCGGCGGAATCGAACCGCGTCATGCGCGAAATGCGTACATTCTCCAAACAGGTGAACGCAGCCATCGT
The DNA here is from genome assembly GCA_039807425.1 of Candidatus Contendibacter sp. GTDB lineage: Bacteria > Pseudomonadota > Gammaproteobacteria > Competibacterales > Competibacteraceae > Contendibacter. The sequence continues at coordinate 25,149 of JBDHRD010000013.1, read as the reverse complement.
CGATCCGAGTTTCATCACCAACGTGCGCAAGAAACTCGACCTCGACCAGCGCGAGGCCGCCGAAATCTTCGGCGGTGGCATCAATGCATTCTCGCGCTACGAGAATGGCAAGACCAAGCCGCCGCTGGCCTTGGTCAAGCTGTTCAAGCTGCTGGATCGCTACCCTGATCTGCTCAACGAGGTTAGAACCACCTGACGCCTGCCCGGTAATGCCGCCTTGTCCGTCAAACGATCATTAGTCGGCCATGCCGGACACTGGTCCGACAACGGCTTGATCGACGGGATTGCGGACATTAAACTAGGCGGACGGCATAACGGACAAAAGGGGCGACGATGGCGCTGATCGGCTACGCACGGGTCTCGACGGCGGAACAGGACACCGCCTTGCAGACGGACGCGCTGCGCAAGGCGGGATGCGAGCGGGTTTTCGAAGACACGGTGTCTGGAGCCCAGGCCGACCGGCCCGGCTTGGCCGCCGCGCTGGCCTATCTGCGCGACGGCGACGTGCTGGCCGTCTGGCGGCTGGATCGGCTCGGGCGCTCTCTGCCGCATCTGATCGAGATCATCGGCGCGCTGGAGGCGCGGGGCGTCGGGTTCCGGTCGCTATCCGAAAGCATCGACACCACCACGTCGGGCGGGCGACTCGTTTTCCACGTATTCGGCGCCTTGAGCCAGTTCGAGCGCGATCTCATCGGCGAACGCACCAAAGCGGGGTTGGCCGCTGCCGCCGCACGAGGGCGAAAGGGTGGGCGCAGACCGGTCGTCACCGCCGACAAGTTGCGGCGGGCGCGCGAACACATCGCTGGCGGGCTGAACGTCCGCGAGGCCGCCGCGCGCCTCAAGATCGGCAAGACCTCCCTCTACGCTGCCCTGCAAGCGGTGAGCGAAGCCGGCTCCTGACATTCTGTGCAGTCGCCTTCTGAAATCGACACTGGAACAGGGAAAAGAAGGAATTGTAATTGGATGATGGTATATTCAGCTCATCTCCAACAGGATCACCCGATGGCGAACGCTCGCCTTCGTCCGGTCGAACCATCAGGGGTACGGCAACGATTCCTTACGTTTTTGGGCCACAAGACTGTGGCTCTCATGCAAGTTCAAAAAAACGAATGTTTTTCTGGTACGGACTCTTAATGTTCCAGGCAAGCCTGATGAGTGCTGTTTTGACGCTTGTTGCCATCCCATAAAACTCATATAGGAAATCTAAGTACCTACTTTGTAAGGCGAGTTGAGTTTCGTGGTACGCATTTTCTTTGCCGGGAGTGACCCTATGGCCCGAAAATGAAGGAATCGTTGCCATACCCCAACCTAGCCGAAATCGAGCGGAGTGTCCTGAGCCAGCAGTGCTTGAACCGCCATATCCCGGCTCGTCAAACCCCTACTTCGCCTCGAACTCCACCCGACGGTTGGCCGCGTGTTGCGTTTCGTCGGCGGCACTGGGGACACGCGGTTCCTTTTTCCCACGACCTTCCGGGTGCAAGCGTTGTCCCAATCCCGGTTGCACCCGGTTCAGTTCCGCCACGGCGGCCCGGGCACGGCGCTCCGACAGGCTTTGATTGTATTCGGGCGTCCCGCGCTCGTCGGTATGGCCGATCACCTGAAATGAAAACGCGCGGGCGGCTTCATCGCCCATGGCTTGAGCAACTTCCCGCAATTGCTCCTGGCCTTGCGCGGTCAGAGTGGCTTGGTCGTAGTCGAATTCCACTCGCAGGGCAATGCGCGGCGCGGCCCCCGTCGATTTTACGGAACGGAAAACGCCGACAATCTCGCCCGCCTTGAGCCCGCCCCGTTCCGCCAGCGCGTTTTCAAAGGCGGCGTAGGCTTCGTTGAACCAGGGCGGCGCGATCCGCGCTGGCTCTTTGGACCCGTCGGGCGGCTGCAACAGGGCCCGCGCGTTCACGTCGAAGGTAGCCTTGGCCTCACCCCAACGTCCCTGGCCGCGCCGGGCTTCCGCGACCAGCACCCAGCCCGCCAGTCGCTTCTCCCAGTCCTTGGGATCGGCAGCGGCGATGGCTTCATTGGCCGCTGACTCGGCTTCGGGATAACGCTTCAGTTGGAGCAGGGTGCTGGCCAGGGCATGGCGGGTTTGAAAGACGCCCGGACACAGCGCAATGGATTCCTGTAACCGTTGTACCGCCTCGGCGGTTCCCGGTTGTTGTCGCGCTTGTTGGTAGAGTTGTTCGGCGCGCGGCTGATCGCTGGGATTTCTGCACAGTGTCTGCGCGTGGGCGATGGCGCCGCTCAGCAATCCGACCAGCAGCAACGCCCCGACCCGCGCCGGCCGTCCGACAGTGGGTGAACAGCGTTTCGGTTTCATTTACATTTCTCCTGGGTCCAACGTTCCAACTCACCGGCCTGGGGTTCATACAGTTCCAGCGTCAGCCGATGCGCGCCCAGCACCCGAACCTTGGCCAGCGCATCCAGCAGTAGATCGAACCGGGCGCCGTCGGTCGGTTTTATTGCGTAGGTGCTGGCGATGGCCTCGGGCGACAACGGTTGAGCGAGCAGCAAGGTGTACACCGTGTCGACGCCCGCCGGCGGCGTGGTCTGGGCGATCCACAGCGTTCTCACTTGTCCGGCTGGCACGGGTTGTTGCCATTGTCCTTGCTGCCGGCGGCCATCCACGCTGGCCAGCGGATACAGCCATTGGAGAGTACCGTCGCTGAAGCGGTCGATGACCAGCGGATAGCCGGGTTGATCGGCCTTGTAAGCTAGATCGACCTTGACGCAGTGCGCCGCATCGCCGATGGGCAGCCGGCTGGTCGCGTAGGGATGGTTGAGTTCCAATCCGACCGTGGTCCGGCCGGATTGCTGGGCGGTGCTGGCGATGCGATCCAGTAACTGCTGGCGGCGCTGGGGTTCCAGGAGAGTGGGGGAAGCCCGCGGCGCTGGATCAGGTTTCACCGGCGGGGTTGGGGGGGCCGGCGCGGTGTTTTGAGACCGCCCGTCGGCCAGGAATAGCGGCTGGCTACGGCTTTTTTGGCCATCCTCGACGCTCTGCGGTTGCAGCTTGGGCTGATGGCCGTATGCGCGGCCGGCCATGAAACCGGTGACGCCGGTGGTGAATTCGTCCACCGTTACCACCCCGTCGCCGTTTTTGTCCAGCGCCCCATACCCCGGCAGGCCGCGGTCGTTCAGCGCCCGCAACAGGGCGTCGCTGAAGGCGCCATGAGGGCGGCCATCCGCCGTGGGGAATTGCCGGATCGTTTTTTCGTCAATATCCGTCGCGGTCTGATTGGCGGCGCTGGCGGCGAACGTCGTGGCATTCCGATAGGGATAGGGCTGATACCCAACCGAACTGGAGCTGAAGCTGCCGGGATCGAAACCCGGCGCGGCGCGGGGCGTCAAGCTGGCCAGGGAATGCGTGCTGTTTTCCGAGAAACAGGCATCGATCCAGGCAGTCAGATGAATCCCCTTGTCATCGAGTTGCTGAAACCGGGGGCGCAAATCCTCGCGGCCAACGAGGAGCGACTTGCGCTTCGCCGCCGCGTCGCCATCCCGTTTGGCGTCATGGGGCAGCAGCGCGCCGGCGGTGTGCGGTAGCGTTAGACCCACGCCGAATTTGGGATCTTCGGTGCTGGTGCCGTGGCCGCTGAAATAAAACAGCACATGGCTACCGGGTTCGGCCTCCTTAACCAGATCGTCCAGCGCCGTGAGGATCGCGGCACGGGTGGCTTGGGTATTCTGGAGCACGGTGATCCGGTCGAACCCCCATTTTTTCAGCGCTGATTCCATGGCTTGCACGTCATTGGGCGGTCCTTTCAGTTGGAGCTTGGGCTCCTGCTTATCGGCATACTCGCCGACTCCGACCAGCAGGGCGTAGCGCTGGCTGGCCGCCTCCGCCGTCAGCGTCGCCATCGAGCCGATGGCAGCCAGCGCCAGGGGGGCGGTTCGATGTCGGGTTTTGGGGTTGATTGGTTTCAAGGGCTTGGCCATGTGGGGTTTTCCTTATTTTGATGGGATGGTGGGACACCGCCTTCATGAAGGTATTGACGGACACGCGGAGCTTTTCTGACGGATCAGGGGCAATTAGACTCGTTTCTACACCCAATGGACTCCTTTTATGAAATTCGATCCAGATATCCACCACCGCCGCTCGATCCGTTTGCAAGGATACGATTATTCCCAGGCCGGGGCCTATTTTGTGACCATCTGCACAAACAATCGGCAATGCCGGTTTGGGGAAATCGTCAACGGGGAAATGCGGCTGAATGAGCCAGGCGAAATCGTCGCCGATGAATGGCGGAAAACCGCGACAATTTGCGATGAAGTCGATCTGGATGAATGGGTAGTGATGCCGAACCATTTTCATGGGATCCTGGTGTTAACCGGTTCCGTAGGGGCGATTCCCGTGGGGGTGATTCCCGTGGGGGCGATTCCCGTGGGGGCGATTCATGAATCGCCCCGACAAATGACCATGGCACAACGCCGAAGGATGGCATTACCCAAATTGATCGGTCGATTCAAGATATTGTCGGCAAAACGCATCAACGAATGGCATAAGACTCCGGGCGATAAATTATGGCAACGTAATTGTTGGGAACACATCGTCCGTACCGAAGAGGAATTGAACCGCATCAGGGAATACATCTAGAACAACCCCGCTCGATGGGCAATGGATCAATTGAATCCATCCACCGGTGGTTCACAAATGGTTCCCCGATGATGGCCTGTCGGGGCGATTCATGAATCGCCCCGACAAATCGCCCCGACCACATCGCCCCTGTTGGGGGTCACGGATCGTCCCCCATCATGGCCCGTAGGGGCGATTCATGAATCGCCCCGACAAATCGCCCCAAAAAACGCCCAAAAAAAATCGCGCGGAAAAGAACGCCCGCTGCGCGGGCGATAAAGGGTAAAAGATTAAAGATCAAAGGGTTAGAATGATCTGGCGAGGCGAAACCCCCGGTCGTAGCTGCGGTAGGCCGGGTCGAGCCCGCCGCGGGAGGCGGAACGCACCCACGCGGGGCCGTTGCCCCAGGAGCCGCCCCGCACCGCCAGGGGGCCGGTTGTATCTTTTTTGGCGCATTTCTGCTCCGCGCCACTATAATCCTTGTCATACGCCGAGCAGATCCATTCCCACACGTTGCCCAGCATGTCCTTCAGGCCCCAGGCGTTCGGCTGGAACCGCCCTACCGGAGCGGCGTACGTATAACCATCCCGACAGTTGTGCATCGGCGTCCAGCCCAAGGTCTGATCCGCCACATTGGCGTATCGGCACGCTTGATCCGGGTCGTCCCCCCAATACCGCGCCGTCGTCGTCCCCGCTCGCGCCGCGTATTCCCATTCCGCTTCCGTCGGCAGCCGATAGGACTGGCTGGTTTCCTGTGAGAGCCACTTCACATACGCCTGCGCATCGTTCCAGCTCACGCACACCACCGGGTGATCGTCGCCCTGCTTAAAATTGGGGTTCCGCCAATTCAGTCCAGCGGTTAGTTGCCATTTTGAATCCTCCCAGACATAGCAACCCTCTCCATTCTTCTCGGCCTCCGTCTGGTATCCCGCCGCGTCCACAAACCGCCGGAATTCCCCCACCGTCACTTCCATCTGCCCCAGCGCGAACGCCTTCTCGATTCTGACTCGATGCTGCCGTTCTCTGCCAGCAACTTCAACCGGTTCCCGCCCCGCTTCGCTCTCGGGACTGCCCATCTGGAACTCCCCCGCCGGAATCACCACCATGGCTGGCCCGCGCGTCCCGTCGCTCAAGGTGTCCCGAAAGACCTGTCCCGGTTGCGGTCGACTGCCTTCGGGTGGCGCCTCTTGAGGAACCGATGGACGGGAGGGACTCGGCACGCTGGCGGTCGCGACTGGGGTCGCCGCCGGCTCGTCGGTCAGAAAGATCGGCTTGCGCCCAAACGCGCCATACAACCACGGTTCCTGGGTTTTCATGGTGGCCTCCAGCACATCCTCCCGCACCGCGCCGAACAAATTCGGCAACGGCAATGGATCCTGGCGATAGTTCCGCAAACGGTTCAACAGGGCCGCCGTGTACACGCTGTTCTGGCCGTGTCCTTCCTGCGCCTTGGTCCCGCTTTTCGCCGCGTAGGCCACATAAACCTGGCCGCTCGGCTCCACCGGCTTCAAGCCCTTGCTCCCGCCAAACCCCTTGGTCCGGCCATCCGCCAGGCGCATCTGATCGGCCAGCGGATTGTCCCGGCAGGCGTCCAGAATCACCAGCCCATAGCCCCGCGCGCCGCCCGCCTGGCTCAACACCACTTCCAGCGGCACCGCTTCCAGCGGCGCATCACTTTCGTGCTTCAATTCCGCATCCACCGGAATCAGGTAATTCTGGCCACCGACTTCAATCCCGTGCCCGGAAAAGTACGCTACCGCCGCCGTGGCGCTCCGCGCCCGGGCGCCAAATTCCTTCAGCGCCGCGTCCATCTGGTCCTTCTTTAAATTTGACCGGGCGCCGCCCAGGATCGTAAAGCCCAAGTCCTTCAGCGCCTTCGCGACTTCCTCGGCATCGCGTTGCGGATTGTCCAGGAGTGGCGCGCGTCGGTATTCGTTATTGCCGATCACCAGCGCCACCTTTTCGGCGACCGCCGCCCGCCCGCCGCCGAGCAGCAGGCCGAACACCAGCAGGACCCCGCCACCCCACCACCGAATTCGATTCATCTGTTTTCTCCCCTCTCACGATCTCCGATCAGTACGAGATATTGACAATTTGTCCTGGTTGGATATCCGCTAGAGCCTGCAGAATTTGTGGAACCAACGGCAATAAGTACTGTAGCTTGTTCCAGCGAACGATCAGCGTGATTAAGGCGATGTTTCTACTCTCCAGGGCATTTTGATGCTGAACGCCTTTATCAACCGTAATCAGTACATCGAATACATTTTCCGCCTGTTTTAACAGTTCCCCATTTTTAACGCCGGCCCATCCCATTTCTCCCACCGTCGCAACGATAAAATTGGGGAACGCCTGTTTCAGCCTTCGAGGTACGTTTTCGTCCAATAGAATGCGCATGACTTTATGCGGCCAACGTCTGTTTGGAATACTCAAGCGCCATCTCAACCAATGGTTTAGGCACCGTCGGGAAATCATCCAGAAACTCGTCAATACTGCCACCGGTCGCCAAATAATCAAACAAGGTTTCTATCGGGACGCGGGTGCCTTTGAAGACAGGAACACCGTGCATGATATCCGCATCAATGGTGACAAAATCGTGTTTATTCATCGCTGGACCTCCAGAACGCTCACCGATGACTAGTGGATCGCTGTATAAGTTCTGACAGGTCATGATCGGGTGTAGGGTGGATAAGGCGCTCCGCGCCGCATCCACCTGCAGCCCGACGGGGTGGATGCGCTTCGCTTATCCACCCTACACCTCTAAACCTGGCAAAACTTTTGCGCCAGCCTACTAGCTGGGTTCAAAGTAACCGTTCACACCCCCCTACCCCAGCCCTCCACAAGGGGGGAGGGAGCCTTGCGCAACAGCAAGCTCCCGCGATGCGCCGTTCACTCGACCTTGAGCGCCTGTTTGCGCCAGCCCCAGCGCAGGCCGCGATCCAGCACCACGCCCGCCGGCCGGAAGGCGCTGGCGCTGGCTCCGGCGTCGCTCTGGAGCGCGTCCCGCACCTTGGCCGGCAACACCTGCCCCAAGCCATCCTCTTGGCTAGTCAAGATAAAGGCTAGCAGATGCACGCCGGTCGGTTTGTCGAGCACCAGCTTGTAGCCCTCGCCGGGAATGACCCGCTCGCGCCCGCCGGCGACCTGATTATCCGGCTCCGCCTCATTGGGAAACAGCAGCGACACCTGGTCCTGGCTGTCCACCTGCACCACCCACAGATAGCCGCTGTCGCGCGGCGTGACCGTGAATCGCACCGGGTCGCCCACTGTACCACTGCGAGGGCCGGAAACCTGCACCACCAGGGCATCCGCCGGCGCGGCCAGTTGGTCCAGCGCCGCCCAGCGTTCGCCGACGTGAACATACTGGTCACCACAGGCGCCGAGCAACAGCAGCGCCCACCCGGCCATTGCCAGCCAGATCGCCTGGCGCTTGACGTAATTTGCATGACTCATTTGGAGATTCCTCAAATCAAGTGATTCTCGTTCCCACGCGGGCGTGGGAGCCAGGTTATACCCGTTTCTCAGTAGATTTTGCGCTAGACCCTTGGCAATTGCCTTTGTAGGGGCGATTCATGAATCGCCCCTACGGGAATCGTTATCACCCTCATTTCAGGCTAAAGCCCCAACCCACAGACTGCAAAATCGCTAAATCTGATGAGAATTGGTATTACGTGGGTCGTTACGGCTTGACAAACTCAACGATGATCCTGGCGGCGGCGGCCTTGCCCTCCGCGCCGGCGGCGGGCTTGGCTTCCGCAGCAGTAGAGCGCACGGCTTTCGCCGCCCAGAGGCCGGCGGGCGACAGGCTGGCAAAAACCTTGTGAGTGGGATCAATACGGCTCTTGCGAATGCCCTTTTCATAGAGCTCCAGCGGTTCGGGCGTGACCAAGGCGACGATCAGGGTGGTTGAGGCCGGCGGCAGGGCTTTCAAGCCCCATTTCGCGGCATCCGAGGGCGGCAGCTTGATCGTGGCGCCGGGCGAATACCGGGTTTCATCCGTGGCCCAATCATTCGGGTACAGCACGGTGGCTTCCTCGCTGCCGCCGTCCACGGCCACCACGTTGAGATAGCCGCCCCGATCGGCGGGCAGTTTGACCTCCAAGGTATACCACTGGCCGATTTTGATGCGCTCGCCCAAGTCGGCGGTGAGGGTCATCCCGGCATTGCCGTACTCGTTTAACAATTCCTCCAACTGCGCCCACAATGCCCCGTGCGGACTTTCGCGAGTGCTGGAAACCAGCGAGAGCTTTTCCTTGAACAGATCTGGATTGCCTTGCAGTTGCGGGGTGAACTGATTTTCCCTGGGTTTAACGTTGGCCTTGATGAACGCCTCCGCCCCATCGCGCAACTCCTGGGGGGTAATGCGGGGCGGCGCTTTGACGGCTTTCAGCGTCTCGTTCAGTCCCAGGGTGAAAAAGCTGCCGTTGACGGAGGCGCGGGCGGACTGGTCGTCCCGCGCCGCGTTGATGGCGACGTAACCGGCGCTGGCTGGAGGATCGCGGCGGTTGGAATCGCGCTCGACGGCACCGGTGGATTTGGCAACCGGGATGTCGAAGTAGCCCAAACCCTTGACTTCACCAGTCGTCGCTGGCGTATAGGCCGAGTCCTCCAAGGGGACGAGGCCCCGGTTCGAGATCGATTTGTCCACCGTGCCGCTGTTGCAGGCATCCACCAGCATCAGCAGTTCGCCGTTTTTCATCTGACCGATCAGCGCCCCGATCTCGTCGTCCAGCAGCACATTCTGAGCTTGTTCCCCACGGATATTTGCATCGTACAGGATCAGGGCTTCGTCCTTGCCGTCCGCTTCGTCGCCGTTGGTATCCTTAAACTGGGCGCCGTGGCCGCTGAAATAGAACAGGGCGCGGTCGCCGCTGCCGAGGTTGCTGAGCAGCCGTTGCAGCGCGGCGTGGACGTTGGCAGAGGTCGCCTGCTGATCCTGCAAGACCTCGACCTGGGTATAACCCAGCACCGGCGCCCATTGCCGCATGGTGTTGACGTCGATGTCGATCCCGGACAATTTGGGGAAATGACGTTCATTGACATAGCTTCCCACCCCGACCAGCAACGCCCGGTTGGCGGCCTGAGCGGTTCCCGCCAACAGCAGCGCGGCGCCCAGCGCGCCGAGACCCAGAATTTTCATTCCGTACATGAGGCGTTCTCCCTCGCAAGGCTACGTTACCGGCGCACCGTGAAGGCGAAATCGGCGGTGGCTTGCGGGCGATCCAGCGCCACGCCCTTGGCGTCGAAGGCGGCGGCGCCGTTGGCGGGCAAGCGTCCATCGCGGCTGAACACCACCACCATGCGCTGCGGGCCGGCCGGTTCGGTAATCGTGCCGGTTTCCTCGTAGGCCCGGTTGGCGCGCACTTCGCGCTCGAGCACCCGCACCAGGTCGCCGTCGGGTTCGCGCAGGAAGAGATGGACATAGCCGTCCTCGGTGGCGCCGAACACCAGCCGGAAGCGCTCGCCCAGGCGGTAGTCGGCGCGATCCATCCGCACGAAGGGCAGGGCGTTGCCGGCGCCGGCGGCGGGCGGCGGGGTGACGGGGCGGCGCGGTTCGCCGCTGACGTTGAAGGCAACCCGGCGGATGACGGTGTCGGCGCTGGCGGTCGGCGGCGCGGCGCCATCGCGCTGGAGGCGGATGCCTTTCTCGTCGAAGGCGCTATCGATCGCCGCCGCCTTGGCGGTCAACACCCCGCCCGCACCGGCTTTCGCGCCGCGCGCCAGATCGATGTCCAGCCAGCGGGTGCTGGCGATCAGGGTGATTTCGTGCGAGCCGGCTTCATCGGCCAGGATTTTCAGGCCGGGATTGGGCAGGGCATGGGTCCAGCCGCCCTGGTATTTGTTGCCGGTTTGCGCTGAGCTGGGCACCAGCAGCACGGCGTCGCCGCGCGGGTCGCGGGCGTAGGCCCAGAGGTAGAAGGTGCGGTTGCCGCGCACGTCGAACTGGATCGGTTCGCCGATGGCATATTGGGATTTAATCCCGGTGACCTCCAGTTGCAGAGCGCCGGCCTGGGGTTCGATGCGGACTTGCTTGGCGTCCAGGTCCGTGGCGGCGGCCGGTTCGGCTGCGGGAACCGCCGGGGACTTTTGGGCGGTGGCGGCGGTGCTCAGGGTCAGCAGCAGGGCAGCGGTTGCCATCAGCGGTTTCAAGGTGGTGTTCATGCGTGGATTCCTCTTCATGTGGTAATGAGACGGCTGAGCGCCGCCTTCATGAAGGGTTGACGGACATACGGGGCGTTTCTGACAAAGAGGCGTTTTTTCTCGGTAGTCCTGAAATGCGAATGATCCATCAAGCGTTCCCCTGTCCCTCCGCGCCCGCTTTGATCGCCTTGAAGAACGCCTTGATCGTCCCTTCGCCTTGCACCAGCGATTCATGTAGGGGCGATTCATGAATCGCCCCAAAAAACGCCCAAAAAAATCGCCCCTGTTGGGGGTCACGGATCGTCCCCCATCATGGCCCGTAGGGGCGATTCATGAATCGCCCCAAAAAACGCCCAAAAAAATCGCGCGGAAAAGAACGCCCGCTTCGCGGGCGATAAAGGGTAAAAGATTAAAGATCAAATGGTTAGAATGATCTGGCGAGGCGGAAACCCTGGAAGAGGTTGCGGTTGGCCGGGTCGTACCTGAGGCGGTAGGCGGAACGCACCCTCGCGGGTAAGCCGTCCCAGGAGCCGCCCCGCACCGCAAGGGGGCCGGTTGTATCTTTTTTAGCGCATTTCTGCTCCGCGCCACCATACTTCTCGTCATACGCCGAGCAGGTCCATTCCCAGACGTTGCCAGACATGTCATATAACCCAAAGCCGTTGGCCGCCCTCTGCCCAACGGGGTGAGTTTTGCGATTGCTGTTTCCGTCATGCCAAGCCAGCCGGTCAACATCATCGCCGCCACAGTACCGCTGCCCTTCTTGACCGCCCCGGCAGGCGTATTCCCATTCCGCTTCCGTCGGCAGCCGGTACCGCTGGCCCGTCCGCTGGTTCAATTTCTCGAGATAGTCCTGCACGTCGTTCCAGGAGACGTTCTCCACCGGGCAGTCGGCGCAGCCCTTAAAATCGGAAGGGTTGCTCCCCATCACCACTTGCCATTGTTTCTGCGTGACTTCGTATTTCCCGATCGCGAAATTCTCCACACAGACTCGATGCTGGCGTTCGTCGCTGTCCCGATCGCTCTCCGATTCCGGACTGCCCATCTGGAAACACCCGCCGGTGATCGAAACCAGCTCCGGTTCAAACGACTGCCGGGGCCGTTCCACCGGCGCGGGCGCGCTGGACGCTGTCGGCGGCGGTGGGGGCGACGGTTCCGGCTTCAACCGCGCCCGCGCCATCCGTGCATACCGCCCCTTTGGATAATCCTCCAGATACGCCCCAAAACACGCCGCCGTCCCGCATTTCTCCGCCGATTGCCAGGCAATCAGGTCGTGATCCACCGCCGGAGGCAGCGCCGGCGGGGTGGGTGGGGGGACTGACACCGGCGGCGGCGGAGCTGACCCCGTCCCCGCCAGATACACATCGTCCAGCAACCGGTCTTCCGTCATCGGGAACTGCTTGTTGTCGCTCTCGGCGTACACCCCCTGCCGCACCTGCGCCAGAATTTCGCGCAATCCTTTCCGCTGGCTCAACTGTTCGAGCAGATGCTTGGTATACAGGCTATTCGCACCCACCGAGTTATCGCTGGCGGTTTGTCCCTGATCCGCCGCGTACCCAATCAATACGCCCGCCTGGTTGGGTTGCAAGGGTTTCATCCCCTTGCTGTCATCCCAGAGCGATTTGGTATCTCCACTGAAGGGCGCGTTCCGGCACGAGTCCAGCAAAACCAGGCTGATTCCCGGCAGCTTTTTGAGACCCCGCAGCAGCGTCTTCACCGAATACGCCTGATCCGGCAGTTCATGTTCACGGGTTATTCCATGACCGATCGGCAGCAGGTAATTGTCGTCCCCGTAGTTGGCTCCATGCCCGGAGTAGTAGAACAGCCGTAGCTCCGCATCCCGGCTCTGGTCCAGAAACGCATTAACCGCCTTCCGAAAATCGGTCAACCCGAGATTGGGACTTTCGATAACCTTGGTGAACCCCAGCTTGTTGCGCAACAAGGCCGCCATCGCCCGCGCGTCGTTGGGCGGATTCGTCAGTGGCCGCTCGGCATACCGGCTGTTGCCGATCACCAAAGCCACCCGCTCGGCGGCTTCCGCCGCCCCGCCACCACCCAGCCAGGCCAGCAGCACCAGCAACAGGCGATAAACCGCTTCTTTCGCAACCCAACGCATCTTTCCTCCCCCCTCGCAACGGTGGAACCAGCTTCCCGCCGGTGGTTGAACGCCAGCCGCCTTTCGGCCAGTTCCACCACCAGAGCCTCTCACTTTTGCAACAATTCACCCAGTTTACGCTTGACCCGCCCGGTGGCGTCACTGGGCGACAGGCGGGCATCCGGAGGTTCGGCGTCCGGGGGTTCGGCATCCGGTGGGGTCTCGGCGGGCCGGGCCGCTGGTCGGCCGGCGACGGTCAGCCCGCGCCCGTAGCCGTTGTTCGGTTGCGGCTGGCCCATCGGTTGGGTGGAGTGTTCGATGGCCGCCCGCAAGGCCGGGCCACGCGGTTTCTCGCCGGTCGAGGCCAGCAGCGCGGCGAGGCCCACGACATGCGGGGCCGCCGCCGAGGTGCCGTGAAACCGGCCATCGCCGTTCCCTTCCAGCGTATAGGCCTGGCTGATGACCCCAGTCGGGGCGGAGACTTCCGGCTTGAGCCGCCGATCCAGGGACGGGCCGTTGGAGCTGTAACTCGCCAGGGCTTTGGTGCGGACGTCCACCGCGCCCACCGCCAGGGCCTGCCGGGCGCTGGCCGGGCTGGACAGGCTGTACGGCGGGCTGTGCGGAGTCACCTGCACGCCCCGGGGCGTCGCCACCCGCACGTGCAGATCATTCCGAGTCACCCGCTTTCTCTTGATCAACAGCGCCCCCATACCGCCGGGCAACGGCTTGTTGCCGTGCAACACCTCCTCCGGATACTGCTGGCCGTTCTGCACGACTTCCGCGCGATCCCACAATGTCCAATTCCCGCCCTGCTTGACGAACAGATAGGCGTCCAGATCTTGGGTGGCGGTCGGTTGCACCGAGGAGCCCCAGTCATTCCATTGCACCTGAACGTAGTACGGCCCCTCCGCCTGGATGATCAGAAAATTGCGGGTTTCGTTACCGGCGGTGACATCGACCCAGCTATCGCCGTTGCGGTCGGCGGCGGGGCCGTCCCAAGTCTGTTCCGCTTCGTTGCCGGCGGCGTTCACCCACACCACCCCGGTGTCGCGCACGAAGCGGTCGATCTCCTGGTCGGTGGCGTCCAGCCCGTCGATGCGGCGCAGGTGGGAACCCCAGGAGGCGTTGACCGCCACCAACCCCGGTTGCTGGCGCAGCCATTGCAGTCCCTGTTGCAGGGATTCAAAGTTGCCGTCGAAACGCACCAGCACCTGCTCGGCGGCCGGGGCCACGTCGGCGACGATCTCGGCGCAGGCGGCGCCATGCACGGTGGAGCCTTCAAAGGGCATGCGGCCGGCGGCCTGGGTGGCGCGGGCCTTGGGCAGCTCGCCGGCGCGCACCAGTTGCGAATAACCCGTGAAACCCAGATCAAACACCGCGACGGTGACGCCCTGCCCCTGGACGCCGGCGTTGTGCAGGGCGGGAATCTGCATCATCGCAACGCCTTCGCCGGTGGTCGGGCCAAAGTAGGGTTCGTAACGGGGTTGCAGGTCGATATAGCCGGTGGGCGTGGCGTCGAGCAACGCTTCCAGCCGGTCGCCGGGCACGGTCGCCAGCACCGTGCCGGTGGCGCTGGCGATCAGACCATCGCCGCCATGGCTGCGCGCTTTTCTCAGCAACGACTCGCTGTCGGCGGCGGATTCCGGCAGCAGGGTCAAACCGACCCCGTCGGGGGTTACCGGCGCCTCCAGCGTGGCCAACTCGCGCGACCAGTCGTCGCCGCCCTTGACCTGGTGCGCGGCGATCAGCCGTTTGAGCCGGGAGCCGAGGCGCGGATCACCGGCGGATTTGGGCGCGCCGATGGCGGTTTTGAATTCGCTGGTCGTCACAAACCCGGCGAAGTCGGCGGCGAACTCCGCTGGCGATTGCGGCGGGGTAAAGCCCTTGGCTTGGGCTTGCCGAGCGTAAATCGCCGTCAGTTCGCCGACATCGACCGCCAGGACCAGGGTTGGCCAGGCCGCCAGCAGGACGAGAGGGAATAGATGGGAAGGGTTCATCGCGGTGGGCCTCGCATGCCGGACGGTTACCGGGTTACCTCGAAGTCGAGATAGCGCACCACGACTTCCTGGCGATCCGGCCCGGTCCCGCCGCTGTCCGGCCGGTCGCGGCCGATCCGCACGCCCATTTCGCCGAAAGCGTTTTCCAACTCGGCGACGGGAATGGACAGCAATTCGCCGCTCTTCTGGGCGTGCCGTTGCAGCCAGCGGTCGATGTCGAACCAGCGGGTGGTGGCGACCACGGTGATCTGGTGCGGGCCGGTTTCGTCGGCGTAGAAACTGACGCCAGGATTGGGCACGCGATGGCGGCTGCCGGCGGTGTATTTGTTGCCGGATTGCGCCGGGCCGGGCACCAGCACGGTGGCCTGGCCGTTTTGATCGACGGTGTAGGCCCAGAGGAAGAAATCCTGGTTGCCGGCGACATAAAACTCAATTCGGTCTTTCAACCGGTATTGGGGCCTGGGGTTGCTGATCTGGAGCTGGAAGTCGCCGGCCTGGGGCGGGCCGTCGTCGCGGCCGACTTGCAGGGACGGTTGGTACGGCGTGTCCTCGGCCAGCGCCGGGCTGGCGGCGGTCAGGGCCAGGAGGGTCAACAGCGGGATGAGGCGGTTGCTACGCGACATGGGAACGTTCTCCACGGTGGGTTGAGGGTTGGTTGGTTGCGCCTACATTCGGAGATAACGGACAGGGAGGATGTTTCCGACAGCCGGGCGACGGATTTTTTTGGTGGTCGCGAACGGGCTGAACGAACGGACTCCCGCCGTTCGTTCGGTAAAAATATCCAGGCCGCCCTGTTTCATCCGGACCGCGTGTCCGTCCATAGTCACTGACTGACCCTGGATCCAATCCTACTGGAGAAATGCCCATGTCATGGCGTCCATCTTGCTATAAACCCGGTCCCTGGCGCACCCTGGCGCGCGGCGGCGCTTTGGCCCTGCTGCTCGCCGCGCCGTGGCTGGCGAGCGGCGGCGATGCCCCGCCCGACTTTGACCGCTTCAGCGGCGTTCTCGGCGCGGCGCCGGAAACCACCCTGACCTTCTCCGCCCTGTACGAGGAAAACCGCGAGCTGGCGATCGGCGATCTGATCACCGTCGATCTGCTGGCCCATGCCGTGACCCGGCTGTGGCAGGACACCCTGCCGGTGTACGAGGCCGAAACCGTCGCGCCCCGGCTGAACGCGGCGGCGGCGGCGCTGCTTAAGGCGCTGGCGGGCGAACCCGATACCCCGGCCACCGCCGCCAACCGCGATTTCCTGCAACTGCTGCAAGCCCTGCTGGCCGACCAGCCGGACGGCCTGAGCGAGCGGGCGAAGGCGGAATATCGGTTGGTGCGGGACGCGGCGGGCGAAGCGCCCTCGCCGCTGTTCGGCTACCGGATGGATTATTCGCAATTCCTGCCCCGCGCTGCGTATGCCGAGAGCGAGGCCCGCCAGCGTTTCTTCCGCGCCTATCGCTACACCGCCACCGCGCTGTTTCCGCTGGTTCCCAGCGCCGCGCTGGGGCTGGACGCCGCGACCGGCCAGCGGCTGCTGGAACAACTGGCGCAACTGGCGCGGTTGAACAACCTGCACGGTATGGAACCGGCGGCGGCGCTGAGCGCGTTGCAAGCCAGCATCGCCGATTTGCTGCCCGGTCAGCCGGCCAGCGTGGATTTGAAGTTCGTGGCCGGGGTCGCGGCAAAGCCGGACGATCCGTTGGCCTGGGGACAGGCGCTGTTGAAAAAGGCGCGGCAGGACGGCCGGCAACCACAGGTGCTGTCGGCCAGCATCGACGTCGGCAAGCTGGAGCCGGGCCTGACCGCCCGCGATGCGCTGACCGGCTATCGCTTCGCGCCGCTGCTGGAAGCGGCCGACAGCCGGGCGTTCCAGCGGCTGGTTTATAACGCCACCGGGGCCTGGCAGGGCCAGACCCCGGCCAAGAAACCCTTGGGGTTCGGGGTGATCGAGGGTTTCGGGCCGGCCAAGGTGCGTCCACTGGTGGATGAGTGGGTGGCGGCGCTGGGCGTCCCGCCGTTGCGGGAGCAGTTGACCCAGCACGGCGAAACCGCGTTCGAGAAGTATCCAGCCTGGGGCGAGCTGCAAAAGCTGGCCACGGGAGGTCAAGGGCTGGAAGGCTGGCGGATTAAGGCGTTCACTGCTTATCTGGACGGCCCTGGCCCGGACTGGCCGCAGCGGGCGGAGACCATCAAGGGGCTGTGGACCGAGTTCAAACACGCCGAATTGCTGTATCAGGCCCAGTCTTACACCGCGACCGGCAAGGGCATCGAAGCCCCCGCCGCCGATCCGGCCCAGCGCGGCGCGGTGATCGAACCCGCCCCGCAGGCGATCCGCGCACTGCAAGCGTTCGGCGCCGAGTTGGCCCGGCGTGTGCCGAAACCGGTGCAGCCGCGCTGGGTGGAGTTGAATCAACTCTTGCAGCGGGCGGCGACGCTGGCGGGAAGCCGCAAGCCACTCTCGCTGGACGAGCAGGCCTTTTTGCGCGGCTTGCCCCAGCGGCTGGATCAACTGGCGGGACGGGCTTCCCTGCCGGTGGTGGTGGACGTGCACACCGGGGTGGACGGCCGGACCCCGGACATTCTCCACGCCGCGACCGGCTTCGCCCGCGAGGCGGTGCTGACCGTGGATCGGCAGACCTATCGGGGCGCGCGTTATCGCTTTTTCAGCTTTGGCGACGCGCGGCGCTGGACCGACGAACCGTGGCGGGAGGCGCTGGCGGGCCGAGCCGGCGGGGAACGGCAGGCTTGGCGGTTGAAGCTGACGCCCGCGCTGGTGCGCGAGGTGGTGCTGGCGCGGGCGAGCCGGGATCAGCAGTCGCAGCCGGTGGCGGTGGTGCTGACCGAGGCCGCCGCCGGGGGGCAACTGGAGGCTTGGGCCAAGGAGCGGAAATGGCCCGTGCAGCGCATCGAGGCCCAGGCCACGGTCACCTTGCCGCTCGCGCAGGCGCCGGAACTGGCCGGGCAGGCGTGGGTGGCGCATATCGCCCCTCCTCCTCCGCCCCTGGCGCCGTTGCAACCGGCGGGGCGGTAATACCTATCCTTATCCGGTTGAACGACGTTCCCCCTAATGACCCGTCGGGGCGATTTGTCGGTCCCACGCTGGGTGGGGAAATGCCGTCAGACCGCGAAGAAAATGAACGCGGAACCTTCGGTCATCCTCGGGCCCCGCGTTCCGTCGTCCCTGGCAAAACTATTCGGCGCTCCCGTCCCTACGAGTCCCGGAAGCGGACTCATGATCACCCGCGCTTCGCGCCCGTCGCATCCGTGGACGCGGCGGTTCTGGATCGCGGGCGGGCTGGCGAGGCGAAACCCCTGGTTGTTGTTGCGGTTGGCCGGGTCGTTCCTGTTGCGGTTGGCGGAACGCACCCTCGCGGGTTTGTTGTTCCAGGAGCCGCCCCGCACCGCCAGGGGGCCGCCTATCGGCCCGCTCCCCGACTAAAAGATACCGCATTGAAAATGCTTTGGCGCAGACCGAAGGTGTCGGCGTGGCGGGCGTGACCAATCCAGGCTTGGACACTGGGGTCGATGGCGGCGAGGGTGAGGCGGCCCTGGGCGTAGGCGCGGGCGAATTGCCGCAACCGCCGCCGGAAGCGCAGGCCGTTGTCGTTGCGCAGTCGTCGCCGGTGGGGAAAGACGATGTAGCCGAGCAGGTTGAGGCCGTCGCGGGTGCGGCTGACCTGGGCCTTGCGCGGGTGCAGGCGCAGTCGTTCCCGGCTTAGAAACTCGGCCAGCGCGGTGTGATGGTCGTGCAGTTCGGGCTTGGCGTCGGCGAGCAGCACCATATCGTCCACGTAGCGCAAGTAGGCGGGGACGCGGCATTGTTCTTTCAGCCAGTGATCGAGGTCGTCGAGGTAGAGATTGGCGAAGAATTGGCTGGTGAGGTTACCGATGGGGATGCCGCGCCGCCGTTCCAGCGGGGTGAGCAGGTCATCGTTGGGGAAATGGATCGGGTCGCCAGCGGCTGCCTCGGGACTGCCGTCGATGATCCGGTCCAGTAGCGTGAGAACGTGAGGATCGGCGATGCGTCGCCGCAGCTTGGCTTTGAGCAAGGCGTGGTCGATGGAGGGAAAGTAGCGTTGAATGTCGAGCTTGAGGACGTAGGGGTAGCGTTGCGCCCAGCGCTGGTAGCGATCCACGGCGGCGTGGGTGCCCTTGCCGTGGCGGCAGGCGTAGGAATCGAAGATGAAGGTGCGATCCAGCGGCGGTTCGATGACGTTCATGACGGCGTGATGCACCACCCGGTCGCGGAACGGGGCGGCGGCGATCAGCCGGGGTTTGCGTTCGTAGAGGGTGAACAGGCGGTAGGCGCCAGGCTGGTAGGTGCCGTCCGCCAATTCCCGTTGCAGGGCCAGCAGTTCGCGCTCCAGGTCGAGTTCGAAGGCGACCGCGCCGGCGCTGCGCGATTTGCCGCAGCGCGCCTGCCGCCAGGCTCGCCACAGGTTGTCGAAGGCGATGAGTTGCGGCCAGAGGTCGCGCAGGCGTTTCATGCGGTGCTCTCCGGCCGGGAGCGGAGCCAGCCACCGATTTGCCGGCCCAGGTCGTCCATCAGCCGCGCGCCGTGTTCGTAGCGTTTGAGCGGGATGACGCGCAGTTCGTGGGCCAGCCGCCACAGGTGGCGTTCGACTTCCAGGGTGCGGTTGGCCATGGCCAGCGCCGCCCGTTTCTCGCGGCTGTAGGCCGCTTCGACCAACGCTTCCAGCACCCGCAACAGGCCGCTTTCCAGCCGTTCGCCCAAGGTGAACCGCCGGGCGCGGGGGAACAAATCCAGTTGCGGGATCAGCCAAACCAGCAGTTCGTGGCAAGCTTGCACCGCCCGGGGCACGGCGTCGCGCACAGTTTCATCGACCACCTATGGATAACTCCCCCAAAAAATCGCGCGGAAAAGAACGCCCGCTGCGCGGGCGATAAAGGGTAAAAGACTAAAGATCAAAGGGTTAGAATGATCTGGCGAGGCGAAACCCCCGGTAGTAGTCGCGGCCGGCCGGGCCGTCCCCGCTGCGGAGGGCGGAACGCACCCTCGCGGGAACGTTGAACCAGGAGCCGCCCCGCACCGCCAGGGGGCCGGTTGTATCTTTTTCGGTGCATTTCTGCTCCCCGCCACCGTAATCCTTGTCATACACCGAGCAGGTCCATTCCCACACATTGCCCAACATGTCCTTCAAGCCCCAGGCATTCGGCTGGAACGAACCCACCGGGGCCGTGTAAACCACGCCGTCCGCGCAGTCGTGAATCGTCCAATCGGGGAAAGCCATTTTCACCGTCTGGTCCCCCACATTGGCGTACCGGCACGCCTGATCCGGGTCGTCCCCCCAGTACCGCGCACTCGTCGTCCCTGCCCGCGCCGCGTATTCCCATTCCGCTTCCGTCGGCAGCCGATAGGACTGGCCCGTTTCCTGCGAGAGCCACTTCACATAGGCGTTCGCGTCGTTCCAACTGACGCAGACCACCGGGTGATCGTCACCTTGCCGGAAACTGGGGTTCTTCCAGGAATAGCCGGTCCGATAACCATATTTCCATTCGCTCCCTTCCCGGTAGGCGATAAAACAGCCTTCCTTTCCACCCGCGTTCTTCTCAGCGTCCGTTCGATAGCTCGTCGCCGCTGCGAACCGCCGAAATTCCCCCACCGTGACTTCAGTCCGGCCCAGGGCAAAGTCTTTCACACAGGCCCGGTGCGGGCGCTCGTCGCTCTCCCGACCCGTTTCCGACTCCGGACTGCCCATCTGAAAACACCCACCCTTGATGGTCACCATCTCCAGCTCGAATGGTTGCCGGGACCGTTCCGCCGACGCGGGTTCCTCTCGAACCGCCGTCAGCACCACGTTCAGCACCGTCTGTTCCCCGGCCCGCACTTGCACCGTGTCCCGGTAATCGGCATAGCCCGCCTGTTTGGCTTCAATCGTGTGCTCGCCGGCCTTCAGCGTCAGCGTTTGCGGGGCCGCTCCCTGCCGCTTGCCATCGACGTACAGCACCGCACCCGGCGGCTGGCTGTTGCGAATCACCAGCGTCCCGGTGGTCACCGAGGGCGGTTCCACCGGCGTGTCCGCCGCCGCCGCCAGATACACCTTCCCCAGCACTTCATCTTCCGTGGTCGGCCGCTGCTCGCCATGGCTTTCGTCGTACACCCCCTGCCGCACCCGCATCAGGGCTTCCCGCAGTTCCAGCGGCTGGCTTAATTGCTGTAGCAAGTATTTGGTGTACAGGCTGTTGCCGCCGCCCGAGTTGTCGCTGGCCGTGCGCCCGTTCTGCGCCGCATAGCCGATCAGCACGCCTTCCTGCGGCTGGATCGGCTTCATCCCCTTGCTGTCGTCCCAGATCGATTTGGCGTCGCCAAACGGCGCATCCCGGCACGAGTCCAGCAACACCAGGTTGACGCCGCTCTGTTCCTTGAATCCCCGCAGCAGCGTCTTGAGCGAGTAGGCCTGATCCGGCAATTCGTGCTTGCGGGTCACGCCGTGCCCGATCGGCAGCAGGTAGTTGTCGCCGTCGTAGCTCGCCCCGTGCCCGGAGTAGAAGAACAACCGCAGCTCCGCGCCCCGGCTCTGGTCCAGAAAGGCGTTCACCTGACTGCGAAACCCGCGTAGATCAAGATTGTTTTTCTCGGTCACGGTGAAGCCCAGCTTGCGCAGCAAGGCCGCCATCGCCCGCGCGTCGTTGGGCGGATTCGTCAACGGCCTCTCGGCATAGCCCGCGTTGCCGATCACCAAGGCGAACCGGCCGGCCGCCAGCGCCGCCGGCAACCCGCCCAACGCCACCAACGCCACCAGCAGCAGCCCTTGCCAACACCACCGTTCTCTCCAACGCATGTCGATTCCCCCCCCAACTGGAATGCCGATCATTCATACCGCTCGAACAGCCGCTCCGCTTCCTGACACAACGCGCTCAGTGTCGTTCCCACGGGCGGGACATCCGCCGCCGTTACCGCCGTCCGCGCGGCGGCCAAAACCGTCATCGCTTCCTGGGGCGGGCTATCGCTCAAACAAGCCAACCGCACCCGCGCCGCCCAGCGCCCGCGTTGCCAAGCCCCCCGCTCCTCGACCGAACACACGCCCGGGCAACGGCTGGTCACGCCGCGCTCGGCGTAATGATCCCGCAGCCGCGCCCAGTCCGCCGCCGCTGGCGCCCGGGCCAGCACGGTCGCGACCCCGGCGGCGAACGCCACCCGCGCCGTGGCGGCCGGCGCTTCCGCCACCGGCTCCGAACTCTTGGCGCCCAACGCCCAATGCAAGGGGCGCACGTCGGCCGGCCAGGCCAGATCGTCCAGCGCCGCCGTGGGATCGCCCCGCCAAACCGGTACGACCAGCAGTCCCACCACGGTGGCGACCGCCGCCAGCCCTGCGAACGAGCCTACCCAGCGCCAGGTCACCCGCCGCGTTGCCGGAGGAGGTTTCCGTAACTCGCCGCGCACCCGCTCCCAATCCTGCTGCATCCGCACCCAATCGCGGGTCCGTTCCCCATCACTGGCCAGCCACGCCAAGACCTGCCGCCGGCGTTCCGGGTTCAGGGTGTTATCGCTCAAAGCCATTAATTCATCGACCGACGGCGGCGGGCCATCGGTCTTCGCTGGGGCGTGGTCCAGCAGATGGAGCAAGCGTGGTCGGTCTTTGGGGTTAAGGCGCATGGTCGGATCTCCGCTCTACATCGAGAGAGACGGACATGGACGGCTCATCCGACACCCACAATCCAGTTCTTTTTTCAATCCACCCAATCCGCGGTGGCGGGTGGCAACTGCTGGCGCAGCGTTCTGAGCAGGCGCTGATGCCGCCGCCGGACCTCGTGCTCGGCGCGGCCCAGCAGTCGGGCGCTGGCGGCCAGCGACAGGCCTTCGGCATAGAGCAAGCGAATCAGCACGCGATCCTCGACGTCCAGTTCCGTCCAGCCATCGTCGTTTGCAGTGGGGTTCACCGGATCAAACAGGCGGGAGAGTTCGCACACAAGCCGCTCGCGCAGCGACCGTTGCAATTGGCGTTCGGGTTCGGGGGGTGGTTCGACTGTCGCTTCCCGGATTGCGGTCGGGTCCAGTTCGTCATCCAGCGGCACAAAGGCGCTTGAGTTCGTCGCCGACCGGCACAGGGCCTTGACCTCGCGGATTGCCGCGGTGATGTCCGCCACCGACCACTCGGTATCGGCGGCCAGCGCATCGACGATGCTGGGTTCCAGCCGGCGTTCCACGATCAAGCATTGATAAACTCGCAACCACACGCCGCCGCGTCGGGCGATGATCGCCGGTGGCCGGGGCCGGCCGAACCGCTGGCGGGCAAAGTCCTCCAGTGCGTGACTGAAGGTGCGGACCAGATACCCCTCGGCGCTGCCACGACCGTCGAACCGCGCCAAGCGCGCCCAGTCGTCGCGGCTCAGCGCGTCCAGCACCGAGTTGAACGCTTCCTCCGCCAGACCGGAATCGGTGGGAAAGCGCCGTCGCGCCAGTGTATCCAAGTGGTTGAACAGACCTCGCGTGGAGTCGAAGAGAACCGACCGCCAGTCCATCCGAGCCATTTTCAAGGTTCACTACAGATGTTTCGTTGTTATTCCGCCCGTCCGACGGTCCGCCCTTCAAGCCCTTCAGCGAAGGGAACAGGCCGACTCCAAAACTCCCTCACCCCCAACCGGTCCTCTCGCAAGGAGAGAATCAGGGAGCGTTCTGGACCGCTTTCCGAAGCGCCGACGGCTCATGGGCGGGTGAGCATGGCGGATACCATGGTCGTTTCCTGGAACCGCTCATGCTTCATTCGTCGCTGTTGTTGCTCACGCCTTAAACTATAAACCCTGAAATGAAGAAATTGTAGGATCTTCATTACATGGACGTGCCGCCCGTCGGGTTCCGGCAACTCGTTTAGCAACGCTTTTCAATTCGCTTCCGTCACCGACTCGACCGCGCCGGAAGCCTCCTCCAGTGTCGGCAGGCCATCGATCTGCGAGGCGTGAAACACCGTCGCGCGCCGTCGCGGTCGACCGACCTACCACCGGTCAGGTGGGGGATCGACCGGCGAGCAGGGGCCGCAGGTCGAGCACCATCCGGCAGGGGAAATCGTCGCCCAGCGGGGCGAGGCCAAAATGCTGGTAGAACCGCGCGGCTTCGGCATCGAGCGCGTCGGTGACGAACCACCGGAAGGCCACCGGACCGGTCTGGGCGAGCTGGAGCGTCAATCCCAACGCCGCTTCAAACAGGTAGCGGCCCAGCCCCTGGCCCCGGACGCGGGTGTCCACGGCCAGGCGCGCGAGCAGAATGCCCGGAATCGGGAAGCGCGGCAGCCGATCTAGTTCGGGCAGCCTGGCGACCGCCGCCCGGTCGACGCTGACCGTCGCCAGGCTGAAATACCCGGCGAGTCGCGGCGTGCCCGCTCCCGCATCGAGGGCCAGATACGTCCGGGCCAGAAGGTCCTTCTCGGCGTGGCGCCAGGCGTACCGCTGGAGGTAGTCGACGAGCGACGCCTGGGGGTTCTGGAAGTCGGCCAGCAGCGGGCGATGGGACCGGTTCAGCGGTTCGAGGCGCAGCGCCATGCTTCACGCCGCCGGCGGCCAATGCAGGGCCGGCGGCCGGCGGTCCGCCCGCGCCAGGTTCGCCAGCGCCGCGCGCAGCGCGGGGGGTGGATCGAAGCCGCCATCGAGCACGGCGGCCAGGCGTCGGACTTCGGCGTCGCTCAGCGCCAGCCGCGCGCCGACGGGCTGTTCCGCCGCCGTTCGCAGTCGCTCCAGCACCGGATGGGCCAGCGGTTCGACCTTCCCGTCGTTGCGGCGCGCTTCGATGCGCCGCCCTTGTTCGGCCTGGCGCGCGACCCAGCCGGCGATAGCCGCCATCTCGCGCAACAGCTCGGCTTTCTGGTTCGGTTCGAGGCCGAGCCGCGCGCGCAATTGCGCAAGTTCGGCGTCGAGCACGGCGTTGGTCAGGGCTTGAAAGCGGGACATGGGTCACCTCCGATTGAGTAATATTTTACTCAATCGGAGGTGGCTGGCAAGTTCCTGGACCAAACGCTCGACCACGGCGCTCAACTCGCGCAGTGGCCGGGCCAGAGTGGGGGTCGGCAGGGGAATGGCTGGCGCCGCAGTAGGCCGGCCGCGCCGCTGCCGATCACCCGGACGCACCGCGCTCACGAGCCGCGCCCTCCGACCGGTTTCATCCGCCCGACCGTGCCCCGGAGCACCGCCAGCAGGGCGGCGCCCTCCAAACCGGGCGTGGCGGCTTGCAACTGACGCACCACCAGCGCCGCGACCGGGAAGGCCTCCTCCGGGATCATCGGCACCGCCCGCACCGGCTGATCCTGGGCGAAGACCCGGACGAAGAAGGTGGCTCCCTGATCTTCCAGGGAAAACCCCTTGTGATGGTCCGGGCCATGGTTTTTGTACTCGCAGCGGGG
>JBDHRD010000202.1:0-5377 GCA_039807425.1 Candidatus Contendibacter sp. | reverse complement strand
GGCTACTTCATAAAGTAGATTTTTAGTAGTATTTGGTATAACCTATCAGGGGTCGACTCACCTTCAAAGCCCTGCCCCAGAGTTCAAACTCGCACGGTCCAATCCCGGCACAGCCACTCGCGCCGTTCAGTTCCCAAGGGTCGGATCGTGGTGCGGCCATTGACGGTCAACTCCAACTCCCGCACTTCCGGGTGACCGTAAACTACTGGCGTGAAACTCACCGTGTCGGTCGGATAATCGCCCGATTCGACGATGATGACCCGCAACCGTTCGCCTTGAATTTCAGCCGCGATGCGGGCGATGCCGTAAGCGCCGGTTTCGTAGCGCCGCGTTTCCCGGTCGTCCACGAAATACTCGAACCGCGCCAGCTGATCCCGGCAAAACAGGTGCAGTTCGACAGTGCGCAAATCCATGAAGCTGTTTTGCAGCGGCCCAGCGTAATACGGCAGCACCACGCCGTCGCGGGTGAATAGCGGCAGTTCATCCAGCGCGGCAGCATACGGAATCGCCCGCCCGCCTTTCACCCATTCGCCCCGGTTCAGGTCGAACCACCAGCCCGGCGGCAACAGCACCGACCGTTCCTGCATTTTCAGGCCATTGCGAACGACTTCCGGCCCCTGTCCTTCACCGTGCAGGATCGGCGCGACCAACAATCCATCGCCGACCAGATATTGATCGTCCACATCGGTGTATTCCGATCCGGAATAGTGATAGAGCAACGGACGAATGACCGGATCGCCATCGCGCCAGTGCGCGAAGAAGCACTGATACAGATATGGCAACAGCCGATAGTGGGTGCGGATCGCGCCACGAATGGCAGCCAGCGGCTCCGGCCCGAATTGCCACGGCTCCTGAAACCGGGAATGTTTGGCGGAATGGTTGCGGAAAAACGGGAACAGGCAACACGCCTGATGCCAGCGCACCAGCAGCTCGGCGTTCGTGTCATCCATGAAGCCGCCCACGTCGGGGCCGTTGAACGCCACGCCCGACAGACTCAGGTTCAGCGAACACGGCAATGCCATCCGCAGATGTTTCCAGTTGCTGGCGTTGTCGCCGGTCCACACCGCGCTGTAACGCTGGGTTCCGGCGCAGGCGCTGCGGGTCAGCAGGAACGGCCGACCGTCGGGGTCGACGTCATCGCAGGCCGCGCGGCTGGCCATGGCCATGAAATGTGCGTACTGGTTGTGATAGCGGTCGTGCGGAATCGCGCCATGCTGGAACCGCATCTCTTCCGTTCGGCTGTGGCCGGTGGCGGGATCGTTCATGTCCAGCCACGCGCCATCCACCGCGCCCTCGCGCAGGAACCCGGCCAGCCAGCCGGCCCACCAGGCGCGGGTGGTTTCCAAGGTAAAGTCGGGAAACACCGTATCGCCCGGCCAGACCTTGCCCACGTATTCGCGCCCGCTCGCGGTCTGGCAAAATACAGCCCGCTCCCGTCCGCTGTCGTAAACCGCGTAGCCCGGTTCGCGTTTCACGCCGGGGTCCACAATCGTCACGGTGCGAATGCCCGCCGCCTTGAGTTCGCGATTCAACCCGGCAGGGTCAGGAAAGTTCACCCGATCCCAGGTAAACAGCCGATAGCCATCCATGTAGTCGATGTCGTACCACAAGGCGCTGACCGGCACGTCGGCGGCGGCGAATTGCGCGGCCAGTTCCCGAAACTCCGCCTCGCGCTGATAGCCCCAGCGGCACTGGTGATAGCCCAGCGCCCACAGCGGCGGCAGTGACGTCCGCCCGGTCAGCGCCGCGTAACGCCGAGCGACCTCCGGCAGGCTGGGGCCGGCGAGGAGATAAAGGTCGGTATTGCCGCCCAGCGACTGGTAGCCGAATTCGCCCGGCTGAACTTTGCCGGCGTCCAGGATCGCCCGGCCGGGATTGTCGAAAAACAGACCCAGAAACCGCTCGCTGCTTTTGAGGATTGCGAACGGAATGGCAACGTAGGTGGGATTGTAATCATCGCGGGCGTAGGTGTGGCGGAATACCGAAACCACGTCCACGGTCAGGTTATCGGCGCTGTCGCCCAGCTTGTTGAGGCGCTTGGTGCGCTCGCCGAAACCGTAGCAACCCTCCACCGTCTCGATAGCGAAATTCAGCAACAGCGCCTCGCCGCACGCGCCAAGGCCAGCGGCGACCGTCACCAGGGTGAACCCGGCCAGTTCCAGTCGCACGGTCGCCGCGCCCAATTCGACCCGACCCGCCTCCACCACGAATACCGCCCGGTGGTCTGCCTCCCTCCGCGGCGCGACCGGCTGACCACCCCGCCATTCCGGCAACACAGCGTCCGAATGCTGGCGCGGGTCGGCGACAGCGGCGTTTGTGAACTGCAATCGCAAGCAACCCGGGAATACCTCGGCGCAACGCACTCCCAGCCGGATGCCTGGCCCGGACAGTTCGACCCGGTCGCCCGCGATGGTCAAGGTATCGGGGATGTCGAAATTGAGCAGATGAATTTTCTGATCGAAGAACACCATGCCCTCCTCAACGTCTTGGCGCTTTTGTCAGGGTTGCGCCCTTGGCTTGGGGGCCTTGTTCTCCGCCAGCATCTTGGCCAACTGGGCGGGCGGCACGTAGCCAGGCAGCATCTCGCCGGATTCGAGAATCATGCTCGGCGTCCCTCGGACGCCCACCTTCTGGCCTAGCTCGTACTGGGCCTGCACCGGATTGTCGCAAGTCTTGCTCTCAACCTTTTCGCCGCGCTTGGCCCGGGTTAGCGCTTCCTGGCGGTTGTCCGAGCACAAAACCGCCACTGCCTTGTCGAACGATTCGGAACCGACGCCCTCGCGCGGGAACATCAGGTAGCGTATCTTGATGCCCTCCTTGTTGTAGTCGGTGATCTGGCTGTGCATCTTGCGGCAGTAACCGCAGTCGATGTCGGTGAAGATGGTGATCGTGTGCTTGACCGGCCCTTCGGGTCCGAACACCACCATATCGCTCTCGCTGATCGCGGCGATGGCCTTGCCGCGCAACTCGTCGCGACGGTTATCGGTGAGATTGGCGCGCGACCCCAGGTCGATAATGTCGCCCTGCACCGCGAACCGGCCGTTCTCGCTCAGATACAACACCTGACCACCCAACACGACCTCGTACAGTCCCGGAATGGCGGTCGGCGCAACGCTGTCGGGCTTGGCGCCGCTCAAGGCCTGTTGCAGTTGGGTCAGATCCGGTTGTTTGACCGAGGCGGCGACGGGAGCGGGCGCGGCTGGCGGAACGGGATCGGCGGCCAGCGCGCCGGCAGCGTACAAAACAGCAGCAACGAGCGGGATTTTGTGCATTTCAGTATCCAGAGTATGAACGAAGGTGATGATGGGTTCAGAGTTTTTCAGCCAGCAAGGGTTCAACATTGACCGGCCCGCAGCGGAAACGCAAGGGGGGGGCGATCCAGCATCGGAACCCGCCGACACGCTGCGGCGTCGGGATTTCTACTACGATCTCCCGCCGGAACTGATCGCCCAGCAACCGCCGGCGTGCCGCGGCGACAGCCGATTGCTGACCTTGGACAGCGTCCGCGGTGCGCTCCAAGACCGAATGTTCCGCGAATTGCCGGAATTGCTGCGGCCCGGCGATCTGCTGGTGTTCAACGACACTCGGGTGATCCCGGCGCGGCTGTTTGGCCACAAGGCCAGCGGCGGACGCGTCGAGATGCTCGTCGAGCGACTGCTGGACGAGCGCCGGGCGCTGGTCCAGCTCAACGCCAGCAAGTCGCCAAAACCCGGCGGCGCGTTGCGGTTCGACGCTGGTTTCGCCGCCACCGTGCTCGGCCGCCACGGCGATCTGTTCGAAATCCAGCTCGACAGCGACGAACCGTGGCTGGCGCTGCTGGAACGATACGGACAAACGCCGCTGCCGCCCTACATCCGCCGTGCGCCGACTCCGGAAGATCGCGAGCGCTATCAAACCATTTACGCCCGCCAGCCCGGTGCGGTGGCGGCACCCACTGCCGGCTTGCACTTCGATCAGGCGTTGCTCGACCGGCTGGCGGTCATGGATGTGGCGCGGGCGTTCGTCACTCTGCACGTCGGGGCGGGCACCTTCCAGCCGGTGCGGGTCGAGCGCATCGTAGACCACATCATGCATAGCGAATGGATCGATATCGGTGCGGAAGCCTGCGAACAGATCGCCGCCGCCCAGGCGCGCGGCGGGCGAGTGATCGCGGTCGGCACTACGGCGGTGCGGGCCCTGGAAACCGCCGCTCAAAACGGCGAGGTTCAACCGTGGCGTGGCGAAACCCGCATCTTCCTTTATCCCGGTTACCGCTTCCGCTGTGTAGACGCCTTGCTGACCAACTTTCACTTGCCGGAATCTACCCTGCTGATGCTGGTGGCGGCTTTCGCCGGACGCGCCGCGACGCTGAACGCCTATCGTCACGCCGTCGAACGGCGCTATCGCTTTTTCAGCTACGGCGACGCCATGTTCATCACCCGCCGAACGGAACTCGCTTGAAATTCCAGATGACATACCCATAGATTTGCCAGCAACCCTTCCACTGGAGTTTGTCATGAAACGCATTTTACTGTTTGTCACCACCAACCTGGCGGTCATGCTGTTACTGGGCATGGTGGCCCGCCTGCTGGGCGTGGATCGTTTCCTCCATCAATCGGGCCTGAATCTACCCAGCCTGCTGATCTTCGCCGCCATCTTCGGCATGGGCGGTTCGCTGATCTCGCTGCTGATGTCGAAATGGATCGCCAAGATGTCGGTCGGCGCCCAGGTCATCGAACAACCGCGCACCCAGGCCGAGCGCTGGCTGGTGGAAACCGTCCAGCGCCAGGCGCGGGCGGCGGGGATCGGCATGCCGGAAGTCGCGTTGTACGACTCGCCCGAACCCAACGCCTTTGCCACCGGCGCTAACCGCAACGCGGCGCTGGTGGCGGTCAGTACCGGCCTGCTGCAACAAATGAGCGCCGATGAAGTGGAAGCGGTGCTGGGCCACGAAGTCAGCCACGTCGCCAACGGCGACATGGTGACGCTCAGCCTGATTCAGGGCGTGCTTAACACCTTCGTGATCGTGCTGTCGCGGGTCGTCGGCTATCTGGTGGATCAATTTCTATCCAGGGGCGAGGAGCGCAGCGGTCCCGGCATCGGCTACTGGATCACCAGCATAGTCTTGGAAATCGTGTTCGGTTTGCTGGCGTCGGTGATCGTGATGTGGTTCAGCCGCTACCGCGAATTTCACGCTGACGCCGGCGGCGCCCGCCTGGCCGGCCGCGGCAAAATGATCGCGGCGCTGGAGCGTCTGCAGCAGTTGCACGAACCCTCGCAACTGCCCTCGCAAATGGCGGCGTTTGGCATCAACGGCGGCCTGGGCGACGGTCTGCGCAAGCTGTTCATGACCCACCCGCCGCTGGAGGAACGGATCGCGGCGCTGCGCCAGCAGGGC
>JBDHRD010000012.1:0-30878 GCA_039807425.1 Candidatus Contendibacter sp. | reverse complement strand
GCTACTTCATAAAGTAGATTTTTAGTAGTATTTGGTATAACCTATCAGGGGTCGACTCACCTTCAAAGCCCTGGTCGTACAGCCCCATTGCCAGGAATGGCCCCACCAGCAGGAAGCCGGTGGTCAGGGCCAACACGTACTGGAATCGCGCCTCGACCATATAGACCATCCAATAGCCCAGGACCACGAAGATCAGCCCGTAGGAGATGCTGGCCAGAGGCGTTCGACACAGGTCTTTCCAGCCGGCGCCGAGCCATTCCCAAGGCTGGTCGGTGGAAACGATGCGAACCCTGGGCGTGGTCAGCGAGCTTTCAATCACGGGAACAGAAGCAATCATCTCTACCTCTCCCTCATGGTTAAGATACGCCACTCTTTGGATTTTGCCGCGGTTGATAGCGGTGCGGTTGGCGCCGACGGCGTCGTTCCAAGAAGACCATGCAAATGAGAAACAGTTGCAAAAAACAGAAACTCCTTGAAGTTCGCAGAAAGATTTCTCTCGCCGTGGTCGAACCTTGGAACTTCAACCAAGATTTGGGGGAAGGTCGCGCCGCGCTAACGGTGCTGCGGGCGCGGCTGGCGGTGGAGATTGCAGGTTTGCCGGGCAACACGCCTCCTCACCCGAGAGCTATCCCCACGACCCAGCCCCTGCCCGCACGAACATAGCCACCGCGTTGACCGGCGCGTTCCGGACAGGGATGAAGTTAACAAGAAGATCGAGCGGAAGTGCTGGAAATTTTGACTCTTGCATGCGCCTCGCTCTACCAATTTCCATCGGTTTTGACTTGGCTGCGTTCGATGGCCATGGGTTGAAAACCTGTACGTCGTCGCCGATGCTTTGAAACGTTAAACAATGCGCGAGCATTGTGTATGCCGATTCCAAATACCTTCGCGAGGATGACATGATTCGATCCACAGCGCGGCATTTTGTAGTAGCGGGGATTTGCGGCGCCCTGTCCTGCGTCGTTCAAGCCGGCGGCGATTCGCCCGGCGGCGATCCAGTCGCCGGCAAGAGCAAATTTGCGACCTGCGCCGGCTGCCACGCCATTCCCGGCTACGCCAACGCCTATCCCAACTATCATGTGCCCCGATTGGGTGGCCAACATCCCGATTACATCGTCGCCGCGCTCAAGTCCTACCAAGCCGGCGACCGCTCGCATCCGACCATGCAGGCCAATGCGTTTTCCCTCAACGAACAGGATATTCGAGACATCGCCGCCTATGTCGCTGGATCCACGTCCACTGTACCAGCCCAGCCGATTCGGGGCGACGCCACCGCCGGTAAAATCAAGAGCGCCGCTTGCGTGGCCTGCCACGGTCCGGACGGCAACAGCAGCATCCTCCTGTATCCGCGACTGGCCGGCCAATACGAGGACTATCTGCGTAAAGCGTTACGGGATTACCAATCCGGGACGCGCAAGAATCTCATCATGAAGGGCATGGCCACCCCCCTGTCGGAGCAGGACGTGGCCGACCTCGCCGCCTACTTTGCCAGCCAACCCAATGGACTGGGGATCGTGCAACCACCACAACCTTAGTACCGGTTCTCGATAGGTTTTATTGTCTTCCCCTTAAATTCTGAGCGGAACGCTCGGACATTGACAAGATTCTATTAGCAGTCTACTTGTTAATTGGAAGAAACGACGGGAGAAGCGCTATGGCTTGCAATTGTGTCGTGCGGCCGGGTGTCATAGCCCTGGGTGGCGCGCTGGGGACGTGGAGCGGCGGCGCTCGCGCCGATTTCACCGTGAACATGACGCCAGGCGTCACCGCCATCAGTCGAGAGGTCTACGACCTGCACATGCTGATCTTTTGGATTTGCGTGGCCATCGGCGCGGTGGTGTTCGGGGTGATGTTCTGGTCGATCTACCATCACCGCAAGTCGCGCGGCGCGGTGCCGGCCCAGTTCCACGAAAGCATGCTGGTCGAGGTGCTGTGGACCCTCGTGCCGATGCTGATCCTGGTGGCGATGGCGGTGCCGGCCACCAAGACCCTGATTCGCATGGCCGACGCCCGCGACGCCGATTTGACCATCAAGGTGACCGGTTACCAATGGCGCTGGCGTTACCAATATCTGAACGAGGATATCGACTTTTTTAGCACTCTGGCCACGCCCCAGGACCAAATCCGCAACGCTACCACCAAGGATGTGAACTACCTGCTGGAGGTGGACCGGCCACTGGTGGTGCCAGTCGGCAAGAAAATTCGCATTCTGACCACCGCCGCCGACGTGATTCATTCCTGGTGGGTGCCGGCGCTGGGCTGGAAGCGCGACGCCATCCCCGGCTTCATCAACGAATCCTGGACCTTGATCGAGAAGCCTGGCGTTTATCGCGGCCAGTGCGCCGAACTGTGCGGCAAGGATCACGGCTTCATGCCGGTAGTGGTCGAGGCGATCCCCGAGGCCGAATTCCAACAATGGGTGGCCAGCATGAAGTCGAAGAATCCTCCGACCACCCAAGCCGCTGACGGAGGTCAACCCCTGTGAACATCGCCGCCCCGCCCGCCCTAAATCACGAGCACGATGCCCACGCCAGTCCGCCGCGCGGTCTGGGCCGCTGGTTGTTCACCACCAGCCACAAGGACATCGGCACGCTGTACCTGTTGTTTTCGCTGACGATGTTCTTCGTCGGCGGCAGTTTCGCGCTGGTCATTCGCGCCGAGTTGTTCCAGCCGGGCTTACAGATCGTCGATCCGTATCTTTTTAACCAGTTCACCACCCTGCACGCCCTGGTGATGATCTTCGGGGCGGTGATGCCGGCGTTTGTCGGTTTGGCCAACTGGCAAATCCCGATGATGATCGGTGCACCCGACATGGCCTTGCCGCGCATGAACAACTGGTCGTTCTGGATTCTGCCGTTCGCGTTCGCGCTGCTGCTGTCCACCCTGTTTCTGCCGGGCGGCGGACCCGCCGGCGGCTGGACCCTGTATCCGCCGCTGGCGTTGCAGACCGGCCAGGCCTTTCCGTTCGTGATCCTCGCCATCCACATGATGGGCGTGTCCTCGATCATGGGTGCGATCAATGTCATCGCCACCATCCTGAACTTGCGTGCGCCCGGCATGGGCCTGATGAAGATGCCGCTGTTCGTGTGGACCTGGCTGATTACGGCGTTTTTGCTGATCGCGGTGATGCCGGTGCTGGCTGGCGCGGTCACCATGCTGCTGACCGACAAGTTTTTCGGCACCTCCTTCTTCAATGCCGCTGGCGGCGGCGACCCGGTGATGTTTCAGCACATCTTCTGGTTCTTCGGCCATCCCGAGGTCTACATCATGATCCTGCCGGGGTTCGGGATCATTTCCACCATCATCCCCACCTTCGCCCGCAAGCCGCTGTTCGGCTACGCCTCGATGGTCTACGCCACGGCCTCGATCGCCTTTCTGTCGTTCATCGTCTGGGGACATCACATGTTCACGGTGGGGATGCCGCTGGCCGGCGAACTGTTCTTCATGTACACCACCATGCTGATCGCGGTGCCGACCGGGGTAAAGGTGTTCAACTGGATTTCGACGATGTGGCGCGGCGCGATGACCTTCGAGACGCCGATGCTGTTCGCCATCGCCTTCGTGGTGCTGTTCAGCATCGGCGGCTTTTCCGGCTTGATGCTGGCCATCGCCCCGGCCGACTTCCAGTATCAGGACACCTATTTCGTGGTGGCGCATTTCCACTACGTGCTGGTGCCGGGCGCGGTGTTTTCGATCATGGCCGGCGTTTATTACTGGTTACCGAAGTGGACCGGCCACAGGATTGACGAGAAGCTGGGCCGGCTGCATTTCTGGCTGTCGGTGGTCGGCGTCAACGTCCTGTTCTTTCCGCAACACTTTCTCGGGCTGGCCGGAATGCCGCGCCGCATCCCCGACTACGCCTTGCAGTTCACCGAGTTCAACATGATTTCCAGCATCGGCGCGTTCCTGTTCGGCTTTTCGCAACTGCTGTTTTTGTACAACGTGATCCAAACCATTCGCGGCGGCGAGAAAGCAACGGATCAAGTCTGGGAAGGCGCGCGGGGGCTGGAATGGACTCTGCCATCGCCAGCGCCGTATCACACGTTCACCAAGGCCCCGGCGGTCGAGTAAAGGGGAGGTCGGGAACATGGAAATGCAAGAATCGAATGCGCTGGCGGCGGCCAACCGACGGGTGGTGCGTCGCCTGCTGCTGGCGGTGGCGGCGATGTTTGCCTTCGGCTTCGCGCTGGCGCCGCTGTACGACGTGCTGTGCCGGATCACTGGACTGAACGGCAAGACCGGCGGGCGGGTGGCGGTGGCGCGGCCGGTGGCGGTGGATGAGACGCGCACGGTGACGGTGGAGTTCATCGCCAGCCTGAACGCGGGAGCGCCGTGGGAATTCGCGCCGCGGGTGACCCGGATGGCGGTGCATCCCGGCCAGTATTACCAGACCCAGTATCTGGCCCGGAATCTGACCGACCAGCGGCTGATCGGGCAGGCAGTGCCCAGCGTGACGCCGGGTCTGGCGGCGCGGCACTTTCAGAAAGTGGAATGCTTCTGCTTCACCCGCCAGGCGTTCCAGCCGGGGGAGGAGCGAGCGATGCCGGTCACCTTCCTCATCGACCCGGAGTTGCCGCCGGAGGTGCGCACGGTGACGCTGTCCTACACCTTTTTCAAGTTGGACGACGCTGGCGGCTGAGGCCGCGACCGCCGAAGGAGGATGCAACGAATGACGCACGCGAGCGAACACGCGCCCGATCATTACTACGTGCCGCACCAGAGCTACTGGCCGATCATCGCCTCCGTCGGGTTGTTCACTCTGATGCTGGGCGGGGCCACCGTGTTGAACGGTGGCGGCGACACCCTCTTGCTGGTGGGCGCGGCCCTGATCCTGCTGACGATGTTCGGCTGGTTCGGTACGGTGGTGCACGAAAGCGAGCGGGGATTGTACAGCGACCAGATGGACCGTTCGTTCCGTTGGGGCATGGGCTGGTTCATCTTCTCCGAGATCATGTTCTTCGCCGCGTTCTTCGGCGCGCTGTTCTACGCCCGCCAGTACGCGGTGCCCTGGCTGGGCGGCGAAACCAGCCATGGGGTGTTGACGCAAAGTCTGCTTTGGCCCCAATACGAGGCCGCCTGGCCCACCAATGGGCCGGGCGACATCGGTGGGTTCTTCGCGCCGATGCACCCCTGGGGTCTGCCGGCCATCAACACCCTGATTCTGTTGAGCAGCGGCGCGACTATCACCTGGGCGCACTGGGGTTTGGTGGAGAACCGGCGCGGGCAGTGGTTGAAGGGCCTGACGGCGACCATCGCGCTCGGCGTGCTGTTTCTGACCTTGCAGGTCATCGAGTACCGCCACGCCTACGTGGATTTGCACCTGAGCCTGGGCAGCGGCATCTACGGCTCCACCTTCTTCATGCTGACCGGTTTCCATGGCCTGCACGTCACCATCGGCGCGATCATCCTGACCGTGATCCTGCTGCGCGGCCTGGCGGGCCATTTCACCCCGCAACGCCATTTCGCCTTCGAGGCGGCGGCGTGGTACTGGCATTTCGTGGACGTGGTGTGGCTGGGGCTGTTTATCTTCGTTTACTGGCTGTAGCGAGGCGCTCAAAGTCCGTGCGGCTTGATCAGGCCGGCGGCGTAAGCGAGCAGCAAGAGCAGGAACAGGCCGACCGACAGCGCCACGCGCACGGTCAGCGCCCGAACGGCGCGGGCGCCGCGTCCCTGGTCGCGGATCATGAACATCAGCCCGGACGCCAGACTGGCCACGATCAACAACAGCACGAGGACGACGATGATCTTGATCGGCATGGACGGATTCCGGTGGAGGAGGACGGTTGTTTCGAGTATAGCCGACGCGGTTCGGCGCTGAGCGCGGGCGCGAATGCGGCTGGGAAACTGGAGTTTTCGGCCGGGCCGGGCGGCCACGCTCGCCGCCCTGCTGCTGGCGCCGATACTGCTGGCGCTGGGGTTCTGGCAACTGGATCGAGCGCGCCAGAAAGCGGAATTGCAAACAGCCTTCACCGCACGCTCCGGGCAACCGCCGATACCGCTGGTCGAGGTGAACGTGATCCATCCCGCCAGCCGCTACCGCCGAGTCAGTGCGTCGGGACGCTACGACAACGCGCATCAGGTGTTGCTGGACAATCAGGTGCGCGCCGGACAGGCCGGCTACCATGTGTTGACGCCGCTGCGCCTGGCCGATGGCGACGCGATTCTGATCGACCGGGGCTGGATCGCGCTGGGCGAATCGCGGCGGGTGTTGCCGGATTTGGCCCTGCCAACCGAACCCGTGACGGTGAGCGGCTGGCTGGGGCAGCCGGCCAATCCGGGCCTGCGGCTAGGCGACGCGGTGGGCGCGGATCGCGACTGGCCGCGCGTCGTGCCCTATGTGGAATACGACCGGCTGGCCGCGATCCTCGGCTATCCGCTGCGACCGGCGCTGATCCTGCTGGAGCCGGAAGCGCCCCACGGTTACGAACGCGACTGGCAGCCCCGCTTCGGCGGGTTCGGCCCGGAACGCCACCGGGGCTATGCCGCGCAGTGGTTCGCGCTGGCGGCGACGCTGGTGATTCTCTACCTGGCGGCCGCCGTGCGCCGGTCGCCCCCTTCGGAATGAACAGAGTCATGAGCGCTCAATCGCTTGCGATGAAGGTCGATTCGATTCCCGCCCGCTGGCGGCCGCGCTTGATGCTGCTGTTCATCATCGCTTGCTTCATGGTTCCGCTCGTGGCGGCGTGGTGGCTGGTCGGCCACTGGACGCCCGCCGGCACGGGCCAGCATGGCGAACTGCTGGATCCGGCGCGACCGCTCCCGGTGCTGCGCTTTACACCCCTGGATGAGGGGGGGCTGGATGGAATGGCGTTGCGCGGTCGTTGGGGGCTGGTGTACGTCGGGTCGGCGGCGGCTTGCGAGGCGTCTTGTCGAACCGCTCTGTACGACTTGCGGCAGGTGCGGCTGGCGTTGGGCAAGGATATCGGACGGGTAAAGACGGTGCTGCTGTTCGACGACGTACCGGCCGCCGAGTTGCGCCAGTGGCTGGCGACCGAACACGCGGCGATGGTCGTGGGCGTGGCCGACTTCGCCGCCCGGACCGAATTGACCGGAGCATTCCCGACGCCAGGAGCGACGGGCGAATGGATCTATCTGCTCGATCCGCTGGGTAACCTGCTGATGCGCTATCCCGCCGGGGGCGAGCCGCGCGGAATGCTCGAAGATTTGCGACGGCTGTTGCGCCTGTCCAAGATCGGGTGAGTGGGATGGACGAAAGGCGGACGAGGTTTTTTTACCGGCTGGCCTGGGGCGCGCTGGCGCTGACCTTGGGCGTGGTGCTGCTGGGCGCCTACGTCCGCTTGTCCGACGCCGGACTGGGTTGCCCGGACTGGCCGGGTTGTTACGGGCGGCTGGCCGTTCCCGACCAGGCCCGTCAGATCGTTGAGGCCAACGCCGCCTATCCCCATCGCCCGGTGGAGCCGGCCAAGGCTTGGAAGGAGATGATCCATCGCTATGCCGCCGGGACGCTCGGTTTACTGGTGCTGGCGCTGGCGGCGCTGGCCTGGCGGAACCGGCGCGATCCCGCTCAGCCCGTGATTCTACCGCTGGGTTTGTTGGCGCTGGTGATTTTTCAGGCGCTGCTGGGGATGTGGACCGTGACCTGGCAGTTGAAGCCGGTGGTGGTTGTGGCGCATTTGCTGGGTGGGTTGGCGACCTTGAGTTTGCTGGCCTGGTTGGTGCTGCGCCAGGGCCATCGTGACCCCCTCACCATAACCCTCTCCCCCTTGGCACAGGGAGAGGGAACTGAACTGCGCCGTTACGCGCTGCTGGGACTGGCGCTGCTGGTCGTTCAAATCGTTCTGGGTGGCTGGACCAGCGCCAATTACGCCGCTTTGGCCTGCCCGGATTTCCCGACCTGCCAGACCTATTGGTGGCCGCCGATGAATTTTCGGGAAGCGTTTGCGCCGTGGCGGGGCCTCGGCGTGTCCTACGAGGGTGGGGTGCTGGACAACGACGCCCGGGTGACCGTTCACCTGATGCATCGCCTGGGCGCGCTCGTCGTGGCATCGTATCTGGGCTGGCTGAGTGGGCGCTTGATTGCCGCCGCCCACGCCCACGCCCACGCCCACGCCCACGCCCACGCCTTGCGACGCCTCGGCATCGCCATCGCCGTTCTGCTGGCCGTCCAACTCGGCCTGGGGATCGCCAACATTTTACTGCATCTGCCGCTGCCGGTGGCGGTGGCCCACACCGGCGGCGCGGCGTTGTTGCTTTTATCCCTGGTGACGCTCAACCATTGGCTTCAACCGGAGACTTCCTCATGACGATGATCGCGATTCAGGCTTTGCACGCTGGCGTCCGTCGCCATTGGCGCGACTATCTGGAATTGACCAAGCCCAAGGTTGTTGCCCTGATCACTTTCACCGCCATGGTCGGGATGCTGCTGGCGACGCCGGGGGTTGCCCCGTGGGAGGTTCTGCTGTTCGGTTCACTGGGCATCGCGCTGCTGGCCGGCTCCGCCGCCGCGCTCAATCATCTGGCGGACCGACGCATCGACGCCCAGATGGCTCGCACCTGTCGCCGACCGCTGCCGAGCGGCCATCTGGAAACCGGGCAGGTGCTGGGCTTCGCGCTGGCGATCGGCGCGCTTGGTCTGAGCCTGCTGCTGGCTTTCACCAACCCGCTGACCGCCGCGCTAACCGCCGCCTCGCTGATCGGCTACGCCGTGATCTACACCCTGTTCCTCAAGCGGGCCACGCCGCAGAACATCGTGATCGGCGGGGCGGCGGGCGCGGCTCCACCGCTGCTCGGTTGGACGGCGGTGACGGGTCAGATCGATTCCGGTGCGTTGCTGCTGTTCCTGATCATCTACGTCTGGACGCCGCCGCATTTCTGGTCGCTGGCCATCCATCGCCGTCACGATTACGCCAGGGCCGACATCCCGATGCTGCCGGTCACCCACGGCGTCGCCTTCACCCGCCTGCAAATCCTGCTCTACACCCTCCTGCTGATTCCGATTTCACTGCTGCCGTTCCTGACCGGGATGAGCGGCTGGATTTATCTGGTCGGCGCGCTGATCCTGGGCGGTCGGTTTCTCCACTACACCATCCGGCTGTTCGCCGCCGGTGACGACCGGCTGGCGATGCCAACCTTCGGGTTTTCCATCGTTTACCTGTTCGGCCTGTTCGCCGCGCTGATGCTTGATCGTTATGTGCTGTATCTGCTTGAGAAGTTCTAATACAATACGGGGTCGCGGAGTACTACCTCTACGATCCGGAGCGCCGCCATCTTGAAATCTGGCTGCGGCAGCACGAGCGCCTGAAGCGGGTATCGCACCTGAACGGCTGGATCAGTCCCCGGCTGGGTATCCGCTTCGTGCTGACGCCGGCGACTTTGGAGATCTACGACCCGGAGGGGCGGCCGTTTTTGAGTTCGGTGGAATTGGCCCGACTGGCGAGATCTGCCGTGGCCCGCGCCGAACAGGCCGCCACCCGCGCCGAACGATTGGCCGAGTGTCTGCGCGCCCTGGGTTTGGATCCGAACCATCTGGAGGATTGAACAGCCTCTCGCGCCTTTGCCATCCGTTCGTTCGCAACAGGATGGCGCCGCGCCGGTTGGAAATCGAGCCCGTAGGGAGTCCTCATGGATGTCTTTGAGTTCCGGGAACACATCGTCGGCGAATACCAGCAATTCACCCGCGGCTTCACCCGCATCCGCGCCGACGACATTCGAGACTACGTCAACGCGCAATACAACAGCCAGAAGTACTGGCCCGAACCCCTCCTCCAAATCAACCCGAACTTCGAGTCCGGCGGGACGGTTGAAGCGTTCGTGGCGGCGGGGTGTCTGAGTCCCCCCTGCGCGACCATTTTCCGCCTCGGCCAATCCGCCTCGTCGGCGGGCCTTTCGATCCCCTTGCACCGACATCAGGCGGAAGCCATCCGGCTGGCCGCCGCCGGCGAGAGCTACGTGCTGACCACGGGCACGGGCTCCGGCAAATCGCTCGGCTACTTTTTCCCCATCGTGGACGCCTGCCTGAAAGCGAAAGCGGCCGACCCCACCCCACGCACGCGGGCCATCGTCATCTACCCGATGAACGCCCTGGCCAACTCGCAGTTGGAGGAATTGAAAAAGTTCCTGGGCGGGAACCCGTCCGAGCGCGCGGTGACCTTCGGTCGCTACACCGGTCAGGAGTCCGACGAAGAGCGGCGAGCCATGGCGGCCCAGCCGCCGGATATCCTGCTCACCAACTTCATGATGCTCGAACTGCTGATGACCCGGCAGAGCGACATCGACAAGGCGGTGATGCGCAACGCCAGGGGCCTGCGCTTCCTGGTGCTCGACGAGTTGCACGCCTACCGGGGGCGACAGGGGGCCGATGTCGCGCTGCTGGTGCGCCGGGTGCGGGAGGCGCTGGCCGAGAACCTCGTGTGCATCGGCACTTCGGCCACGATGGCGACCGAGGGCAGCCAGACGGCGCGCAACGCTGTCGTGGCGAGCGTGGCGTCGCGCCTGTTCGGCGCCGCCATTCCCGACCAAAACATCGTCACCGAGACACTGCGCCGGACCACGCCCGAGCACGAAACTCTTCAGACCGTGGCTGGAAGACTGGGGGACGCCATTCGCGCTGGCGTTCCCGGCGGGGCCGACTTCGCGACCCTGGCCGCCCACCCGGTGGCGGTCTGGGTCGAGTTGACCCTCGGCCTGACCCGCGAAGGCGGCCAGCCGCGCCGGGCCCGGCCCCGCACGCTGGCCGAGGCCGCCCGCTTGCTGCACGAGGCGTCCGGCGAGCCAGAGAACGCCTGTCGGGACTATTTACAGCGCTTCATGCTGCTGGCCCATGCGGTCAAGGACGCAACCGGCAAGGCCCTGTTCGCATTCAAGCTGCATCAGTTCATCGCGGGTGGCGGCAAGGTCTATGCGACCCTGGAAGCGCCGGGCCGACGGGCCATCACGCTGGACGGCCAGCAATACGTGGCCGGCGATGCCGACCGGATGCGTCGCTACTACCCGGTTTATTTCTGCCGGGACTGCGGCCAGGAATACCTCCCGGTGTGGGACGTGGAAGGCGCCGAAGGTCGCGCTTTCGACGTGCGCGGCATCGACGAACGCCAGCACGACGACGAACAGGTCCGGTTTGGATTCCTGATGCCCGACGGCCAAGGCATCTGGGATGGCGATGCCCTCGAACGTTACCCGGAGTCCTGGATCGAGGAACGCGCGGACAGCGAATGGCGCATCAAGTCATCCCAGCGCAAGTTCGTGCCCCAGGCGGTCACGGTTCGCCCGGATGGGGTCGTCGCGGCAGGCTCGGAGCTATCCGCCTGGTTCATCCCGGGGGCGTTTCGCTTCTGCCTCGCCTGCGGCGCCGTCCACGCCTCTTCGGGCAGGGACGCCCTGCGCCTGACCTCGCTGTCCGGCGAGGGCCGCAGCTCGGCCACCACCATGCTGACCTTGTCGGCCCTGCGCTACCTCTACGAGCAGGATCGGCAACTCGCGCCCGACGCCAAAAAAGTGTTGGGCTTTTCCGACAACCGCCAGGATGCGGCGCTGCAAGCCGGGCACTTCAACGATTTTCTCCAGGTGCTGCTGACCCGGGCGGCGCTGCTCTCCGCCGTGGGCAAGGCTTCCGGGCAGGTCTTGCAAGAGAAGGACGTGGCCCCTGCCGTCTTCGAGGCGCTGGGCTTCCAGCGGGACGACCCCGGGGTTCGCGCCGAGTACATGCAGCAGCCGGAGGTCAAGGGCAACACCCGCCGGCAGGTTCAGGAAGCCATGCGCGGCATCCTGGGTCACCGCGTCTACTTCGACCTGCGGCGCGGCTGGCGCTTCAACAACCCCAACCTGGAACAGCTCGGGCTGGTTCGCATTGACTATCAGGACATCGCCGACCTGGCCGCCGATACGGGCGAGTGGTCCGAAGCGCCGCCGGTGCTCCAGGCCGCTCGGCCCAGCGAACGCGCCGCCGTGTTGCGCTGGCTGTTCGACTTTATGCGCCAGGGCCTGTGCATCGCCACGCGCTACCTCGACCGCACCGAGCTGGAGCAACTGCGCACCCAAAGCTATGCCAATCTGTGCGAGCCCTGGGGCTTCACCGAGGACGAGCGCCCCCAACCCGCCAAATGGTTCGTGACGAGCCGCCCACGGGAGGAAAGTGACCGCAAGGGCCGGCGCATCCATTTCGACGACTTCCTGGTCATCGGCTCCAGCCGGTCCCGGTTGGGCAAGGAACTGCGCAAAAGCAGCACCTGGGGCGGGACCAACCCCTGCTCCAGGGACATCACCGACCGGACCTATCCCGAGGTCGTCGCGGCGCTGCTGAAGGCCGCCGAGTCCTACGGCCTGGTTCGCAAGGAAGAAACCGATGTCGGGCTCATGGGCTGGCAACTGAATGGAACGGCCCTGGTCTGGACGCTGGGCGCGGGCGCGAGCCAGACCGGCGACAACCCCTTCTTCCGCAACCTGTACCAGAACGTCGCGGCGTTGCTCGACCGCCCCGCGCACCAGCTTTTCGACTTCGAGGCCCGCGAGCACACCGCCCAGGTCGAACAGAACGACCGCCTGGAACGCGAGGCGCGGTTCCGTTTCACCGATAAGGACAAGGCGGAATGGCAGAGCAAGACCGGCGCCGCCCTGAAATGGCTGCCGGTGCTGTTTTGCTCCCCGACGATGGAACTGGGCGTCGATATCGCCTCGCTGAACACGGTCTACCTGCGCAACGCGCCGCCGACCCCCGCGAACTACGCGCAACGCAGTGGGCGCGCGGGCCGGGCCGGTCAGCCGGCGCTGGTCATCACCTACTGCGCGGCGCAAAGTCCGCATGACCAATATTACTTCCGGGACCCCGTCCGCATGGTCCACGGCCAGGTGAACGCGCCCACGCTGGATTTGGCCAACCTGGAACTCATCGAAAGCCACCTGCACGCCATCTGGCTGGCCGAGACCGGCAAAAAGCTCGGCAACAGCGTGCGCGACCTGCTGGATATGAATCGACCGGACCCGTTGCCGGTCGCGGAAGACGTGGCGGCCGACCTCGACCAACCCGCGGCCAAACAGCGCGCCCACCGGCGGGGCCTGAAGGTTCTGGCGATGCTCGCGGACGAGCTGACGCCGCAGCGCGCCCCGTGGTTCGGTTCGCAATGGGCCGACCAGGTGTTCCAGCGCGCCTACCTCCAATTCGACGCCGCGCTCCAGCGCTGGCGCGACCTGTACCGCGCCACCGCGCAGGCCATCGACCTGAACTTCAAGATCGAAAACAACCCCGCCGCCAGCGAGCGCGAGCGGCGCGAGGCCCAGCAGCGCCACAACGAAGCGCGCAAGCAGCGCGACCTGCTGCTGGCCGGCGACAGCGCCTTCAACAGCGACTTTTATACCTACCGCTACCTGGCCAGCCAGGGCTTCCTGCCCGGCTACAACTTCCCCCGCCTGCCCTTGCTGGCCTACCTGCCGGCCCGGCGCGGCCACATCGGCCGCGAGAGCTTCCTGTCCCGTCCCCGGTTCCTCGCGCTGAGCGAGTTCGGCCCCTACAGCCTCATCTACCACGAGGGCAGCCAGTACCGGGTCACCAAAGCCTTGTTGACCCTGTCAGGGCAAGACCCGGTCGCCGACGGCGCGAAGCTGCCCACGGAAGTCGCCCGTCTGTGCCCCGCGTGCGGCTACGGCCATTTCCGTTCCCAACGCGACGCCGACCGCTGCGTGTCCTGCGACGCCGCGCTGGCCGACGCGCGGGAGGTCAAGCACCTCTACCGGATCGAAAACGTGGCCACCAAACGGGCCGAGCGCATCACCGCCAACGAAGAGGAGCGCGTGCGCCAGGGCTACGAAATGCAGACCACGCTGCAATTCGCCGAGGCCGATGGCAAGCCGCGAAGGGTCACGACAGTCGTTTCGGACGATCAGGGTCCGGTTCTGGAGCTTCAGTACGGCCCCGCCGCCACGGTCTGGCGCATGAACTTTGGCTGGCGGCGGCGCAAGGACAAGGCCATCAAGGGCTTCCTGATCAACCCGGTCACCGGCCACTGGGTCGGCGGTGTAGACGAGGGCGATGGTCCGGCGGAGGGCGACGGCGACGCCCCGCCCGACCAGACTCCGCCCCAGCGCATCGTTCCCTATGTCGAGGATCGCCGCAACATCCTCATCGTCCGGCCGCGCGAGCCGT
The DNA here is from genome assembly GCA_039807425.1 of Candidatus Contendibacter sp. Classification (GTDB taxonomy): domain Bacteria; phylum Pseudomonadota; class Gammaproteobacteria; order Competibacterales; family Competibacteraceae; genus Contendibacter. The sequence continues at coordinate 16,783 of JBDHRD010000012.1, read as the reverse complement.
TGGGCAAACTGCCCACCGCGACCCTGACCACTCTGCAATACGCCCTGAAGCGCGGCATCGAGGCGGTCTATCAACTCGAAGAGAGCGAACTGATGGCCGAGCCGCTGCCCACCCGCGATGACCGGCAATCGATCCTCTTCTTCGAGGCGGCCGAGGGCGGCGCGGGCGTGCTCACCCGGCTGGCCACCGAACCGTCGGCCCTGGCCGCCGTCGCGGCCAAGGCCATCGATATCCTGCACTTCAAGGTTCCGGCGGACGGCCAGCGCCGGACCCGCGCAACCCTGGTCGAAGCACTGGACGCCGACGGCCGGCCGCCGTGCGAGGCCGGCTGCTACCATTGTCTGCTGTCCTACTACAACCAGCCCGACCACGCGATCATCGACCGCAAGGACCGGGATGCCGGCGGCTTGCTGCTGGACCTCCTGTGCCGCCTCGCGGAGGCCGAGGCCGCGCAAGGCACCCAAGGCCGCGCGCCCGAGCAGCACGACGCCGAACTGGCGCGCACCGCCGGCAGCACGCTGGAACAGGCTTGGCTCGACTACGTGAACGCGCATGGCTATCGCAAACCCGACCGTGGCCAGCGCGCCATCGCCGCCGCCAACTGCCGCGCCGACTTTTTCTACGACGACTTGCAGCTGGTCGTCTTCATCGACGGGCCGCGCCACGAGACCGAGGCGCAACGGCGGAAAGACGTCGCCATCGACCAGCGACTCGATGCGCTGGGTTTCCTGGTGGTGCGTTTCCCGAAAGAAACGGTCCGCTGGCCCGCTATTTTCCAGAACAACGCCGACCTGTTCGGTCCGGGGAAGGTTTGAATCCCCATGAGCGCCCCCCTGTCGGAATTCCTGCCGGGCAGCCTGATCGCGGCCCGGGGCCGCGAGTGGATCGTCCTGCCCGAGTCCACCAACGACACCCTGCGCTTGCGACCTTTAGGCGGCGGCGAGCGCGACGAAACGCTCATCTACCTGCCGCTGGAACGCCAGCCGGTGCAACCCGCCACCTTCCCGTGGCCGACAGTGGCGCAGGCGCGCAACCACGCGGCCAGCCAGCTTTTGCTCGATGCGCTGCAACTCAAGCTGCGCAGCGGGGCCGGCCCGTTCCGCGGCTTCGGCAACATCGCGGTCGAGCCGCGCGCCTACCAGCTCGCGCCGCTGCTGATGGCGCTCAAGCTGCCCACGGTGCGGCTGCTGATCGCGGACGATGTCGGCATTGGCAAGACCATCGAAGGCGCGCTCGTCGCCCGCGAACTGCTCGACCGGGGCGAAATCCAGCGCCTGACCGTGCTGTGCCCGCCGCACCTGTGCGAGCAGTGGCAGCGCGAGCTGGCCGAACGCTTCCACATTCCGGCCGTGGTGGTGCGCTCCAACACCGCCGACCGGCTCGAACGCGACCTGCCGCCCGGCGTCTCGCTGTTCGACGCCCACCCCTTCACCGTGGTCAGCCTGGACTACATCAAATCCGAGCGCCGGCGCGAAGCCTTCCAGCGCTTCTGCCCCGAATTCGTCATCGTCGATGAAGCCCACACCTGCACCCACGGCGGTCCGGGCCGCCAGCAGCGCCACCAACTGCTCAAGGGTCTGGCGGAGAATCCCGCCCGCCATCTGGTGCTGCTCACCGCCACGCCCCACAGCGGCGACGAAGACGCCTTCTTCAACCTGCTGGGTCTGCTGCGCCGCGACTTCACCCAGCTCAAGGACCTGCCCGCCGGCCAGCACAGCGACCTGCGTGAAGACCTGGCCCGCTATTTCGTCCAGCGCCGCCGCCCGGACATCGCCGAGTGGCAAGACACCGCCCTGTTCCCCGACCGCCGAACCGCCGAAATCACCTACCGGCTCACCGGCGCGTGGGGCCAGCTTTTCAACGACGTGCTGGCCTACGCCCGCGAACTGGTGGAACGGTCGGAGGGGCGGGGCCGGCGCGAACAGCGCATGAACGGGTGGGCCGCGCTGGCCCTGCTGCGCTGCATTTCCTCCTCGCCCGCCGCCGCCGTGAACGCGCTGCGCACTCGCCTGCGGGGCGGGCCGGGCGACGCCGACGCCGAAGAAGCGACCTCGCTGGAGGAATTCGAAACCCGGACCCGCGCGCGCGTGCTCGACGGCGCCGACGACGACCTGTCCACCGACGATATCGAGCCTGCCGCCCAGACCGAGGACACCGAACGCTTGCAGGCGCTGCTGGCCGCCGCCGCCGCCCTGGCCGGCCAGCAGAACGACCCCAAGCTCGCCAAGCTGCAACAGCACCTCGCGTTGCTGCTAAAGGAAGGCTTCCAGCCCGTCGTGTTCTGCCGCTACATCGCCACCGCGCATTACGTGGCCGACGCGCTGCGGGCGCAATTCAAGTCGGCTGCCGTGCAGGCCGTCACCGGCGAACTCACCCCCGACGAGCGCGAGGCCGCCGTGGAGCAACTGGGCGAGAGCGATGTCCGCATCCTGGTCGCCACCGATTGCCTCTCCGAAGGCGTCAACCTGCAAAACCGGTTCACCGCCGTCGTTCACTACGACCTGAGCTGGAATCCGACCCGCCACGAGCAGCGCGAGGGCCGGGTGGACCGCTTCGGCCAGAAGGCCCGCGAGGTGCGCGGCGTCATGCTCTACGGCGAGGACAACCCGGTGGATGGCGCGGTGCTCCAGGTCATCCTGCGCAAGGCCGAAAGCATCCGCAAGGAACTGGGCGTGCTGGTGCCCATGCCCGACGACGAAGGCAAGCTCACCCAGGCCCTGATGAACGCGGTGCTGCTGCGCAAGGGCGCGCGGCTCGGCGCCCGGTCGCAGTTCGACCTGTTCGGCGAACCGGCGCGGGAGATCGAGGTGGCCTGGCACAGCGCCAGGGAAAAGGCCAGGCAGAACCGCTCCATCTTCGCCCAGCGCCGCCTCAAGCCCGAGGACGTGCTGCCCGAGTGGCGCAAGTCGGCCGCCGTGCTGGGTGGCGAGGCCGACGTGGAACGCTTCGTCACCCGCGCCACGGTCCAACTGGGCGCTCCCCTGCAACCGGTGAAGGGGTGCTTCAAGCTCCTGACCGAGCATCTGCCGCCCGCCGTGCAAGAGCGCCTGGCCGCCGACGGCGTCGCCGGCTCGCCGCGCATCGACTTCCACCAACCCCCCGCTCCCGGCGCGACCTTCATCCATCGCACGCATCCGCTGGTGGCGGTGCTGGCCGACATCCTGCTCGAACAGGCGCTGGACGACGCTGACGGCGATACCGACGACGACATCGCCGTGGCCCGGGCCGGCGCGGCCTTCGTGGCTGGCGTGGCGCTCAAGACCACCGTGCTGCTGCTGCGCGTGCGCCACCAGTTAACGGTAACCCACGGCAGCCACACCCGTCTGCTGCTGTGCGAAGAGGCGGTAGCCGTCGCCGCGCGTGGGGCCGAACCCTGCGCCGTGCTGGCGCCCGAAGACGCCCGCGCCCTGCTGGGTCTGGAAGCCGCCCGCAACATGCCCGCCCCGCTGCGCGCCCGTCACCTGCGAACCGCGCTCGATGCCTTGCCCGGCTGGCAGCCGCGACTCGAAGCCATCGCCAAGGCCCGCGCGCAAGTGCTGTTGCAAGACCATCGCCGCGTGCGCGAGGCCGCCGAAGGCCGGGGCAGCTACCAGGTCGCCGCCAGCCTGCCGGTGGATGTGATGGGGGTGTACGTGCTGCTGCCGGCCCGGACGGACGGTTGAGCGAACCTGACAACCGATTGACCAAATTGAATAAAATACCAGGCGTCGTATTTGGATTGGTTTAAGATGCTTAATATGTCATATTAAGAAAAAAAGCCGATCACTATGTTAACGAACCTACAAATTCCGCTCCACGAAGTCCAGCGCCGTCTGGCCCTCGATAACCCATGGTGGAAAGCAGGTCAGGGCATCGACGGTGAGGAAGCGCCCTGGCCGCGGCGGGCCTACTTCGCCCAGTTCTCCCGCCTTGTTCTGGAAACCGACGTGCGGCGGGCGATCGTTCTGATCGGCCCGCGCCGGGTCGGCAAGACCGTCATGCTCAAACATTTGGTGGCGCGTCTGCTCGACGAGGGCGTGGCCGGCATCCGGGTACTGTTCCTGTCGCTAGACACCCCGCTCTACTCCGGGCGCTCCCTGGAGAGCCTGGTGCAACTGTTTGCCGATCTGCACCACCACGCCAAGGGCGAACCACTTTGGGTGCTGTTCGACGAAGTGCAGTACCTCAAGGACTGGGAGGTGCATCTTAAGTCGCTGGTCGATAGCTACCCCCACATCCGCTTCGTGGCCAGCGGTTCCGCCGCCGCCGCCCTGCGCATGAAGAGCCGCGAATCGGGGGCGGGCCGCTTCACCGAATTCATCCTGCCGCCGCTCACTTTCGCCGAGTATCTGCACTTCGCCGGACAAGAGGACGCGCTCGTCCGCGAGGTAGAAACATTGCCTGACCGCCCCCCCGCCTATCTGACCAACGACATCGACGCGCTCAACGCGGAGTTCGTCAACTACCTCAACTACGGCGGCTTTCCCGAGGCCGTGATGAACCCCGTGGTGCGCGCCAACCCAGCGCGCTTTCTGCGGCAGGACATCGTGGACAAGGTGCTGCTCAAGGACTTGCCCAGCCTCTACGGCATCGGCGACACGCAGGAACTCAACCGCTTTTTCAACGTGCTGGCTTTCAACACCGGCGACGAATTGAGCCTGGAGGCGCTCTGTCGGCACGCGGGCATCGCCAAGACCAAGCTGGCGGACTATCTGGAATACCTGGAGGCCGCCTATCTCATCCGGCGCGTGCATCGCATCGACGACAACGCGCTGCGCCTGCAACGCGCACGCACCTTCAAGGTTTACCTCACCAACCCGTCCATCCGCGCCGCATTGTTCGGCATGGCGAGCGCGAACGACGCGGCCATGGGCAATCTGGCCGAAACCGCCGTTTGGAGCCAGTGGCTGCACAGCACCGAGGTCAGCCGCTCGCTTCACTACGCGCGCTGGAAGGCCGGCCGTCAGGATCTGGAGGTGGACATCGTTTCACTCGACAGCCGCACGCAAAAGCCGCGTTTCGCGGTCGAGATCAAATGGTCCGACCGCGCGCCCCAAGCGCCGAACGACTGGCGCGGCCTGCGCGAACTGGCGACGAAGCATCGCCTGGCGCGAACCCCGCTGGTCACCACCCGCACCGTTACCGCACGGACGGTGGTGGACGGCGTGGAGGTCGAGTTCATGCCCGTGGCCTTGCACTGCTACACCATCGCCCGCAACCTGCTGCGCGGCGCCTGACTTCCGGGGTCTTAGTCGTAATGCGTCCACATGCGCAAAACTTTTACGATCTTTTCTGGCTCCAGAACCTGATAGACCAGCCTATGCTGGATATTGATTCGTCGGGAATAAGCGCCAGACACATCGCCAACCAATTTTTCGCAGGGTGGCGGATTTTGGTAGGGATTATTGCGGATGATTTCCAATAGTCCTTGGGCCTGGCCCTTGAGACCAGACGACGCCAGCTTTTTCGCATCTTTCCGGGCCTGGTTGGTATATCGAAGCTCCCACATCACCAATCCAGGTCCTTGCTGCATTCATTCGCATCGGTTGCCATACCCTCAATGAGGGACTCCCGCATACCCGGAATTGAAACCAGGTAGAGAGTCTCGTTGATGGCATTCCAGTCTTCCTCTGACAGAAGCACCGCATTGGTTCTCTTTCCTCTAATAACAATAGGCTGATGCGTTTTGGCCGCCTCATCAATCAAGCTGTATAACTTGGCCCTGGCTTCAGTGGCATTGAGCATCGTCATGGACGCCTCCGAAAACTGAAAACGTACGCTAGTACGCACGTGTCGTCAACCTCGGAGCTCAACCCAGGTAGGGTACGCAATGCATACCTCTTCCTGGCGCGGAAAATGATGGTGCGCGGTATGTACCCTTACGGCTCGGGCACACCGTCCGGGCGCAATTCAAGAAAAAGCTGGCCGAGCGATTGGAGAACCCGCACGTTCCCGGCGCCGCCCTTTCCGGTGCCGCGAACCTCTACAAGATCAAATTGCGCCAAGCCGGCTACCGGCTCGTTTACTCCGTGGAAGACACGACATCACCGTGACCGTGCTTGCCGTGGGCCAGCGCGACCGCAACGAAGTGTACGACATCGCGCTTTCGCGTCTGAGGGATTCGAAAGCGCCCTGACCCAAGAGGTGGGCGCTTTGTCAGCGATGACTGGCTTCGGCATGGAGCTTGAGACCCAAAGCCCCGATGACTTTGAGAATGGTATCGAAGCCAGGGCTGCGTTCGCCGGAGAGCGCCTTGTACAGGCTTTCGCGGGACAGCCCGGCGTCGCGGGCCACCTGCGCCATGCCCTTGGCGCGAGCAATGTCGCCAAGCGCCTTGGCAATGAAGGCGGCATCTCCATCCGCCTCTTCAAGGCAAGCCTCAAGGTAGGCGGCCATCTCCTCTGGAGTTCTGAGGTGTTCGGCAACGTCGTAGCGAGTGGTAGCAGTCTTGGTCATGGCGGCTACTCCGAAAGGTTGCGAGCGAGGCGCAAGGCCGCTTTGATATCTTTGGCTTGAGTACTTTTGTCACCACCAGCCAAGAGAATGATCAACTCTCGCCCGCGCTGCTTGAAATAGACCCGATAACCGGGGCCGTGGTTGATCCGCAATTCCGACACACCTTCACCGACAGGCTCAGCGTTGCCAGGATTGCCGGCGGCAAGACGCTCGATCCTGGCTTGGATACGCGCTCTGGCCTGAATGTCGCGCAGGCCGTCAAGCCACTCGGCAAATGCAGGGGTCTTGCGAATTTCAGTCATCGGCTGACTGTAGCCATGCGGCTACATCATGTCAATGGCGACAAAGGTGCTTCGATGTGCCTAATGCTGAAGTTAAGCAGTGGTGGGTAGCGCCGTCCGCTTGAACGACTTGTTGGCTTTGCGTACCATTTTACACAAACCTATGTGTAGATAAGGGTGTATAGATGGCAAGCAACCTGGCAATTGATCCTGATTTGCTGAGTGAAGCGCTCAATGTTGGTGGACTTGGCACCAAGAAAAACACTGTAAATCAAGCGCTCAAAGAGTTTATACAACGCCGAAAACAGCGTCAAATTGTTGATTTATTCGGTGATTTTCCAGCAGACAACGACTATGACTACAAAAAGGGCAGGAAATGAGCGGCGTTTTGGTTGATACCTGCATGTGGTCTCTTGCGTTACGCGGCAAAAAACCAAAGGAAATCGAAGTCAGCCAAGCGGCTGACCCAGCTCATTGATGAAAACAGAGCCAAAATCATTGGACCGATCAGGCAAGAAGTGCTCTCTGGATACAGCGACCCCGCACGTTACGAAAAACTTCGTTCCAAGCTCCAGTACTTCCCAAACGAACCCATCGAAGACCCGGATTACGAAATCGCGGCTGAATACTCAACTTTTTGCCGCGCCAAAGGAATTCAAGGATCTTACATCGATTTTCTGATCTGCGCGGTGTCCGCGCGCTTGAAAATGGACATTTACACAAACGACAAGGATTTCCTCAACTACTCGGAACACCTACCGATTTCAATTTTTGAGGAAAGCCAACGGTGAAGTTCAACCGCCGGGAACCGGATTGAAAAACCGCCAGACAAATCGCCAACCAATTTTTCGCAGTGTGGTGGATTTTGGTAGGGATTCGCTTGATCAGGCTGCAACCTCAATATATTCAACCCTGCTGGAGGGTTCTGGGATTGGTAAGCCATCTTCGCGCATTCCATGGATGTGGAACTCGATAGCTTCCTGAATTTGAGTTTCAATTTCCTCCATGGTTTTGCCGGTAGCCACGCACCCCGGAAGATCAGGAACATAGGCAGCGTAATTCCGTTCCGCTTTTTCGATCACGATGGCGTAACGCATGTAAACCTCATTGCTTTTTCAGGTGGGCCTGTTTCAGAATGCTATTTTGCGTTCCGGGAGTCAGATCATCGCCCGGTTTACCAGGCACGGTCACCCGCCCTGGTTTTATTGGATGTTTAAACTGCCGATGGCTGCCTTGAGTAGCAACCAGGTACCAGCCATCTGCCTTGAGTATTTTGAGTATCTCACTGATTTTCATAAAGACAGAGTATGTTTCTCTGTCGTTGAAGTCAAAGTTCGGAACACCCGCCCTCACCCCTGCCCCTCTCCCGCCAGCGGGCGAAGGGTTTTAGACCCTTGCTGACGTCATGGCCCGCAAACTTGCTTATCCGCTCGCCTATCGCGCCCTTCGCATCGAGGGCGGCCTGCTCCCCGCTGACGAGCTCGCGCGCCTGACCACTCTGGCCGACCCCCGGGCCACCGAACAGACCGAGAGCCAGTACCGCATCGCCCGGGGCCTGAAGCTGCGCGACGAAATCGCCCGCGCCTTCAAGATCGCGCTCAGTCTCTGGCAGGACTTCCAGCCCCTGCGCCAGCGCCGGGACGCGGACGCGCACGAACTGACGGTGCGCGGCCTGCTCGTGCCGCTGTTGCGCGACGTGCTGGGCTTCGCCGACCTGGGCCGCCGCTCGCCCATCGAGGGCGCCGGCCAGAGCGACCCGGTCGGTCACGCCGCGCTAGCGGGCCGGGTGCCGCTGGTGCTGGCGGGCCACGATCAGCCGCTCGACGCCCCCGCCGAACGCTTTGGCGCCCTCAACCCCGACACCGGCCGCATCCGCCGCCGCAGTCCCTTCCTGCTGGCGCAGGAGGCGCTCAACGCCAGCGATACCGCGCTGTGGGCCATCGTCAGTAACGGCCTGACGCTGCGCATCCTGCGCGACAACCCCAGCCTGACGCGCCCGGCCTACGTCGAGGTGGACCTGGAAACGCTGTTCGCCGAGGAGTTGCTGGCCGATTTCAGCGCCTTCTGGCTGCTGACCCACGCCAGTCGCTTCGGCGCGGTGAGCGGGGACGGCGTCACCGAACCGGCCGATTGCCCCTGGGAACGCTGGCGCGGCGCCGGTCAGGCCGCCGGCGTCACCCTCCGTCAGAACCTGCGCTACCAGGTGGCCGAAGCGTTGCGGGCGCTGGGCACGGGGTTTCTCGCGCATCCGGCCAACGGCGAACTGCGCGCCGCGCTGCGCGATTCGGAGAGCGGCTACGGCCGCCAGACCTTTTTCGAGGAACTGCTGCGGCTGGTGTACCGCCTCATCTTCCTGGCCACGGTGGAGGACCGGGTGGACGCGGCCACCGGCGACCGGCTCCTGTTCGCGCCCGGCAGCCCGCCCGAGGCGCGGCGCCGGTATCTGGCCGGCTACAGCCTCACCGGGTTGCGCGAGCGCGCGGTGCGCCGTGGCCAGCACGACCGCCATGCCGATTTGTGGCAGGCCCTGACCATCACCTTCGCCGCGCTGGGCCGGGGCGAACCGGCGCTGGGCCTGCCGGCGCTGGGCGGGCTGTTCGCCGCCGACCAATGCCCGCGTCTGGACGCCGCCCAGTTGGAAAACCGCTGCCTGCTGGCCGCCGTGTTCCAGCTCGGCTGGTTTCGCGCCGACGGCGGCCTGACGCGGGTGAATTACCGCGACATGGGTCCCGAGGAACTGGGCAGCGTGTACGAAAGCCTGCTGGAACTGGTTCCCGACCTCCAGGGTCTGGCGCAACCGGCCAGCGCCCGGCTGGCCTTCGTGGGCGACGACGCGACCGACGCCAGCGCCCGGGGCAACACCCGCAAGCTCACCGGCAGCTACTACACCCCCGACAGCCTGGTGCGACAGCTCGTCGCCTCGGCGCTGGAGCCGGTCATCGCCCGGACCGTGCGCGACCACCCGGCCGACCCGGCGCGCGCGCTGCTGGAGCTGACCGTGTGCGACCCGGCCTGCGGTAGCGGCCACTTCCTGCTGGCCGCCGCCCGCCGCCTGGCCGACGCCGTGGCCCAGCAGCGCGCCGTGGTCGAACGCGACGGCGGCGCACCCACGCCCGCCGATTACCGCCACGCGCTGCGCGATGTGGTCGGGCGCTGTCTGTACGGCGTGGACAAGAATCCGATGGCGATTCAACTCGCCAAGACCGCGCTGTGGCTGGAAGCCTATTCGCCCGACCGGCCGCTCACCTTCATCGACCACCACCTGCGCGTGGGCGACGCGCTGCTGGGCGTGCTGGACCCGCAAGTGCTGGAGCACGGCATCCCCGACGCGGCGTACACCGCGCTGTCGGGCGACGACAAGGCCACCGCCGCCGCGCTGAAGCAGCGGAACAAGGCCGATCTGAAAAGCTGGAAGGCCATCGCCGCCGGCGATCTGTTCGCCCGGGCCGGCCTCGTCGCCCAGGCCGCGAGCGTGGAGGCGCTGGACGACGACACGCCCGAGCATCTGGCCGCCAAGCGCCAGGCGTGGCGCGACGCGGACGCCGCCGCGCGGCGCGGCGTCTTCGCCCGGCTGGCGGATGGCTACGTGGCCGCCTTCCTCGCGCCCAAACGGGCCGGCGCAGCGGTTCCGTTGTCGGGCGATCTGTGGAACGTGCTGAGCGGCCAGCCGGCCCAGGCGGCGGTGGAAGACGCGGCCCAAACCGTGTGCCGCCAGCACGGCGCATTCCACTGGTGGCTGGCCTTCCCGCAGGTCTTCACCCCTCGCCCTTTGGGAGAGGGGGCGGGGGTGAGGGCCGGCGGCTTCGCGGTGATGCTGGGCAACCCGCCGTGGGAGCGCATCAAACTGCAAGAGGAAGAATTCTTCGCCAATCGCAGCCCGCTGGTGACGATGGCCAAAAACAAGGCCGAGCGTGCCCAGCGCATCGAGTGGCTGCGCGCCGGCGTGCTGCTGCACCACCTGAACCCCGACTTGGCCGCCGCCGAGGGCCTGACCCCGCCCAACCGCGCCGAAACGGCGCTGTACGCCGAATTCATCGCCGCCCGGCGCGGGGCGGAGGCGGCCAGCCTCTATGCCCACGACGGCCGGCGCTTTCCGCTGACGGGCGTCGGCGACGTCAACACCTACGCGCTGTTCGCCGAGACCTTCTTGCAGGCCACCGCGCCGGAGGGGCGGGCCGGGTTCATCGTGCCCACCGGCATCGCCACCGACGATTCCACCAAGGCGTACTTCGGCCACATCGCCAGCGGCGGACGGTTGGTCAGCCTGTTCGACTTCGAGAATCGCGAGGCAGTGTTCCCAGCCATCGACAGCCGCATCAAATTCTCGCTGCTGACGCTGGGCGCGGCCAAGCAGGCCGAGTTCGTCTGCTTCGCTACCCAGGTGGCGCAACTGGCCGATCCGCGCCGCCGCTTCGCGCTGGCCCCGGCCGATTTCGCCCTCATCAACCCCAACACCCGCACCTGCCCGGTGTTCCGCAGCGAGCGCGACGCCGAGTTGACCAGGAAGCTGTACCGCGCCGCGCCGGTGCTGATCCGCGAGGCACAAACCGACGCCGAGGGCCGCGTCACCGCGCCCGAGGTCAACCCCTGGGGCATCCGGTTCATGCGGATGCTGGACATGGCCAACGACAGCGGCCTGTTCTTCGACGGCCCGGCGGCTCCCGGCCAGCCGCGCCGCCTGCCGCTGTACGAAGCCAAGATGATTCACCAGTTCGACCACCGCTGGGCGACCTATGTCGATGCCGGAGGCGCGGTCGAAACCGCCGATGTCAGCCCGGCGCAAAAGGCCGACCCCGCCTTCACCGCGCGCCCGCGCTACTGGGTGGATGAGCGCGAAGTGCTGGCCCGCATCGCTCGCGTGCCGGCGCGGGTCGCCAAGGCGTGGCTGGCGCTGCCCGCGGCCGCCGCGCCGCCGGACGCCGACGCGGCGCTGAACGACCTGCGGCTGGCCCTGGCCGCCTGGGTGGCCGGCGAACTGTTCACCCGCGCCGCCGGCGAGCCGTCCGCGCCGGCCCTGCCGCGCATCGCGCCCACCGAAGCCCGGCTGCGCGCCCGCTTCGCCCCGCTGGCGCAGGCGCTGCAAGAAAACGGCGTCACCACCAAAAAGGCGCTGGCCGAATTCCCCAAATGGGCCGCGCAGAACCTCGACGCCCGCCTGGCCGACGACGAACTCGCCGCGCTGGCCACCGTGCTGCACGCCAAGGACCCGGACCCGGCGCTGCGGGCGCTGCTCGACGAGTGGATGGACCGGCGCAGCCCGCGCTGGTTGATGGGATGGCGGGACATCACGAACGCCACGAATGAGCGGACGGTGATTGCGTCGGTGGTGGCGCGGGTAGGGGTAGGAAACAACCTGCCGTTGATGTTGTTTCCTGCCACCGCCGAGGCCGGACAATATGCCGCGTTGTTGGGCAATCTATCTTCGATGACCTTAGATTTCATCGCACGGCACAAGGTGGGCGGCACCCACCTAAACTACTTCATCTACAAGCAGCTTCCGGTGCTCCCCCCCGACCGCTACACCGCCGCCGACCTCGCCTTTATCGTCCCGCGTGTGCTGGAACTCACCTACACCGCGCACGACCTGAAGCCCTGGGCCGAAGACCTGGGTTTCGCCGGTTCGCCCTTCCCCTGGAACCCGGAGCGCCGCGCCCGGCTGCGCGCCGAACTCGACGCCGGTTACGCCCGCCGGTACGGCCTGACCCGCGACGAGTTGCGCTACCTCCTCGACCCCGCCGACGCGATGGGCGCGGACTACCCCAGCGAAACCTTCCGCGTGCTCAAGGAGGGCGAACTGCGCACCTTCGGCGAATACCGCACCCGAAGGTTGGTGCTGGAGGCGTGGGATCGGCAGTGATTCCCCCCTTGGCCCTCTTTGGCAAAGAGGGGATTTGGAACGCTCAGGATGGAGACCGCCGGCTAAATCCCCCCACCCCCCCTTTTTCAAAGGGGGGAATAGAAGCTCAGAATCTATCGGAAAACGGTATTACCAAGTCGAAGAAGCCCGCGAATTGCTCGAACGGGTTGGAGTGCGTCCATGAACACCATGCATCACAAAGGCTATGCCGCCCGCATCGAGTTCGACGAGCGCGACAACCTCTTTGTTGGCCGAGTTCTCGGTCTTCGCCACAGGATCAGCTTCCACGGAGAGACCGTTTCCGAACTTCGGAACGAGTTTGAAGCCACCATCGAGGATTTCTTGCTCGACTGCGAGGAACAAGGCATCAAGCCCGAAAAACCTGCTTCGGGCAAACTCATGCCACGGGCCCCACCCGAAATTCACAGCACCGCCATCGTTGCCGCTCAAGCTTCCGGCAAAAGCCTCAATCAATGGGCAACGGAAGTTCTGCAAAAAGCCGTGCATTCATAATCTTCGGTTAATAGGCGGGCAATGATTTCGCTTGACAGCTAAAATGTAATCGTTCACAAATATAACCCGTTATAATTGCTCGCTAATCTAGGAAAAGTTGATGAAAACGATTACTCGATCCTGCATCCAGCTCGATGCGAAGGCCGCCACCAAGGAAGAAGCCATCCGGCTTGCCGGGCAACTGCTGGCGGACGCCGGCTACATCGAACCCGCCTACATCGACAGCCTGCTCAAACGCGAGCAGGTAGCGAACACCTTCCTCGGCAGCGGGGTCGCCATCCCGCACGGGATGATCGACGACCGCCATCTGATCCATCACACCGGCATCGCCATCCTGCAACTGCCCGACGGGTTGACGTGGAACGAAGGCCAAACGGTCTATCTAGTGGTCGCCATCGCCGCCCAGTCGGACGAACACATCGGCCTGCTGCGCCGGCTGACCCGCCTGATGCAGCAACCCGACGCCCTCGACGCCCTGGTTCACGCCAGCAACCCACTGGTGCTGATAGCGGCCCTCAGCGACGCTCCAGCCTCAACCGCCGCCTTGAAACCGGAAGCCGCGCCCCCCTGGCCCACCGACGCCGAAGCGACCTGGACCGTGGACTACCCCAACGGCCTGCACGCCCGCCCGGCCAGCCGCTGGGTCGAAACCGCCAAGCGCTTCCCCTGCGAACTGCGGATTTACAAGGACGCCGAATTCGCCGACGCCAAGGCGCTGACCGATCTGCTCGCTCTCGGCGTCACGAACGGGACCAACCTGCGACTCGCCGCCCGTGGCCCCGACGCGCAACGCGCCCTGAACGCCCTGCACGACACCATCCGCGGCTTGTCCGCCGTGGAACAGGCCGATGCCGAGCGCGCCCGCAAAAACGCCCTGGCCGCGCGCAAAACCAAGCCCGAGTGGACCCCGAGCGGCGCGCCGCGCGCCCTGTACGGCCTGGGCGCCAGCCCCGGCCTGGCGGTCGGCAAGCTGGTCCGCCACGTTTCCCAGCACTTCGACATCACCGACCAGCCCGGCGACGTGGTGGCCGAGGGCGAGGCGCTCGAACAGGCGCTGATCGCGGTTCGCGCCGAGCGCGAGGAACTGGAAGGACGCACCCGCCAGCGCCTCAGCGCCGCCGAGGCCGCCATCTTCGCCGCCCAGCGCGAATTGCTGGCCGATCCGGTGCTGACCCGCGACGCGCTGGCCACGATCATGCAGGGCCACGGCGCCGCCTGGTCCTGGCAACGGGCGCTGCGGGCGCGCATCGAAAAACTGCAACAGGTTGACGATCCGCTGCTGGCGGCGCGCGCGGTCGATCTGCGCGATGTCGGCGAGCGGGTGCTGGCCCAGTTGCTCGGCCTCGAACGGCAACAACTCACGCTGACCGAACCCTCGATCCTGGCGGCGGACGACCTGACCCCGTCCGACACCCTGCACCTCGACACCCGCCACGTGGTGGGCCTGGCGACCAGCGCCGGCGGCCCCACCTCGCACACCGCGATTCTGGCCCGCACGCTCGGCTTGCCGGCCATCGTGGCGGCGGGCCCGGCCCTGCTGGCCGCGTCCGAAGGCGGCGTCGTTGTCGTGGACGGCGGGGCGGGCGTTCTTTATCTGGACGTGAGCGAAGCCGACCAGCGCAGCGTCGCCGAGGTCATTTCCCGTCAGACCGCCGCCCGCGAAAGCCTGCGCGCCACCCGCCATCTGCCCGCGACCACCACCGACGGCCACACCATCGAAATCGCCGCCAACGTCGCCAACGCCAAACAGGCGGCGGCGGCGGTCGAAGCCGGGGCCGAGGGCATCGGTTTGATGCGCACCGAGTTCCTGTTCCTGGAACGCAACAGCGCACCGGATGAAGACGAGCAATACCAGGTCTATCGCGAGATGACCGACGTCATGGCCGGCCGCCGGCTGATCATCCGCACCCTGGATATCGGCGGCGACAAGCAGGTGCCCTACCTCGATCTGCCCCGCGAGGAAAATCCCTTCCTCGGCGTGCGCGGCGCGCGGCTGCTACTGCAACGGCAGGATTTGCTCTACACCCAGTTGCGGGCGCTCTATCGCGCCGCCCAGCACGGCCCGCTGTGGATCATGTTCCCGATGGTCACCCACGTCGGCGAGATCGAAGCCCTGCGCGGTCACTGCGAACTCGCCCGCGAGCAGGTGCAGGGTCCCGAAGTCAAGCTGGGCATCATGGTCGAGGTGCCAGCGGTGGCGGTGATGGCCGACCGCTTCGCGGCGATGGTCGATTTCTTCTCCATCGGCACCAACGACCTGACGCAGTACACGCTGGCGGTGGATCGCCAGCATCCCGAACTGGCCGCCCAGGCCGACAGCCTGCATCCGGCCGTGCTCAATCTGATCGACGCCACGGTGCGCGGTGCGCAGGCCGCGGGCCGGGCGAGCGGCGGCGGCTGGGTCGGCGTCTGCGGCGGGCTGGCCGGTGATCCACTGGGCGCCCGTATCCTGACCGGTCTGGGCGTCGATGAACTCAGCATGAGCGCCCAGGACATCGCCCCGGTGAAAGCCGCGCTGCGCGGCGAATCACGGACCGCCATGCAGGAACTTGCCCGGCGCGCGTTGCGCGCCCGCACCGCCGAAGAGGTTCGCACCCTATGAATCCGTTGAATCCGTTTGCTCCGCCCCCCCAGGTCGTCACCGTCGCGCTCAATCCGGCGCTCGACCACACCATCGAAGTCGCCGGCCTGCAACCGGGATCGGTCAATCGCGCCGCGCGGATGCAGGTCGATGTCGGCGGCAAGGCGATCAACGTCGCCTCCTGCCTGGCCGACTTCGGCGTGACCGCCGCCGTCACCGGCCAACTGGGCCGGGACAACGTCGCGCTGTTCGAGGAACTGTTCCAACGCAAGCACATCGCCAACCACTGCCACCTGCTCGACGGTCTCACCCGGATCAACACCAAGGTGGTGGATACCGAAAGCGGCGATACCACCGACATCAACATGCCGGGACCGGAACTCGATCCCGCCGCTGCCGCGGATTTGCTGGAACAGGTGCTGCAACGGCTCGACCTGCTGGGCGAACAGGCGAAATGGATCGTGCTGTCGGGAAGCCTGCCGCAGGGGATGCCGGCAGAGACCTACGCCACGATCACCCGGCGCGTTCAGGCCGGCGATGCCGCCGTGGTGCTCGACACCAGCGGCGAACCGCTCAAAGCCGCCTTGACCGCCGCGCCCCGGATCATCAAGCCCAACCGGCACGAACTGGCCGAGTTGCTGGGCGAACCGCTCGACACTATCGAATCGCTGGTCGCCGCCGGACGGGGCCTGCTCAACGGCCCGAATGCACCTGAAACCGTGGTGGTGTCGCTGGGCGGCGACGGCGCGCTGTTCCTCACCCGCGCGCAGGCGCTGCACGCCCATCCCGTGACGGTGGCGGTGACCAGCACGGTCGGCGCCGGCGACGCGATGGTAGCCGGGCTGGTCGCGGCTCAACTCGAAAACCGCTCACTGGTCGAAACCGCGCAACTGGCCACGGCCTTCGCCGCCGCCAAGCTGACCCGGCTCGGCCCACACCTGCCGCCGCCGGAAGAAGTCCGCGCGCTCGCCAGCCGGATTGGCGTGACTGCACTTGACTGACGCATCCAGAATAGAGGAGAACCCCACATGGCCAAACTTGTTGCCGTCACCGCCTGCCCCACGGGCATCGCGCACACCATCATGGCGGCGGAAGGACTCGAACAAGCCGCCAAGG
>JBDHRD010000201.1:0-5422 GCA_039807425.1 Candidatus Contendibacter sp. | reverse complement strand
GTCTCCTGGAATTTGCGGTCGGTCTCCTGGAATTTGCGGTCGGTCTCCTGGAATTTGCGGTCGGTCTCCTGGAATTTGCGGTCGGTGGCCTGTTGCGCCTGGATCAGTTCGCCCAACAAGGTCAACACTTCTTCGTAGGTCGTCGCCATCGACGTGTCTCCTCGCATTCGACGCTTCTGGAAATCGTCTAAATCATCCCTTCAGCTTTTGCATGAGCAACTCATTGACCTGCTGCGGATTGGCCTTGCTCTTGGACAGCTTCATCACCTGACCGACGAAGAAGCCGAACAGCTTGTTCTTGCCGGCCCGGTACTGCGCCAGTTGGTCGGGATTGGCGGCGATCACGTCGTCGATCACCTTTTCGATGGCGGAGGTGTCGGTAATCTGCTTCAGGCCGCGTCTCTCGATGATCGCGTCGGCCTCGCCCTCACCGGCCCACAGCGCCTCGAACACTTCCTTAGCGATTTTTCCGGAGATGGTTTGATCCTGAATCCGCCGCAGCAGGCCGGCCAGTTGCGCCGCGCTGACCGGACTTTGTCCAATGTCTTGGTTTTCCTTATTCAGGAACGCCGCGAAATCGCCCATCACCCAGTTGGCGCACAGCTTCGGCTCATCGCCCAGCGCCGCGACCACCGCTTCGTAATAATCGCCCAACGCGCGGCTGGTGGTCAGCACCCCGGCGTCGTAGCTGGATAGTCCGTACTGCGTCATGAAGCGTTGCTTCTTGACGTCTGGCAGCTCCGGTAGACCGGCGCGGGCGGCGGCGATGAACTCGTCGTCCAGTAGCAACGGCAACAGGTCGGGATCGGGGAAGTAGCGGTAATCGTTGGCTTCCTCCTTGCCGCGCATCGAGCGCGTTTCGCCCTGGTCCGGGTCGTACAGCCGGGTTTCCTGCACCACCTTGCCGCCGGCTTCGATCAGGTCGATTTGCCGCTCGATCTCAAATTCAATCGCCCGCTCGACGAACCGGAACGAGTTGAGATTCTTGATCTCGGCGCGAGTGCCGAATTTCGGATCGCCCTTGCGCCGCACGGACACGTTGGCGTCGCAGCGGAATGAACCTTCCTGCATGTTACCGTCGCAGATGCCCAGGTACACCACCATCTGGTGCAGCTTCTTCATATACGCCACCGCTTCCTTCGCCGACCGCAGGTCCGGTTCGGAGACGATTTCCAGTAATGGCGTGCCGGCGCGATTGAGGTCGATCCCGGACAGCCCGTGAAAATCCTCGTGCAGCGACTTGCCAGCGTCTTCCTCCAGATGGGCGCGGGTGATGCCGATGACCTTGCTGGTTCCATCTTCCAAATCAATCGTCAACTGTCCCTTTTGCACCACCGGCAATTCGTACTGGCTGATCTGGTAACCCTTGGGCAGGTCGGGGTAGAAGTAATTCTTGCGGGCGAACACCGAACGCCGGGCCACATCCGCGCCGATGGCCAGCCCGAACATGACCGCCATCCGGGCTGCCTCGCGGTTCAATACCGGCAGCACGCCCGGCATCCCCAAATCGATCGCGCACGCCTGCGTGTTCGGTTCGGCGCCGTAAGCGGTCGAAGCGCCGGAGAAAATTTTGCTCTTGGTGGCGAGTTGGGCGTGGATTTCCAGCCCGATCACAGTTTCCCATTCCATAAAAGTCGAACCCTTGCACAAGGAGTGAGCATCAGGCGAACGCCACGGGCGTTCGCAGGTGCCAGTCGGTGACCTGCTGATAGCGATGCGCCACGTTCAGCAGTCGATCCTCGACGAAATAATTGCCGATGAACTGCAACCCCACCGGCCGCTGGCCGACGAAGCCGACCGGCAACGACAGGCCTGGCAATCCCGCCAGATTCACCGCGATGGTGTAAATGTCCGACAGATACATGGTGATCGGGTCGTCCACCTTCTCGCCCAGATTAAAGGCCACGGTCGGCGAGGTTGGCCCCGCGATCACGTCCACCTGCTCGAACGCGCGGCGGAAATCGTCGCTGATCAGCCGGCGGATCTGCTGCGCCTTCCGGTAATAAGCGTCGTAATAACCGGCGGACAAGGCGAAGGTGCCGACCAGGATGCGGCGGGTAACCTCGGCCCCGAAGCCCTCGGCCCGCGAGCGGGTGTACAGGTCCAGCAAATCCTTCGGATGGTCGCAGCGGTGGCCGTAGCGGACCCCGTCGAACCGGGCCAGGTTGGAGGAGCACTCCGCCGGCGCGATCACGTAATAGGCCGGAATCGCCAACTGGCTGTTGGGCAGACTGATCTCGACCGTTTCCGCGCCCAGCTTACAGTATTCGGCGATGGCGGCTTCGACCGCGCGGGCGACCTGGTCGTCCAGACCCTCGCCAAAATATTCCTTCGGCAGACCGATTCTCAGCCCGTTCAGCGGCCGGCCGAGCGCGGCTACATAATCGGGCGCCGGGCGATCCACGCTGGTCGAATCGCGCGGATCGAAGCCGGCCATCGCACCCAGCAGCAGCGCGCAATCCTCGGCGGTGCGCGCCATCGGCCCGCCCTGATCGAGGCTAGAGGCGTAGGCGATCATGCCCCAGCGCGATACCCGGCCGTAGGTCGGCTTGATGCCGGTGATGCCGCACAGCGCCGCTGGCTGGCGGATCGAGCCGCCGGTGTCGGTTCCCGTCGCGCCGGGCGCCAGCCGCGCGGCCACGGCGGCGGCGGACCCGCCCGATGAACCGCCGGGTACCGCGTCCGGATCCCAGGGGTTGCGCACCGGACCGTAATAGCTGGTCTCGTTGGACGACCCCATGGCGAATTCATCCATGTTGGTCTTGCCCAGCATCACCATCCCGGCGGCGTTCAGCCTTTCGACCACCGTGGCGTCGTAGGGGGCGATGAAGCGATCCAGCATCCGCGAACCACAGGACGTGCGCACGCCGTTGGTACAGAAAATGTCCTTTTGGGCGATGGGCACGCCGGTCAACGGTCCCGCTTTGCCCCGCCGGCGGCGCTCGTCGGCGGCGCGGGCCTGCGCCAGCGCCGACTCCGCAGTGACCGTAATGAAGGCGTTCAGTCCCGGATTGAACTGTTCGATGCGGGCCAGAAAGACGCGGGCCAGTTCCTCGCTGCTGAACTCGCCGGCGGCAAGGCCAGCGCCAATCTGAGCAATGGTTTTTTCGTGCATGGCGGTAGGGGCAAGCGGGTTCATTCGATGACCCTGGGCACCAGGTACAAGCCACCCTCGACCCCGGGGGCAATGACTTGGAAATGTTCGCGCTGATTGGCTTCGGTGACTGCATCGGCGCGCAGGCGCTGCGCCATGTCGAGTGGGTGGGCCATCGGCGCGATGCCGGTGGTATCCACGGCGTTCATCTGCGCCACCAAATCCAGAATGGCCGACAGATTGCGGGCATAGGCCGGCGCATCCTGTTCGCGGATGGCCAGTCGCGCCAGATGGGCGATTTTGGCGACTTCGGTGGGTCCCAGGGACATCGGACAAATTCTCCTGACAACGTGACAAGACCTTAACCTAGCACATTTTATCAGCTTGCTCCTAACCGCCCTGCTTGCTAGGATTGCTCGCTTTTGACAACCTGGTGCTTTCAACAACATGTTCAAATGGTTGCGCGGCAAGTTTTCCAACGATCTTTCGATCGACCTGGGAACCGCTAATACGCTGATTTACGTCCGGGGCAGTGGCATCGTCCTCAACGAACCCTCGGTAGTCGCTATCAATCAGGATCCGGTTCGAGGCGTTCGTACCATCGCGGCGGTCGGCACCGACGCCAAGCGGATGCTGGGTCGTACGCCCAACAATATTTCCACGATCCGGCCGATGAAGGACGGGGTGATCGCTGACTTCACCGTGACCGAGAAGATGCTCCAGCACTTCATCCGCAAGGTCCACGCTCGCAAATTCCTTAACCCCAGCCCCCGCGTCCTGATCAGCGTACCCTGTGGCTCGACCCAGGTGGAGCGGCGGGCGATCCGCGAATCGGCGATGGGGGCTGGCGCCCGGGTGGTGTACCTGATTCCCGAACCGATGGCTGCCGCCATCGGCGCCGGCATCCCGGTCGAGGAAGCGCGAGGGGCGATGGTATTGGATATTGGTGGTGGCACTTCCGAAGTGGCGGTCATTTCGTTGAACGGCATCGTCTATGCCGGCGCGGTGCGCATCGGCGGCGACCGCTTCGACGAGGCGATTATCAATTATGTGCGGCGCAATTTCGGCGTGCTGATCGGCGAACCCACCGCCGAGCGGATCAAGCACGAGATTGGCAGCGCCTATCCCGTTAACGAGGTGCGCGAGATCGAGATCAGAGGCCGCAATCTGGCCGAGGGCGTGCCGCGCGGCTTTACCCTCAACAGCAACGAAATCCTGGAAGCCTTGCAGGAGCCGCTGTCAGGCATCGTCAGCGCGGTAAAGATGGCGCTGGAGGCGACCCCGCCGGAACTGGCTGCCGACGTGGCCGAGTATGGCATCGTGCTGACCGGTGGCGGAGCCTTGATGCGCGATATCGACAAGCTGATCATGGAGGAAACCAGCCTGAATGTGATCATTGCCGAGGATCCGTTGACCTGCGTGGCGCGCGGCGGCGGTCGGGTGTTGGAATTGATCGCCAAGGACGAGCGCGCCATCGAAGCCTTCGCCATCGAATGAGCGGTGTCTGCCCTTAAACCGAGCCGGCGCATCCACGACTTGTTCACGGTCAACCCGAAGGCGACGCTCCAACTGGGATGGTGGGTGGTGTTGTCCATCGTCATGATGACCGTGGATCATCGCTACCACGCGCTGGATGGGATGCGCGACGTGTTGGCGACCACGATTTATCCCATCCATTACCTGACCCGGCTACCCACCGACCTCCAGGACTGGCTGAACGAAAATCTCGCTGGCCGCACCGCCCTGTTGGAAGAAAACACCCGGCTGCGCGAGAAGCAAGTGTTTCTCAACGTCCAGCTGCAGAAGCTGACGACGCTGGAAGCGGAAAACCGCCGGCTGCGTTCGCTGCTGGAATCGGCGGTCAACACACCGGAGCGGGTATTGATCGCCGAGCTGTTGTCGGTCGATTTCGATCCGTATCGACATCACATCCTGCTCAACCGGGGTAGCCAGCACGGCGTCTACGTCGGTCAGCCGGCCCTCGACCAGCAGGGCGTCATCGGCCAGATCATCCGGGCCGATTTGCTTACGGCTACCGCGATCCTGATCACTGACCCCAACCATGCCTTGCCGATCCAGATCAACCGCACCGGGGCGCGCACCCTGGCCCTGGGCACCGGCAACTTCCAGGAGCTGGAACTACCGCACATTCCCAACAACGAGGACGTAAAGGTCGGCGACCTGCTGGTGACCTCCGGGATGGGGGGGCGGTTTCCACGCGGTTATCCGGTTGGAACGGTGACCAAGGTGGAATTCGATCCCGGCAGCCCCTTCGCCCACATCGTCGCCAAGCCGGTGGCGCGGCTGGACCGCATCCGGGAAGTGCTG
>JBDHRD010000200.1:0-5472 GCA_039807425.1 Candidatus Contendibacter sp. | reverse complement strand
CAGGAACACCATGACGATGCCGAACACGAAGGCCAGCGCCGAGGCCGCGCCGACCTGCTTCTCCTGAAAAGCTTGCCCGGCCCAGGCGTAGCTCATGCCCTCCGGCAAAGCTTCCCCGGCCAGCGCCTCCATCGCCGCCAGCGCCTGGCCCGAACTGTAGCCGGGCGCGGCGTTGCCGTTGACGCGAGCGGCGGGGAACACGTTGAAGCGGGCCACGTTATCCGGGCCAGTGACGTATTGCACCTGGACCAGCGCGCTCAGCGGCACCATCTGGCCGGTGGTCGAGCGCACGAATACCTGGTTGATGTCCTCGGGGCGGGTGCGATAGTTGGTGTCCGCTTGCAGCATCACCCGGAAAGTCCGGCCTAACTTATTGAAGTCGTTCACGTAAATCGACCCGAACAACCCCTGCATCAGATCGAACACGGTGTTGATGGGCACGTTCAGCGCCCGGGCTTTTTCCCGGTCGAGATCGACGAACAACTGTTGTGAATTGGCATTGAAGGTACTGGCCAGCGGCCCCAACTCGGGTTTTTCCTTGGCTTTGGCGATAAATTTCTGCACCGCCTCCTGCAGGGCTTTGGGTCCCGCGCCGCCGCGATCCTGAATCCAGAACTCGAAACCGCCGGTGTTGCTCATGCCTGGAATCGGTGGCGGGTTGAACAGCACGACCTGCGCTTCCTTGATTTGCTGAGAAACCTCACGCTGCAAGGTCTTTTGGACCTCGAAGGCATGCAGTTCCGGCGCCGTGCGCTCTTTCCAGTCCTTGAGCGGCAGGAAGAAGGTGGCGAAATTGGGCTTGTTCTGACTGTCCAGCAGACTGAAACCGTTCAGACTGACCACGTTTTCCACTGCCGGGTTCTTGCCGAAAATCGCGTTGGCCTGATTGACCACCTCGCGGGTGCGATCCAGGCTGGCGCCGTCGGGCAAAATGGCCACCCCCAGCAAATAGCCCTGATCCTCGTCCGGCACGAAGCCACCGGGTATGCTCTTGAACAGCCCGAAAGTGATGAACAGCAGGCCGCCAAACAGCACCACACCCATCAGCACCCGCCGGATCAGGAACGCCGAACCGGCGACGTAGCCGCTGGTCATTTTGTCGAACATTTTTTCGAAACCGCGGAAAAAGATGTTCTTCTGGCCGTGCGCCGGCTTGAGCAGGATCGCCGCCAGCGCCGGACTGAGGGTCAGCGCCACCAGTCCGGAGATGATCACCGAAATCGCAATCGTGATGGCGAACTGCTTGTACAACTGGCCGGTGATGCCGCTCAGAAAGGCGGTGGGAATGAACACCGCGCACAACACCAGCACGATGGCGATCACCGGGCCGGTCACTTCGTCCATCGCCCGCCGCGCCGCCTCCTTGGGGTCCAGACCGAACTCGTGCATGTTGCGTTCGACATTTTCGATCACCACGATGGCATCGTCCACCACGATGCCGATGGCCAGGATCATGCCGAACAGGGTCAGGGTGTTGATCGAGAAGCCCAGCAGGTACATGCCGGCGAAAGTGCCGACGATGGACACCGGCACCGCCAGCAGGGGGATCAGCGTGGCCCGCCAGTTTTGCAGGAACAGGTACACCACCAGAATGACCAGCACCACCGCCTCGAAGAAGGTATGGACCACCGCCTCGATGGACACTTCGACGAACTTGGTGGTGTTGTAGGGAATGGAATAGCTGACGCCCGAGGGGAAATTCTTGGCCAACTCCTCCATCCGCTTGATGATTTGTTCGGCCACATCCAGGGCGTTGGAGTCGGGCTGCTGGTACACCATGATGAAATCGGTGCGTTTGCCGTTCAACAAGCCTTCCGTGTCGTAGCTGCGAGCGCCCAGCTCGACCCGCGCCACGTCGCGCAGCAGCACGGCGGAACCATCGGGGTTGGAGCGCAGGATGATCTGCTCGAATTCCTGGGGTTCGGTCAGCCTGCCCTTGGCGGATACCGGCAGGGTGAGTTCCACCGGATAACCGGTCGGCGGCTGGCCGACCTTGCCGGCAGCGAATTGCGCGTTTTGTTCCTGGATGGCCTGACGGATATCGCTGACGGTGAAGTTCAGCTCGGCCATCCGGTCCGGCTTGAGCCAGATGCGCATGGCATAGTCGGACTGGGTGAACAGATTCACCTGGCTGGCGCCGGGGATGCGCTTGAGTTCGTCCACCACGTTGATGTTGGCGTAGTTGCTGACGAAATTGGGGTCCTGGGAGCCATCGGAGCTGATCGCCAAGATCATCAGGATGTTGGAGGATGCCTTCTTGATGGTGAGGCCGTTCTGGCGCACGTCGGCCGGCATCACCGGAGTCGCCAGATTGACCCGGTTGGTCAAATCGGGCAGCACCATGTCCACGTCGGTGCCGATGTTGAAATAGACATTGAGGGTCATGTCGCCGCTGGCCGAACTGTTCGACTGCATGTAGATCATGCTCTCGACGCCGTTGACCTGCTGCTCGACCGGCGCGGCCACGGAATCGGCGGTCGTTTCCGCGTTGGCGCCGGGGTAGCTGGTCGTCACCTGCAACAGCGGCGGGGTGATTTCCGGGAACTGGGCGATGGGCAGTCCCAGCATCGCCACCAGGCCAGCGAGCGTGATCACGATAGAAATGACCGCCGCGAAGATCGGCCGGTCGATGAAGAACCGTGAAATCATGGGCGCTTCCCCTTATTGGCCGGCCGGTTTGGGCGCGGTGGCGGGCGTAACCACCTTGACCGGCGAGCCGGGCCGTATCTTGATGGCGCCGTCCACGATCACCTGTTCGTCACCGTTCAGGCCGGAAGTGACGATCCACTGCTCGCCGTAGAAGTCGCCGACCTGCACCGGTTTGACCTCGGCCTGGTCGTCGGCGCCGACCACGTAGACGAATTTGCCCTGTGGTCCCTGCATTACCGCCCGTTGCGGCACCATGATGGTGTTGGGGCGAGAGGCGCCCTGGATGCGGACCCGGACGAACTGACCGGGCAGCAACCGGTTCTGAGGAACGGAATTGGGGATCTCGGCGCGCAGGTTCACGGTGCCCGTCTGTTGGTCCACGGTGGGGGAAACGAAGGTGATTCGACCCTTCTGAGGAAAGACCTTGCCATCGGCCTGCACCAGTTCCACCTCCAGCTTATCGACGCCGGGTCCCTTCAGGCGACCCGCCGCCGCCTCGCTGCGCAGACGCAGCAACTCGTTCTCGCCGATGCCGAAGTTGACCCAGATCGGATCGAGTTGCAGCACCGTGGTCAGCAGGCTGTTCGTCCCGGGCGTCACGAGGCTGCCCTGGCGGAACTCGGATTTGCTGGACAAGCCGTTCAACGGGGATTTGATGGTGGTGTAGCCCAGATTGAGTTCGGCGGTGCGCACCTGGGCCTTGGCCGACTGCACCTGTGCCTGCGCGCTGCGTTCGGCCGCCACCGCGTCGTCCAGGTCCTTCTGGCTGAGGGCGTTGGCCTTGGCCAGCGGCCTGACGCGCGCCAGGGTGGCGACAGCATTGGCGAGTTGCGCCTCGGCGCGGGCCAGATCGCCCTTGGCGTTGTCCAGCGCCGCTTGAAACGGTTGCGGGTCGAGTTGGAACAAGAGCTGTCCGGCGCGGACCACCGCACCTTCCTCGTAAGCGATCTTGTCCAGATAGCCCTCCACCCGAGCACGAATTTCCACCGAACGGGAGCTTTCGGTCTTGCCGGTAAATTCAAACGTCGCGGGCGTGGTTTGCGGCACGGCGGAAACCACCGTCACTTCCACTGGTGGCGATGAGGGTTGCTGCGCCAGCGCGAGCGTCGGTCCAGCGATCAACAGGACCGCCACAAATACTCCGGCGCTTGGCCGGAGCGGAAATCGAGTCCTGGGTTTATTCCTAACAAAACACAAATTTTGCACGAGACGGGACTCCAAATTTGATGAATAGGGACACAATTGGGTAATTTTGAAATCGGAGGATTGACCTTGAAAGCATCGGTCCTGGGGCGGGCTATACTCTACTGCGCGATAGCGCCATCGTAGTCCAGACGTTAAATGCCATGGATGACCTGTCATCAAGTATAGCCAGTTTCTCCCTTCCAACCCGGGACCACCGTAAAAGACCCACCATGATCCGCGCTTCGTTCCTGCATCCAAGGTTCATGAACAGTTCACGTTGTCATTGTTAGTCTCCTCAACTCCCATCAACACGTCGTCAGGAGGAATTTTCATGAATAAACAAAATCTTTTGCTGGTCTCGGTATTGGGCTGCGCGCTGACGGCTCCGGTCTGGGCGGCGGAAGCGCCAAAGGCCGAAAAAGCCGGCGAAGAACCCAAGGTCAAGGCCAGCGAGGAACTCAGGGCGGTGGTGCGCCAGCACCATGACGCCCTGAACAAGCAGGATCTCAAGGCCTTGATGGCGCTTTACGCCGACACGCCCAACGTGGCGCTGATGGGCACCGGTCCTGGCGAATTCTGGAAAGGCAAGGCAGCGATCGAGGAGGCCTACAAGCATTTTTTTGAAACCTTCAAAGCCGGTTCTCTGAAGCATGATTGCCCGGATGTGTCGGGGAGCGAGGATGGAAACAACGCCTGGGTGATGGCATCCTGCGATATGCGGGATAGCGATCCCTCGGGTCAGCCCCGCGAATTTGGGTTCAATGTCTCGGCGGTGTTGAAAAAGGAGAAGGACGGCTGGCGAGTCCAGGCTTTGCATACCTCCAATGTGAGCGAAGAAGGCGCTCCCCCTCCGGAAGAAGCGGCGGCGGGCGCTTCGGCTCCAGCCCCTGCGGCAGCGTCGGAACCCGCGCCCAAGAAGGCCCCATAAGTGGAGAACAGCCATGACTAATCGACACGAGATCGCACATCCCGAACCAGCCGACGCGTTGGTTACCGAGGAGCGGCGACAGTTTTTGCGCGGGCTGGGCAAATGGTCGCAGGCGGTGATCGGCGGCGTGCTGCTGGGCGGTGCGTTGACCGAATCCAACCCAGCCCATGCCTGGGCCGCCGCGCGTGGTTACGGCGGCTCCGCGGCAGTCGGCGCGCGTGGCGGCTGGGCCAACCGCTACGGCGGCGGCGGTGGCTGGGCTAACCGGGCCGGTGGTGGCGGCGCCTGGGTCAACGGTGGTGGTGGCTATCGCTACGGCGGCGGTGGCTGGATCAACGGTGGCGGTGGCGGCGCGGGCTGGATCAACCGCTACGGTGGCGGTGGCTCCGCCTGGGCCAACCGCTATTAAGTAGTCCTCTTTGTTCCACACCGCATCGGGCCGCGTGGCGCTACTATCAGCAGGTTGCGCGGCTCGGTGTTTAACGAGGGCACCGAAAAAAGGATCGACCATGGCGATATCGTCGCGTCAGCTACGCATTCACTTGATTACCCTGAGCGGCTTGTTAACCTGGGCCGAATTTGAGGCTTTTCTAGCTCGGGTCGAAACCGAGAATGTCTTCGCGTCTGGCAAGGTTAGGTGTAGAGGACTGAAATCGAAAACGGTCAGGACTGCAATCAGCGCGATTTCAGGACCGAATTAACTGCAACCA
>JBDHRD010000011.1:0-31214 GCA_039807425.1 Candidatus Contendibacter sp. | reverse complement strand
GCAGTTCCTCGGCGCGATTCCGGGGGCCGCGGGCGATCAATTCCTGAATATCGACCGGCGCCATCAGCGATTCCTTCGCCAGCAGCAGCGCCTTTTCCGGCGTGCCGCCGATGCCGACGCCGAGAATGCCGGGCGGACACCAGCCGGCGCCCATGGTCGGCACGGTCTTCAACACCCAGTCCACCAGATCGTCGGACGGATTGAGCATGGCGAACTTGGACTTGGCCTCGGAACCGCCGCCCTTGGCCGCGCAGATGACCTCGACGTGATGGCCGGGGACGATTTCGTAATGCACCACCGCTGGCGTATTGTCCTTTGAATTTTGGCGCTTGCCGGCGGGATCGCGCAGCACCGAGGCGCGCAGCTTGTTGTCCGGGTTGAGATAGGCGCGGCGCACGCCTTCGTCCACCATCTCCTGCACCGACAGCGTGGCGTCCCAATGCACGTCCATGCCGACCTTGAGAAACACCAGCGCGATGCCGGTATCCTGGCAAATCGGGCGGTGGCCCTCGGCGCACATGCGGGAGTTGATCAGAATCTGCGCGATGGCGTCCTTGGCTGCGGGGCTTTCCTCGCGCTCGTAGGCTTGCGCCAGCGCCTTGATGTAATCAACCGGGTGGTAGTAACTGATGTACTGAAAGGCGTCGGCGATGGATTGGATAAAGTCTTCTTGGCGGATGGTGGTCATGCTGTGCTCCCGTGGCGATGAAGGGGGCGCGGAGCCGCGCCCGGATATGGTTATGGCGGCGGCCATTTTACCGCATTCCCACGGAACGGGCGGCAACCACCCCACCCAAACCCCGACTACTCGTCTGGTTCGATGCCCAAATCCCGCAACCGCGCCGCCAGTCGTTCGGCCCGCTGGCGTTCCTGCTCGGCCCGCTGGCGTTCCTGCTCGGCCCGTTGGCGCTCCTGCTCGGCCCGTTGGCGCTCCTGTTCCGCCTGTTGCCCAGCTTCCGCTGCTCGCTGGCGCTCGCGCCTGGCCGATTCCGCGCCAGTCGGGATCAGCCGCCCCTCGCGGTCGGTCCAGCGCAACCACAGGGCTTCCGTATCCTCGTACTCGCCCTGCCACAGGCTCAGGCCCAATCCGACCGTATCCAGCAACCCGCCAACCTGTTCGATATAACCGCTGCCGGTTCCCCCAGACCGGTAGATGCGCAACACCCGATCCGACAGCAGGCGCCAGGGATCGAAAATGACGTAGTACGGAACCCCGATGGCTTCGTACTTGCACAGCTTGTCGCTATCCTCGCCGCCCTCCTGATTGGAAACGATTTCCACCACCACCATCGGCTGTTTACCATCCTGCACCCAGGTGAAATAGGAACGGTTCGCCTTCTGGCTCAAATCCGGTCCCGGTCCCGGCACATCGAGCGCCAGCATCATGTCCGGAACCAGCGGCGGTTGGCGCAGGGCGTAGAAAAACCCGACGTTGGCCAGAGCCAGAAAACCACGATGGTCGGGCGCATGCCGCTCTGGGCCGGACCACGCGCCGTAGAGCGGTTCCGTCAGCAGCCGCTGTTGTTTTTCCGACAGAATGTTATCCACGGGCGTATCGTCCTCGGTCACCAGATTTTCCATCTCGCGTTCGGTCATGGCGCGCACTTCCGCCAGTTCCACCTCCCATTCCTCCAACCGCCGGGATTCCGACGCAACGCTTGTTGCACTCATTGGGTTCACTCCTGTTGAAGCTTTCCGTTAATCTTAATTCCCTTTAGACACCGTCGCTGACTTCTTCACGGTCATAGACAAGTGATGCGGGCCTCTACCTGAGAGATTGCGCAAGACCACCTCGTGTGCCGCCTCCCGGTCGAACAGCACTCGAACCGGCACCGGATTACGCAAAATCCCCGGCACTTCCAGCACGTCGCTGGCGGGATAAACCTCCATGGATCCTTCCGGGCGATCCACTTCCACCCGCTGTGGCCCCATCAGTCGCACCACCCATGCCTGGCCCGTTCCGGCAGCCAGCAACTCGGCGATCTTGCCCCTCAGTTCGCGTTCATCCTGGCCGGGACCGGCATACTCCACCGCCAACGGTGGAGCTTCAGTCACCAGGTGCTATTTCCGCTGGGCGGTGTGACCCGCACCACCACATCCGGCGCTCGCAAGATCCCCGGTTCGGGGCTGATGCCCACATCCGCCCCAGTCCACTGGATGTCGGGATCGGTGTCCAGCACCAACCCGCCAGTCGTGCTGCCCGAACCGTGTTGCCAACTGGAGGGCGCACAGTAAATCGGATGGCCACTGGAAAGTTCGTAACAGTCGCCATCACGCAACTGATCGGGGCGAAACGGACCACGACTGGAATGTTGGGGTTGATCAGCCATGGGAACCTCCTGACGGGGAGATGAATGTAATCTCGAATTTAGAGTCATTACTACAAGCTTTTCGCCGTGGCTTTCCGGTTTCTACAAACCATGGCGATCCATAGACGCCAGTCGGGAACCTTGGCACACTTCACCCATGACCGCTATTCTCCATAATGATCGCCTGCTGCGCGCCCTGTGGCGGCAACCGGTGGATCGCACCCCGGTCTGGCTGATGCGCCAGGCAGGCCGCTATTTGCCGGAATACCGCGCCACCCGCGCCCGCGCTGGCAGTTTCATGGCGCTGTGCCAGACGCCGGAACTGGCCTGCGAGGCCACCTTGCAGCCGCTGGCGCGGTTTCCGCTGGATGCGGCGATTCTGTTTTCCGACATTTTGACCATCCCCGACGCCATGGGCCTTGGCCTGTCGTTTAGTGAGGGCGAGGGCCCGCAATTCGCCCGGCCGATACGCTCGGCGGCAGACATCGCCCGGCTGGATGTTCCCGATCCGGAGGTAGAACTGCGCTACGTAATAGACGCAGTGCGGCTGATTCGCCGGGAACTGGGTGGGCGAATTCCCCTGATCGGTTTTGCGGGCAGCCCGTGGACCCTGGCGACCTACATGGTCGAGGGCGGTTCCAGCAAGGATTACGCCCGGATCAAGGGTCTGCTCTACAATCAGCCCGACGCGCTGCACCGTCTGCTGGACGTGACCGCCCGGGCGGTGACCGCCTATCTGAACGCCCAGGTCGCGGCGGGCGCGCAGACGCTGATGGTGTTCGATACCTGGGGCGGTATTCTCGCGCCGCGCGCTTACCGGGAATTTTCGCTGGCCTACATGGCGCGCATCGTCGCTGGCCTGACCCGCGTGGCCGAGGGCCGTCCCGTCCCAGCGATCCTGTTCACTAAGGGCGGCGGCGCCTGGCTGGAGGACATCGCCGCGACCGGCTGCGCTGCGGTGGGGATAGACTGGACCGTGGATCTGGGCGACGCCCGCCGGCGGGTGGGTCACCGCGTGGCGCTACAGGGCAATCTCGACCCGACTGCGTTGTACGCCTCTCCTGACCGCATCCGCCAGCAGGTCGCTCGAGTGCTGACCGATTTTGGCTCTGGTCCCGGCCACGTCTTCAATCTCGGGCACGGTATCCAGCCAGGAGTCGAACCAGAAGCAGTTCGGGTGCTGGTCGAGGCCGTCCACGAACTGAGCGCGCCGGGCCATGCGAGCGCTGCGTCGTGAGGAAAACAGCGTGACGCGCATGGCGAACCCACGGCCAGCCCCGGTTCGGACCTTGTCCTCCGGTGTCGTGGTGGTGCATTGGAACCGCGACCATTACGACTACCTGCTATTGCGAGCCTACAATTACTGGGATTTTCCGAAGGGCGTGGTGGAGGCCACCGAATCGCCGCTGGAAGCGGCCGTGCGCGAGGTCGAGGAAGAAACGACGCTGACCGGCCTGCGCTTCCGCTGGGGCGACGTGTACCGGGAAACCCATCCCTACAATCAGGGCCGCAAAGTGGCCCGCTACTACATCGCCGAAGCGCCGAACACGGCGGTGCGGTTGCCGCCCAACCCGACGCTGGGCCGACCCGAGCACAGCGAATACCGCTGGGTGGACCGCGCCGAGGCCTGGACTTTACTAACTCCGCGGGTGCGGGCGATTCTGGAATGGACGGACAGCATCATCGCTCGGCCGATACGGCGGCGCTGAGCGGGTCGCCGGATGCCCTCACCCTTCCCTATCCCGATTGGAAATTCCACGATGGCTCAGGATTATCAGCTTCTCTCGTTTCACCGTCTGGACAACGGCGCCAGCTATTTTCGCCCCCGGCAAGCCCTGCCCGAGCGGGTGACCGCCGACGATCCCGCCGTGGCGGTGATGACCGATCTCAGCCAGGTCACTGCCTATACCACCGAACTGACCACACCGTTGAGCAAGGCGCTGGATCTGATGATCAAGCGCGGGGTGCGGCTGCTGCTGGTGAACAACGCCAATCGCCAGATCATCGGGCTGATTACCAGCCGCGACATCGAAGGCGAGAAACCCGGACGTATTCTGGCCAAGGCCGGCGGCGCCTGGGAAGATTTGCTGGTCGCCGACATCATGACCCTCCAACCCAAGATGGAGGTGCTACTGATGGAAGAAGTGGCCAACGCCCGAGTGGGCGACATTATCGCCACCCTGCGCCAAGCCGGCCATCAGCACGCGCTGGTGGTGGATACCGACCCCGAAACCGCCAAGCTGGCGGTGCGTGGCCTGTTCTCGCTGTCGCAAATCGGCTTGCAGTTGGGACTGGACATCCATCCTGCCCAACAATCGACCACCTACGCCGACCTGGAACGGGCGGGGATCGACTATCCGATAGCAACTGCCGATTTGTTACAGAGTTAGTGAGCAGAGCGATTAGGGAATAGGAAAAAGCCTTGCAGGTTGGAATGAAGAGCGATGTAATCCCGGCGTGGACTATCTCCCCGCCTCCAGCGTCTCCCGCAGGCAGTGGGCATCCACATCTTCAGCGATGACGCCCTGCCCCAGGTCGCGCAGCAGGATCAACCGCAGCCGGCCGTCCTGGACCTTCTTGTCCACCGCCATCAGCCGCAGAAAATCGTCGGGGGTCAGTTCCGGTGGTGGGGCCAGCGGCAGGCGGGCGCGGGCTAGCA
Source organism: Candidatus Contendibacter sp. (assembly GCA_039807425.1). Lineage (GTDB taxonomy): Bacteria > Pseudomonadota > Gammaproteobacteria > Competibacterales > Competibacteraceae > Contendibacter. The sequence continues at coordinate 26,246 of JBDHRD010000011.1, read as the reverse complement.
GCGTCCGCACCCGTTCGACCTGTTCCCAACTCAGCCAGCCCAGCCGCGCCGACAGATTGGCGGCCATGACCATCCCCGCCGCCACCGCCTCGCCATGTAGCCATTCACCGTAACCAACCCCGGTTTCAATGGCATGGCCGAAGGTGTGGCCGAGATTGAGCAGGGCGCGTTCGCCGGTTTCCCGTTCGTCGGCGGCGACGATTTGGGCCTTGTTACGGCAGGAGCGTTCGATGGCCTCGCTCAGGGCGGCGGCGTCGCGCGCCAGCAGCGCCTCCAGATTCGCCTCCAGCCAATCCAGGAACAAGCGGTCGCGGATCAGTCCATACTTGATCACCTCGGCCAGACCGGCGCTCAGTTCGCGGTCCGGCAGGGTAACGAGAGTGTCGGTGTCGGCCAGCACGCAGCGCGGCTGATAAAATGCTCCGATCATGTTTTTGCCAAGCGGATGGTTGACCGCGGTCTTGCCACCCACCGAGGAATCCACCTGAGCCAGCAGGGTGGTGGGGATCTGGATGAAGGACACACCACGCTGGTAACAGGCCGCCGCGAACCCGGCCATGTCGCCGATCACCCCGCCGCCGAGGGCGATGATCGTGCAATGCCGGTCGAACCGGTGGTCGAGCAGGGCGGTGAAAATGCCGTTCAGCGTCTCCAGGGTTTTGTTGCGTTCGCCATCGGGCAGGATGACCGTCTCGCAGCGTAAACCGGTCAATGCGGCGCCGGCGCGCTCCAGATATAGCGGTGCGACGGTGGTATTGCTGACCACCAACGCCTGCCGGCCAGAAAGATGGGGCCGTAGCAAATCGGCCTCCCCGAGCAAGCCGGGGCCGATGTAAATCGGGTAGCGGCGATCGCCGAGTTCGACGTGGAGCGTTTTCATGAGGGAAAATCCGGTAACGATTCAGATCTGACGGGCTTGCAATCGGTTCAAAATAGTGCGCGTCACCTGGCCAATGGAACAGCCATCGGTCAGGATCACGCAGTCGGTCACGGCGCGGTAGAGCGGATCGCGTCGTTCGAATAATTCTGCCAGTCTGGCCCGGGGATCGGGGGTTTGCAGCAGAGGACGATGGGTATCGCCGCGGGTGCGGCGGAGTTGCTCGTCCACCGAAGTGCAGAGGTACACCACGAAACCGCGCCCGGCCAGGCAGCGGCGATTGTCGGGATCGAGTATGGCGCCGCCGCCAGTGGCGAGGATAATATCCGCCCACTGCGTAAGTTCGGCGATGACCGCTTTTTCGCGGGCGCGGAAACCGGCTTCACCCTCCACCTCGAAAATGAGGGGAATGCTGGCGCCAGCGCGCTGTTCGATCTCGTGGTCGCTGTCGATAAACTGCCGGCGCAGCGCCAGCGCCAGCCGGCGACCGATGGTGGTCTTGCCGGCGCCCATCGGGCCGATCAGGAAGATACTGGGAAGAGTAGACGGCATGATTGAGGTGGCGCGCAGCGCGGGAGGGTGTCAAGGCGTTCTGGTGATATTGTAAGCACAATCACATCGCGGTGGGCAAAAGAACCGGGGAGCCCGACCGGGTCGGCGCCTAACTTCTCCCGCATGGCGGCGAGTGACATTGCTGGGTATCCTTGTCCAGATGTATTTGTTCATTCCAACACTTCCAACGTTCACGAGTTAAACCACATGGCCAGCGTCAACAAAGTCATTCTGATCGGCAACCTGGGCAAGGACCCGGACGTGCGCTACATGCCCAGCGGCAAGGCGGTCGCCAACGTCACCATCGCCACCAACGAAAGCTGGAAGGACCGCAACACCGGCGAGAAGCAGGAGCGCACCGAGTGGCATAACGTGGTGTTCTACAACCCGCTGGCCGAGATCGTCGGCCAGTACCTGCGCAAGGGTTCCTCGGTGTTCGTGGAAGGCCGCCTGCAAACCAGGAAATGGCAGGACAAAAACGGCCAGGATCGTTACACTACCGAGATCATCGCCAATGAAATGAAGATGCTGGGCGGGCGTGGCGGCGCCGGCGGCAGTGCGCCGTTTCCGGGAGAAGGGCCGGGGATGGAGGACTCCCCTCCCGCGCCGAGACCGCCGCAGGGTTCGGCGCAACCGCCGGCTCGCCCGACGCCTCCACCGGGACCGGACAATGGTTTCGACGACGATATTCCGTTCTGAGAGGACCGTTCAACGCCACCCCAACGCCTGGCTGGTATGCGCCAGCAACCGAGCCAGCCAGGGCTTCTTGCCGGTGTAGGTCACTTCGTACAGATCCGCGCTGGCGCTGGCATCGAGCAAATAATCGTCGCTGGTGCGCAGTTCGTCCGCCAACCGATGTTCCAGCGCCCGGGTTCCATACCAGTATTCCCCGGTCGCCACCTGGTCCAGATCCAATTGCGGGCGATGGCTCTTCACGAAGTCCTTGAACAGGGTGTGGGTCACCTCGATTTCCTCCTGGAACTTGTGGCGGCCCTTGTCGGTGTTCTCGCCGAACAGCGTGACCGTGCGCTTGAATTCGCCAGCCATGAACTGCTCGTAGTCAATATCGTGCTTCTTGAGCAGCCGGTTGAAATTCGGCAACTGGGCGATCACGCCGATGGAGCCGAGAATAGCGAAGGGCGCGGCGATGAGGCGGTCGGCGACGCAGGCCATCAGATAACCGCCGCTGGCCGCCACCTTGTCCACCGCTACTGTCAGTTTGATCCGGCGGTCGCGGACGCGCAGCAACTGCGCCGCCGCCAGTCCGTAGGCGTGAACCAGCCCGCCGGCGCTCTCCAGCCGCACCATCACCTCATCCTCGGGCTGGGCGGCGGTCAGCACCGCCGTCACCTCTTCCCGCAGGGACGCCACCGCCGCGGCGCGAAGATCGCCGTGGAAATTCAGTACGAATACGCGGCGGCGCGCGGTTTTATCATGTTGCTTGTCTCTTGCCTTTTGCTCCTTGCGGGCCTGCTTGAACGCCTTTTTCGGCAGCGTCGCGGCCTTGAGCGCCAAGGCCATGCCGTCGTAGTCGTCGTTCAGATGACGGATATCCAGCCGGCCCCGGTGGTCCGGTTCCCCGCCGCGCCGCGTCAGCGCCACGATGCCGCCCACGATGATCAGAAGCGCCACGACAACAGTCGCGGCCTTGGCCAGAAACATCCCGTATTCGCTCAGAAATTCCATCGTATCCTCTCAAGTTGCCGCCGCATGGGGAAAATCCGGTCCGCTGGCGCCCCCCCAATGGCGATGCTATAGTTTTCTGCCTTGTTATTGTTCAAGAATCACCGATGATGCGCAAACTGTACATCAAAACCCACGGCTGCCAGATGAACGAATACGACTCCGCCCGGATGGCGGATGGGCTGCGCGCGGCCTGCGGTCTGGAACGCACCGACGATCCCGCAACGGCGGACGTGTTGTTGCTCAACACCTGCTCGATCCGCGAAAAGGCTCAGGAAAAGGTGTTTTCGCAACTGGGGGTCTGGAAGGCCCTGAAAGCCCAGCGGCCCGACGTGGTCATCGGCGTCGGCGGCTGTGTCGCCAGTCAGGAAGGCGAGGCGCTGCGCGAGCGGGCGCCCTGCGTGGACCTGGTGTTCGGCCCGCAGACCCTGCACCGACTGCCGGAGATGCTGGCCGCCGTGTGGGCCGACCGGCGGCCCGTGGTCGATGTCTCCTTCCCGGAGATCGAGAAGTTCGACCGGCTGCCGGAGCCGCGCGCCGAGGGTCCCACCGCCTTCGTGTCCATCATGGAAGGCTGCGACAAATACTGCACCTTCTGCGTGGTGCCCTACACGCGCGGCAACGAAGTCAGCCGGCCATTCGACGCCGTGCTGGCCGAGGTCGCCGCACTGGCGGCGCAGGGTGTGCGCGAGGTCAACCTGCTCGGCCAGAACGTCAACGCCTACCGGGGACCGATGGACGATGGCGAAACCGCCGATCTGGCGCTGCTGATCGAACATGTCGCCGCCGTTCCCGGCATCGCCCGCATCCGCTACACCACCTCGCACCCGGTGGAATTCTCCGACCGGCTGATCGAGGTTTACGCCTGTGTGCCGCAACTGGTCAGTCACCTGCACCTGCCAGTGCAAAGCGGTTCGGATCGCATCCTGAGCCTGATGAAGCGCGGCCACACGGCGCTGGAATATAAGACCAAGGTCCGCAAGCTGCGCGCCGTGCGCCCGGGCATCAGCCTGTCCTCGGATTTCATCGTCGGTTTTCCCGGCGAGACCGAGCGCGACTTCGAGGCGACGATGGCGCTGATTGAGGAAATCGGGTTCGATCACAGCTTCAGCTTCGTCTACAGCGCCCGGCCCGGTACGCCGGCCGCCAGCCTGCCCGACGCCACGCCGCTGGCGGTCAAGAAGGAACGGCTGGCCCGGTTGCAGGCGCGGCTGGAGGTCAGCGCGCACGCGATCAGCCGGCGGATGGTGGGCGCGACCCAGCGGGTGCTGGTGGACCGGCCCGCGCGCAAGGATGGGCGACAATTGGCCGGCCGCACCGAGAACAACCGGGTGGTCAACTTCGACGGTCCCGCCAGCCTGATCGGCCAGTTCGCCGAGGTCGCCATCACCGAGGCGCTGCCCAATTCCCTGCGCGGCCGCTTGGTCGCCTGTCCGGAACTGCCGGCCTTGAAACAGGCGAGTTGATGAGCGCGCCTGCCACCGTTTCCGCCTTGCATCCCAACACCTCACCGAAATTCCAGGATCTGTTGCTGGAGCCGGCCGACAATACGCGGTTGGCGATGCTGTGCGGTCATCTGGATGAGCATCTGCGCCAGATCGAGCGCCGGTTGGGCGTCGAAATCAACAATCGTGGCCACCATTTCCGGGTGATCGGCGAACCGCACGCGGTCGCGGTGGCGATTGCGGTGCTGGAGGCGCTCTATCGGACCACCCGCGACGAGCCGCTCGCCCCGGCGCAAGTGCATTTGTTCTTGCAGGAAGCCGGCGCCGATGCGCTGGTCGAGGCCGAGCCGGAAACCGATGAAGTGACTATCCGCACCCGGCGCGGCCTGATTCGCGGGCGCGGCCCCAACCAGCAGCGTTATCTGTGGAACATCCAGCATCACGACCTCAATTTCGGGGTCGGGCCGGCCGGCACCGGCAAGACCTATCTCGCGGTCGCCTGCGCGGTGGATGCGCTGGAAAGCAACGCGACGCGGCGACTGGTGCTGGTGCGGCCGGCGGTGGAAGCCGGCGAACGGCTGGGCTTTCTGCCCGGCGACATGGCTCAGAAGATCGATCCCTATCTGCGCCCGCTCTACGACGCTCTGTACGAGATGCTGGGTTTCGAACGGGTCGCCAAGCTGATCGAGCGCAACATCATCGAGGTCGCGCCGCTGGCGTTCATGCGGGGAAGAAGCCTTAACGATTCCTTCATCATTCTCGACGAGGCCCAGAACACCACGGTGGAGCAGATGAAGATGTTTCTGACCCGGATCGGATTCGGCTCGACGGCAGTGGTCACCGGCGACGTGACGCAGGTGGATTTGCCGCGCAATGTCCAATCCGGCCTGCGCCAGGTATTGCAGGTCCTCAAGGACGTGGACGGTATCAGCATGACCTTCTTCAACGCCCGCGACGTGGTGCGGCATCCGTTGGTGCAGCGGATCGTCAATGCCTACCAGGTTTGGGAACAAAACCAGGAGCAGGCCGACCGTGATGGAAAATCCACCGGATGATCTCCTGAAACTCCGTCGACGCAATCGCGGGCATACTGCCCGTTTGTTCGAAAAAATATATTAAGGCGACTCCTCTTCCCAAAGCGGATTGCCGCAATGCGGACAGGTTTTGACCTTCTTGGCCGACTTGATGGTTTTCTTGAGGCCCTTGATCTCGTCAAGCATCTTTTTGAGACGCTTCTTGTTTCTGTTCTTTTTGGGAACAGAAAGCTCCTTGACGATCTTGTCGCGAAGATTTTTGACTTTCGATTCGAAGACAGGAATGAAGTTTTCCACGATATCACCTGGATGTATCAAAAAGTATTTAGTGTTTAGAGATCGTTTCTTTAATCACGCTCGATGGCTTTATTGCTATTATCGCTCAAGTCCACAATAAATTTGCCCTCGACCTCGAAGTGTAAACGCCCACGTCTCTCACGAACAGGACAACCCCATGACCCTGGAACTGGACCTGCAAATCGCGCTGGACCTGCCGGGACTGCCGACCGAATCCGACTTCCGCCGCTGGGCCGAGGCCGCGCTGGCCAGCGCGAACTATCAAAAAGACGCCGAACTGACCCTCCGCGTGGTCAACGAAGCCGAAGGCGCCGCCCTCAACGAAATCTACCGCCACAAGCAGGGGCCGACCAACGTGTTGTCCTTTCCGTTCGTGGCCCCGCCGGAGGTCGAAAGCGCGCTCTTGGGCGACATCGTGATCTGCGCACCGGTGGTGCTGCGCGAGGCGGTCGTCCAAGGTAAAACCCCGGAAGCACACTGGGCGCACCTGGTCGCCCATGGCGCTTTGCACCTGCTGGGCTATGATCATGATGAAGAACAGGCCGAGGCCATGGAATCCCTGGAAGTCCGCATCCTGGCGGGACTAGGCTACCCCGATCCCTATGGAGACCCACAAAACTGACTATGAACGAAGAGCGAACCGAGTCCAGCCATAAACCTTCGTGGCTGGAGCGTTTGAGCCTCGCCCTGATGGGCGAACCCAAGGACCGGGAAGACTTGATGGAACTATTGCGCGATGCCCAGCAACGGGAACTGCTGGACACCGACGCCCTGACGATGATGGAAGGCGTCATGCGGGTGTCGGAAACCCAGGTGCGCGATGTCATGATCCCGCGCGCCCAGATGGTGGTGCTGGAACGCGACTGGAGCCTGGAGCGGCTCATCGCCGAGATCGTCGAATCCGGCCACTCCCGCCTGCCGGTGATCCACGAAAGCAAGGATAACGTCATCGGCATCCTGATCGTCAAGGACCTGCTCGCCCACGCCTTCGACCGCCGCGAGGATTTCGACCTGCGCACCCTGCTGCGGCCGGCCAAGTTCATCCCCGAAAGCAAGCGCCTCAACATCCTGCTCAAGGAATTTCGCAGCAACCGCCTGCACATGGCCATCGTGGTGGACGAATACGGCGGCGTGGCCGGCTTGATCACCATCGAGGACGTGTTGGAGGAAATCGTCGGCGAGATCGACGACGAACACGACGTGGAAGACGGCGCGTTCATCCGGCCGCAGGGCGACGCCTTCATCATCAAGGCGCTGACCCCGGTCGAGGATTTCAACCAGTATTTCAAGGCCGAACTGAGCGACGAGCGGGCCGACACCATCGGCGGGCTGGTGATGATGGAGCTGGGCCGGCTGCCCAAGGGTGGTGAAACGGTCGATCTGGATCGCTTCCATTTCCAGGTCCTGCGCGCCGACAACCGGCGAATTCACCTGCTGGAAATGACCCTTCGCCAAGAGGAAGCGACCTCGCCCACCGACCAGCCGGAAGGCTGATAGGGATAGTTGTTCGCCTGTAACCGTTTCCCTCCTCAGCGAGTGAATTAAGGAGGGTAATCCTGTAAATCGAATGATCGCCATGCGCCCCCTGAGTGAAGGGAGTTAGGGGGAGCGCGGATCGCCGGCGGGATCGGTTCGGTGGCCGCGGAGGGGACAAAGATGAACAGTTCCCCGGATCATCCCCGTCCCCGTTCATCATTCGCATTTCAAGACTACCAACGCTTCGCTTCATGCGCGTATTTAAAGATCACTACCCTTTGATCGCTGACCTATTGGCCTTGCTTGCCGGCGCGTTGTTGCCGCTCGCTTTCGCGCCGTTCGAGCTTTGGCCGCTGGCGATTCTCCTGCCAATAGTTCTGTTGTGGAACTGGGATGGCGTCGCTCCACTCCGCGCCGCCTTGCGCGGCGGGCTGTTCGGGTTGGGCCTCTATGGCTTCGGCATCTACTGGGTCTTCATCAGCCTGCACGAGTACGGCAACGCTCCGGCTCCGTTCGCGGCCCTGGCCACCGCCCTCATGGTGCTGGTGATGGCGCTGTATCCGGCCGTATTCGGTGGGCTGATCGCGCGCTGGGGACCACCGCCGGGACCGGCACGCTGGCTGCTGGTCTTCCCGGCGCTGTGGGCGCTGCTGGATTGGGTGCGAAGCTGGCTGTTCACCGGCTTTCCCTGGTTGGCCATCGGCTATAGCCAGACCGACGCCCCGCTCGGCCAACTCGCGCCTTACGCAGGCGTGTTTGGGGTCGGCTGGGCGGTGGCGCTGAGCGCCGGCCTGCTTTGGACGTCGATGAACAGCGCCCATTGGCGGGCGCGGCTGAGTTGGCTGGGACTGCTGGCGGCCTTGTGGCTGGGGGCGTGGGGTCTGGGGCGAGTGGAGTGGGTCGAACCGGCGGGTTCGCCGCTGCGGATCACTATCGTGCAGGGCAACATCACCCAAGACCGGAAGTGGGACCCGGACGTGCTGGATGAGACTCTGACCCGTTATGTCCAGTCGAGCCTGCCCGAGCAGAACCAAAGCGACGTGATCATCTGGCCAGAGACCGCGATCCCCGCCCTGCTGGACGAAGTGCGGCCCTTCGTCGCCGCGCTAGCCGACCAGGCCCAGAAGGCGAACGTGGACTACGTCACCGGCATCCCGACCGGCTCGTGGGAGACCAACGTCTTCCACAACAGCATCATCGGTCTCGGCCGCTCACCGGGCTTGTACCACAAGCGCCGGCTGTTGCCGTTCGGCGAGTATCTGCCATTGCGTGGCTTTTTCCTGTTCTTCCGCGACTGGGTAGACATCCCGATGGCTGATTTCACGCCGGGCAACCCGGAGCAACCGCTGTTTCGCGCCGGGGGCCAGCCGGTCGGACTGTCCATCTGCTTCGAGGCGGTGTTCGGCAGCGAGATTCGGCGAGCACTGCCCGAGGCGACCTGGCTGATCAACCTCAGCAACGACGCCTGGTTCAAGGATTCCACCGCCCCGCACCAGCATTTGCAAATCACCCGGATGCGCGCTTTGGAAGTGGGTCGCTACCTGGCCCGCGCCACCAACACCGGCGTTTCGGCTATCGTGGACGAGCGCGGCCGGATTCGGGCGCGCGGCCCACAGTTCCAGGCCAAGGTCATTCGCGGCGAAGTCCAGCCCCTGCGCGGATTGACGCCCTATGCCCGATTCGGGGATTGGCCAGCAGTGGCGATAATGATAGGGTTACTCATCCTGGGGCTGCTCCTGGGCCGACGCACCCGCACGACCACGGCATGAACCAAGACTCGATTCAACCGCCTTTTCCGCAGCGCGCCTGGAACCGCCACTGGCCCTGGCTGGTTGGGTTGTTGAGCGGCGGCTTGCTGTTGTTGGCTTCCTGCGCCACCGCGCCACCGCGCAACGTCAAGGATGCCTGCGCCATTTTCGCCGAATACGGCGACTGGCTGACCGACGCCAGGGCCGCCAGTCAACGCTGGGAGGTCCCGTTGCCGGTGCTGCTGGCCATCATCCACCAGGAATCGGCCTTTCGATCCGACGCCCAGCCGCCGCGCCGCTGGTATCTCGGCTTCATTCCCGGCCCGCGTCCCTCATCCGCCTATGGCTACAGCCAAGCCGTGGATGGCACCTGGGAACGCTATATCGTCGCCACCGGCAACCGGGGCGCCGACCGCGACGACTTCGGCGACGCAGTGGATTTCGTCGGCTGGTACGTCAACGAAACCGCCCAGCGCAACCGCATCGCCAAGAGTGACGCCTATAACCAGTATCTGGCCTATCACGAGGGGCAAGAGGGTTTCGCCAAGGGCACGTATCGGCAAAAGCCGTGGTTGATGCAGCGGGCGCGGCAAGCGAGCCAGCAGGCTGACCGTTATCGCGCGCAGCTGAACCGTTGCGAACCGCGCCTGGCGGCCTGACGCTCGGAGCATCTCATCGTGCGTGACGATCACTTCGAGGACGAAGATCAGCGCGAACCGGCAACGCTCCCGCCACCCAGCAAGAGCCAGCGCAAGCGGGATGCGACGGCGTTGCAGGATCTGGGCGAGCAACTGGTGAAGCTGACCCCGGCGCAATTAAGCTGCGTCCCGCTAGCCGACGAATTGCTGGCGGCGGTGCGACTGGCTCAAGGCATCACGCAGCGTGGCGGGCATAAACGCCAGTTGCAATACATCGGAAAGCTGATGCGCCAACTGGACGAGGCGCAAACGGCAGCGATCCGCGCCGCCCTGGCTAGCGTGCGGGCGCCGCGCCGATAACTTTCGCCGTCCCTATTTGGAGCCTCCGTTCTGACTACTCCACCGCTTTCCTGGTTGCTGATCCTCGGCGCCCTGATGGCATTCGCGCCAATGGCTATCGACCTGTATCTACCCGGCCTGCCGGCCATCGCCACCGAGTTTGGGGCCAGGCCATCCGCAGTGCAGTTCACCCTGGCCAGTTTCTTCGTCGGCATGGCGCTCGGTCAGGTGATTCATGGCCCGCTCGCCGACCGTTACGGGCGCAAACCGCCGCTGTACGCCGGCCTGGCGCTCTTCGCGCTCGCCTCGCTCGGCTGCGCCCTCGCCTCTAACATCACGACTCTGATCCTGCTGCGCTTCGCTCAGGCCGTCAGCGGCTGCGCCGGGGTAGTCATCGCCCGCGCGGTGGTGCGCGACCGCTTCGACGCGCATACCTCGGCCAAGATCTACTCGCTGCTGATGCTGGTGATGGGGCTGGCGCCGATTCTGGCCCCCTTCCTGGGCGGCTGGATTTTGCTGTTCGCCAGTTGGCGGGCGATTTTCGTGGTGCTGGCGCTGTTTGGGCTGGCCTGCCTGGTCGGCGTCTGGCGCTACCTGCCGGAAACCCGGCCAGCGAATGCTGCCGCCGTCGGCGGGATCGGGACTGCCCTGCGCGGCTATGGTCAAATCCTGCGCGACCGGCGGTTCACCGGCTATGCGTTCGCCGGCGGCTTCGCGCAGGCCGGCATGTTCGCCTATATCACCGGATCACCGCATGTCTTCATCGATCTTTACGGCGTGCCGGCGCACCATTACGGCTGGCTGTTCGGGCTCAACGCCGTGGGGCTGATCGCCAGCTCGCAGTACAACCGCCGCCTGTTGCGGCGCGAAAGCGCCGACTCCATCCTGCGGCGCGCCAACCGCTGGACCGTATTCGCGGGACTCCTGCTGCTGGCGACCGCCGTGATCGGCTGGGGTGGATTACCGGTCCTGCTGGTTCCCCTGTTTGTCTACATGGTCAGCATCGGCTTCACCGCGCCGAACGCCATGGCCAACGCACTCGCTCACCAGGGCGCGCGAGCGGGTAGCGCCTCGGCGCTGATCGGCACGTTGCAATTCGGGGTCGCGACGGTCGCCAGCGCGCTGGTCGGGCTGCTCGGCCACGGCTCGGCGTTGCCCATGGCCACGGTCATCGCCGGTTGCGGGTTGCTGGCCTATGGCGCGCACCGCACCCTGGTGGGCAAGGAAATCCAGTAAACGCCGCGCGGTCACCCCGGCCCCGGCCTTATCGACGGTGCAAACCGGGCAGCAGCCATAGCCACGTCAACAACTGCCCGGCCAGCGCCAGCCCAAACGCCAGTTGATAGCCTGGCTCGGCGTAGCCGCCACCCGCCGCCGGCCACTGATTGATGATCGCCCCCATGCCCCACTGCCCCGCGAACGCCGCCACGAACACCAGCAGGTTCAGCGCCGTGTTCACCCGGCCCGCCAGCGCCGGCGGAAACGCCTGGGTCAGAATGGCGTAATTCAGCGTCCCGGCGGTGCCAAACAAGCCAAACAGCACCCACAGCGGCCATAGTGGTTGCAGCTTCAGCAGCAACGCCAGTTGCCCCAGCATGAACAGCGCCATGCCGCCCATTGATACTACCAGCGGTGGAACCCCGCGCCGCGACAAGCGATAGGCCAACTGGCCCATGCCGAGAAATCCTGCCACCATTGCCGCCGCCACCCAGAACAGGTAGCCGGCGGCGGCGGTTTTATCCAAACCGGCCACGTCGCGCAGCCACGGTCCCGCCCACAGTCCCTGAATCGCCAGGAACGAGGCCTGCGAGACCACGCTACCGGGCGCGATCCGCCAGAATACCGGACTGCGGAAAATTTCCGCCACACCGCGTCCCTGCTCGCGCCAGCCACCGGCTGCCCCATGACTGCTCCGTTCCGGCACGACCAGCCACAAGGCGGCCGCCACCGCGACCGTCACGATCGCCAGCCCCGCGAACAGGCCCCGCCAGCCGGTCACCTGCAAGGCAGCTTCCACTGGGGCGGTGGCGACCAGCGCCCCCAGCCCACCCGCGGCCAAAATCCAGCCATTGATCGCTGGCAGGCGCATGACGGGAAACCACAGGACGAAGGCCTTGAAACTGGCCATCAGACAGGCCGATACCCCCAGCCCGATCAGGCCCCGGCCGACGATCAACTCCACGCGGTTTGAGCTGACCGCGAACAATCCCGCGCCTGCCGCCGCGAACAGCAACAGCGTCGCCTCTACCCGGCGCGGCCCGAACCGGTCCAGCAACAGGCCCAGCGGCAGTTGGAACGCGGCGAAGGTCAGAAAATAGACGCTGGTCAGCAGGCCGAGATCGCTGGCGTTTAGCCCCAGGTCCACTGCCAGATGCGGCGACAGCACGGCGTTGATGGTGCGGTAGGCATAGGACAGGAAGTAGCCGGCGGCGAACGGCAGGAAGATGCGTAGCCGCAACACCAACGGCAGGTTTTGAGGAGGGTTTTGCTGGAGCACGTCCGATTAGCCCACAGATTGATCAATCACCGCCGCCGCCAGCTGTTCCGCCCAAGCCCGATAGCCAGCGGGCGAGGGATGCAAGCCGTCGTGGCAAAAGAAATCCTGCTTCAGCCGCCCTGGCAACGGAACATGACGAACCTGTGGCAACTGGTGAGCCAAGCGGGCGGCGGCGCGATCCAATACCCGCGCCCGCACCCCCAGCACGGTCCGCAACGGCGAAGGCAGCGCGGGAAATTCGTCCATCGGCGGCACCGCCGCCAGGAATACCGGTGCTGGTCCGGTTCGCTCGCGCACCGCCGCGATCAGCCGCTGCAGATCGCCCGTCCAGCGGCCCGGCCCCCGCAGCGCCAGGGTGTCGTTGACCCCCAGCACCAGTACCACGGCATCCTGGAGTTGCGACGTCAGTCGCTGTACCAGCAGCGCCCGGGTCGCGGCGGCGGTGACGCCATTTTTCCCCACGGCTTGCCACTGCACGGCACGGCCGGTGCGCGTCGCCAGCGCCCGCGCCAATTGCGCCGCCAACGCCTGCTCCTGCGTCGGCGCACCGACGCCCGCCACCGTGGATTCGCCCAGCACCAGCAAGCGCAGCGGCATCCCGGCGCCCGCCACCGTGTCCTCGCGCGGCCCGGACGCCTCTGGCAACCGTGGAACCTGGCCGCGCAGTCGGAGTCCCTGCACCAACGCCACTGGGAGCAATGGCCAAGTCGCCATCAGCCGGAGAGGCTCGGCCCATGTCATCGTTCCAACTCCCTGTCGACGCACCGAGGTCGATTCAACGCCCGATTTGTGGCCGTGCCTCCGACTGATGGGCCAGCCGATACACCTTCTCCTGCAACCAGGTCAGGCCAAAATTCCGCCAGCGCGATTCATCGGACAGGGCATCGCGCACGTACAGTAGTTCCACCTCATGCGCCAGCTCGTACAGCGCCCGCACCTCCGCCTCCCCGACCGCAAATGGCGGCCCCGGTCGCACCGCCTGATCGTATTCCATCGTCACCAGCAGCACCCGGACACCGGGCGGCAGGATGGCGTCGAGATGGCGGGCGTAGCGCTCACGCATCACCGGGGGCAGCGCGATCAGCGAGGCCCGGTCGTAGACCCCGGCGCAATCGGCGACGTGGCGCGGCTCCAGAGCGAAGAAATCGCCCAGCAGGATGCGGATTTCATCCGCTTCCCAGACTTCAAACGACCCTTCCCGCCAGCGCCGGGGCCACAATTCGTTTTCCTGGAAAAACGCCTCGACAGCGATCGGGCTAAGTTCCACCCCCGTGACCGGATGGCCCTCGCCCGCCAGCCAAAGCAGGTCGAGGCTCTTGCCGCACAGCGGGACAAGGACCCGCTGGCCAGCAGGCAGTTCCAGGCGAGGCCAGAACTGCTGGAGATGCACATTGATTTCCTGCTTGTGAAAGCCGATCTCGGCCCGCGCCCAGCGGTCGTGCCAGAATCCCGGTTCCATATCCCCCACCTTTGTCTATCCGATCTTGAACCGCCGGTTCAGGCCCAGCGCCAGCCTCGCCATCGCCAATCCGCGCCCCTGGCCGCCAACGCCCCGCTCCAGCCGGACTCCGGCTCCAGATTCAGCACGCTCCATTCGCGGCCCTGTTTATCCCGCACGCACGCGCGTCCGCCCGGCCCGGCATCCTCGCGCCAACACACCTCCAGGGTTCGCAGGCCACTGGCCAGGCCGCCGCCCAGCGCCTTGGCAATGGCCTCCTTGCGGGTCCAGCAGGCGAAAAACACCGGCTGAATCCGCTCCGCTGGCAACCCCTGGAACACCGCCCATTCCCGCGGCGTACTCACTCTTTCGAGGATCGCCGCATGGTCCACGTTTCGATCCAGGGACTCCAAGTCCACGCCCACCTCGCGCTGGGCCACGGCGTACAGCGCCCGACTGCCGCTGTGCGAAAGATTGAAATGCCAGCCGGTTCCCATATCCACGCCCGCCAACGCTGGCTTACCGTGCGCGCCCGGCTCGAAACGCAGCGCTAACGCTGGCTGATTTAAATACGCACCCAGCAATTCCCGCAACAGGCCACGCCCGACGATGAAACGATCCCGGTGTTCGGGAAAGCGAAAGCGCACCGCCCGTTCCCGCTCATCCGCCGCCAGCGTCGCCGCCAAATCCGCCAGCGGTTTCGGCGGTCGATCCAAATTCGCCAGCCACAGGTGAATCTCGTCCGCGACCAGACTGAAATCCCGAGATCCCTCGACGCCGAGGCGTCGAGGGATAAAAGCTTTCACCGGTGGCCTTTCCTCTTTCATCATCTGGCCCATGGCCTTTCGCTATGCGTAATCCTGATTTGTTTCCTACACTACCGCTACGCCACCCACGGAGCGCGTTCATGAGCCATGTCATCGAAATCAAGGTCCGCGGCTACCATCTCGACCTGTTCCGCCACGTCAACAACGCCCGCTACCTGGAATTTCTGGAGGAAGCCCGCTGGGGCTTCCTGGAAGTCACCGACAACCTGGCGGTTCTGGATCAGCAAGGCTATGCGTTTGCCGTGGTCAACATCAATATCAATTACCGCCGCGCCGCCACCATGGGCGAAATCCTGCGCATCGTCACTTCGATGAAATCCATCGGCGCCCGCCGTTGCGTGATGCATCAGGCCATCGTGCTCAAGGAGAGCGACACCGTGATCGCCGATGCCGATGTCACCTTTGTGATCGTGGATACCCGGATCGAAAAGGCGGTGAAGCTCGAAGGCGAGTTGCTGGCCGGCATGAAGCGGATGGCCGATTAGCTGCCCGCGCCTGGTGGAAGAGCGGGTGATGACCGCGTTTCCCAGCGCCAGGCGTGGGCGATAATCGTCGCCAGATCGGCGTAACGCGGCTTCCAGCCCAGTTCCGCTTGCGCCCGCCGCGCGTCCGCCACCAGCCGCGCCGGGTCGCCGGCCCGCCGTGCGCCGTATTGCACCGGGATGTCGCGGTCGGTCACGGCGCGGGCGGTCTCGATCACCTCCCGCACCGAAAAGCCGTTGCCGTTGCCCAGGTTGTACGCCATGCTGTCGCCGCCGGCCCACAGCCGTTGCAGTGCCAGCAGATGGACCTCGCACAGGTCGGCGACATGGATGTAGTCGCGGATGCAGGTGCCATCCGGCGTATCGTAATCAGTCCCAAACACGGTGATGTCGGGCCGCCGGCCAGCGGCGGCTTGCAGCACCAGCGGAATCAGGTGGGTCTCCGGCTCGTGGCGCTCGCCCAGCTCGCCGTCCGGATCGGCGCCAGCGGCGTTGAAATAGCGCAGACAGATCGATTTGATCCCATACGCTACATCGTAGTCTTGCAGCATCTGCTCGACCATCCACTTGCCGCGCCCGTAGGGATTGATGGGATTTTTCGGATGATCCTCGTCGATCGGGATGCGGACCGGCTCGCCGAAAATCGCGGCGGTGGAGGAAAAGATGAAATGGCGCACCCGGTGCGCCACCATCGCGTCCAGCAGGTACTGGGTTTTAAACACGTTGTTGAGATAGTACTTGGCCGGCGCGCGCACCGATTCACCGACCTGGATGTGAGACGCGAAGTGCATCACGCCATCGAAACGCGCAGTCGCCAGCAATTCGTCCAGCAGATTGCGTTCGCCCAGATCGCCCAGCACGAAGCGCCCACCCAGCACTGCGTCCCGATAACCCGCGGACAGATTGTCCAGCACGGTGACCTCAAATCCGCGCTGGCTCAACAGCTTGACCATGTGGGAGCCGATGTAGCCTGCTCCACCGACGACGAGTACGTGCATGGAGTCACTCCTTTGGCGATGAAGAACCGCTATTCCGCTAGCTTCTGCGCTCGCCCTGCAAGCGCAACAGCCGCTCCATCAATTGTTCGATCTCGGTTTCCAGCGCGGCGCGCTCCTGTTCCGCCTGGAGGTCGTGCGCTGCTAGCTCTTCCTCCAGTGCCTGGCGGTCGCGCTGGGCCTGCTCCAGTTGCTGGCGTAGATCCGGCCCGCCCGTATCGGCGGGATAAACCGATGAGATATCCCGGCCGGCCTGTTCCCGCAGTGCCCGCCGCTCGGCCTGCTCCCGTTCCAGTTGTTCCTGCAGCGTCTGGCGCTCCTCGTTCCAAGCCGCCTGGTGTCGGCTCAGTTCCGCGGCTGCTTCCGCCCGCGCCTGTTCCACCAGCAGCGCGCTATCCGCCGCGAAAGCCGGATCACCGCTTTGAGACCGCGTCCTCTGCAACTCCAGCTTATCCTCCAGAGTATTCATCTGGATTTGCAACGCCAGACGGTCGCGCTCCCACGCTTCATGCTGTTGCTCCAGCCGCACCTCCAGCGCCGCCTTGTCTTTCTGCAGTCTCTGAAACTGCGCTTTCATCTGCTCGTCTTGCAACATCAGGTCCTCCCGTTCCTGATTCCACTGGGCGTTTTCCTGGGCGTGGCGATCCTGCAACACTACTTGTTCCTGTTCCAGCCGCGAGATCGCTCCGCGCAAGCGGGTCGCTTCGCGCAGGAAGGCCTGCTGTTCCTTGGTTTGTTGCGCCTCCAGATCGGCCAATTGTTTTTCCTGTTCGGCGTTGCATTCGTTCGCTTCCGTCACTTGGCCCTCAAGCCGCTTTTGTTGCTGCGTCGCCGCCTGGCGTTCCTGATAAGCCGCGGACTGCACATCCAGTAGATTCGCTCGCAATTCGTTATTTTTGATCTGGGTTTCCGCAAGTTCCGTTTGTACCCGCCCGTGCTCGCGCCACAAGCCGCGGTAGGGCAGCAGATAGACTACGACGCTGCCCGCCACCATGCCGGCAGTCAACCCAACAAGCAACGACAAAATATCTGTCATATTTGGAGTCCACCGATATTTAGTTGAGCCCTATCTCATCGCCGGGCTGCACATCCCTCATTTCAATACGTAGACCAGCAAAGCCGCAACTATGCCCACCGCCGCCGCTCCCACCGCCGCCAGATACGTGCGCCACCACCAATCGTGCTGGGCTTCGGCCAACATTGTCCGCGCCATCTGCGCCGCTGCCGCCGCTGGGGTTTCCGCGCCGCTGGCGCTGGCGGCATGCGCCTCGGCCACGGCCTGCAAGGCCGTTTCGCGGCCGGCGGCGAGAGCAGTTTCGCGGGCGACGGTCACCGCCCCCTCGCGGATGGCGATTTCCGCTTTCCGCAATACCTCGGTAAAGCGCGCGTTCAATTGGGGCACGAATTGAGGCGCCAATTGATTGGCGAACGTGTTTAACTGGTTCTGGAAAATCTGGGTGGCGATTTCCCGGATGAGCCGCTCGGATTCGAGCCGTTCCTGGCGCTGAAAGGTCTTGAGCTGTTCCTCCAGCAACAGCGGCAACTGGCTCCGAAGTGCGGCCTCAACCGCTCCTCGCACATCCACCGGTTGCGGCGGCGGCTGCCAGCTTGCCAGTCGTGTTTCGACCATCTGCGCCGCGATTCGGTTGCTGGCTTCTTCCTGATTCAATTCCAATTCGAGCCGCAGCTTGGCGATCACATCGTTCACCAGCGGTAATACCTGTGATTCGACCGCATCGTAAAAAAACTGCTCGGATTTCTCGAGGACGAGCTTCTCGATCCATTCGGCGGTCAGTTCTTCGCTGGCCGGCGCCGGTGGTTCGGGCGAACGAGTAGCGGCGTCGAGTAAGGCATTCATCCGTTCGAGGAGCGTGCTGAGCGCCTCCGGCGTCGCTGGCTTGGTAAGAACATCCACCGCGCCCGCGGCGTGAGCTTCGTTTCGATAGGTGGGTTCGTCCTTGGAGGTGTACATCGCCGCTGGAATTGCGGCGGTGGCCGGTTCGCTCCTGATCCGGCGCAGTGCCGTTAGCCCATCCATGCCAGGCATGGTGTGATCCATAAAAATTACATCGGGTTTTTTATTGCGCAGATAATCCAATGCTTGTTCAGCAGAATCAGCCGTATCCACGGTCATGCCAAGATTTTGCAGAATCTTGCGCAACATCAGCCGCGCGGACTTGGAGTCGTCTACTACAAGAACGTGTTGGATTGACATACCCCCCCCTGCTTTCCATGTAAATTAACAGGATTTCCACTGGAGAAGAACTAACGACCATGGTCCGGATTTTGATTGTGATGGCAATAATCCACCGCCATGGCATAGTAAATCAGGTAGACGTCACTCAACCACTACCGGTTGGAAACCGGGTAGGTTGAAATCGAGACCGGAAGTGCGTAGCAGCCTGTGGGGAAAAGCCGGTTTATCCCGTTCCATAACAAAATCGGCGGGGGAACCCGCCGATTTTGTTACTGCCACCGCTACTGCTACCGCTACTGTAAACTCCCCATCATTATGGGGTTGCCGCCCCCTGTGGTAACACGGTAATGGTGAGCGTCGCGGCGCGGATTTCGGGACCCACGGTGTTGATGAAGAACTGCGCCTTGGCGTCGCCGGCGCCACCGGTACTCGCCGCGGTATACAGGTCGGACACCTTGATGGTCATGACCGCAATACCCTCCACACCCGTGATCAGTGGGTCGGGTTCGAATGTGGCCGTTGGGTTGTGCAGCGCATCCCGATCCTCCGCCAATTCAAGATTAGCATTTGCCTCGGCTAAAGCAGTTTGAGCTTCGACCAACGCCGCCCTTAGCCCCGCACAAGCGGCGGGTTCGTCATCTTGTTGCTGAGGTGCGCAGCCAGCAGCGGCCATGGCGGCCTGTGCCGCGTTTACCGCCGCCTGGGCCGTCGCTACCGCCGCTTCAGCCACCGCGACTGCCGCCTGATCCGGATCGGTAATCACTACCTGCACCGATAGTCTCTCGGCCGGCAGCGGTGCGGGCGGCGTAGCCCCATCGAGCAGTTGAATCCTGAGCGCCTTGGTCAAGGATTCTCCAACTGGAACCTGCAAATTCTGGTCGCTCGCGGGAATGACGGTTAACGCAGCGCCAGTGGGAATTCCCAGATACCAACTGGTGCAGGGATCGCCCGAAACCGTGTTGCCCAGTTTTTCCTTGCCCATGACTGCCCCCACTTGGCCGCCGTTCGCTTCGGCGGTCAACTTGAAGCACCGGCCCAACTGGGTGCGAGGATAGTTGATGATCGTCGAAGCGATGCCATCCGCATCGGTTTGGATCACCACACCGTTGAGGTTGTCGGCGACATTACCGGTATAGGGCGGGCAACCAACCGTGTAGGGTACGGTAAAGCCGGTATTGGGCACTGGATTGAACGTGTTGAAGACCGCCAGCAAGTGCGCCTGGGATTGACCGTTAATCAGCCAGCCACCCTCCTGACCCGCTCCACCTTCCAGCACCAACTGGCAGTTGGTGGTGGCCCCCAAAAGCGAACTGCCACCAGCGGGAGTCGTGAAGGTATTCTGGCCTTCCTGCGGATTGCCATCATCTCCAGCAATAGTAAATGTACCCCGGCCCAGAGTAGGATAGCCGGTCATGGGTCCATCCATCAGTCGGAAGGTCACAAATTCACCCGGAGGCGGCGGATTACCGAACTCGTCCACCGCGAGCACGGTGATCGCACGGCTATAGACCGCTCCCGTGTTGTCAATGGTATCGCCTGAACCCAAGGTCAGCTCATTGGCCCGCGCCACCACCGCACCCGGATAAGGTCCGGTAAAGGTCAGGGACGCGATTTCGCCGCTACTGATCGGGATCGTATCCAAGTCGGTGACCGAGGTCTGGATACCGTTGTCTACATTATTATCGGCCCGGTCGGCGAGCGCGGCGATGAGGACGGTGCCCGGCTTGTTGCCACTGTGCAAAGCAACTTCCGCGACGCCGTTGATGGTCCGAGTATTGACGATTGCGCCTTCCACGGTGCTGCCTGATGCGGAAATCGCCACCAGTTTCTCGCCGCCGTTTGGACGGTTCGGCAACAACTGCAACTGCAGATTATTGCCGGTCGGATTTGGCACCGGCTGGTTGGCGTCGTCCCCCACCCACACCTGGAACCGCTTCACATCCTGCCGGCCCTGGCCGGTAATGTACAACGGCGATGAGCCAACAATGAGGCTCACCACGGCTGGCTTGCCGGTGCTCACGCCCGGTCCCACCGTGATGATCAAGTCGGCGGTGACGGTTGCCTGGGTACTCGGATCCTGGGCGGATGCACGGAGCACCACTGTTCCGGGTGTACTGCTGGAATGAAAGTGGCCGGTCACCGTTCCGGTGGTATCCTCAAATGTCAAACGCCGGTATGCGATGGGAACCGTAGCCGTAGGCGGACAGGTGGCCCCGCTTGGGCATTGTTCGTGGTCTGCCGCACCATCCAGATAAAACAACGCCCCACTGGACAAACCAGATACGACATCAATCGCTACGCTCGGCGCCGGATACGCACTACCGCTTCTCGTGACCTGGACGGTAATGGTATTGGTGAAAGACCCGCTAGGGCTAGGAAGCGCACCGACGAGATTGGTTTGCAAAGTTGTCTTATCCGCCGTGATGGTGACGTTGATTCTTTCCGGGGTAAACCCGCCATCATCGCCGTCGCCCCCACCGCCGCAGCTTGCCAACAGCACACCGAGCAACAACAAACCGAATAATCGGAATATCCCGCCAATCATCGAAAACACGGAATGTTCTCCCCTCATAGTGAAATTCTCTATAGCTCTCTGGAAAGGCCTGTTCAACGCTCGGCTACCGCACCGTTCTTCAGGATCTGCGGCGTCACGAAGATCAGCAGCTCGCGCTTAACGGTTGAGTTAGTATTGCTTTGAAACAAATAGCCCAGCAGTGGAATATCGCCCAACAAAGGCACCTTTTGGTTACCTTTGATCTTGTTTTGCTCGAACACCCCCCCCAGCACCACCGTCTCGCCATTATTCACCAGCACTTGCGTTTCCACTTCGCGCTTGTCGATACTGGGTACAAATCCTCCACCTGCCTGTGGGACATCTATACCTCTGGCATTCTTGGTAACCTTGAGGTCCATTCTGACTCGATCATCGGGAGTGATTTGCGGCGTCACTTCCAATTCCAGTAAAGCTTCCTTAAATTGAGTCTCCGTACCATTGTCGCTGACTGTCGAATAAGGGATTTCCTGACCCTGCACGATTTTCGCCTTCTTCAGATCGGCTGTCACCACCCGGGGATTGGAGAGAACCTCACCCTTCCCTTCTTGCTGCAGGGCGGAAAGTTCCAAGTCAACCAGGTAATCAGCCCCCAATATCGACAATGCCAATCGCGCTGGATTGCCACCCAAAGCGCCAGATGCTGGAAAATTTACGCCCACCCGCTCTGCGAGACCGGGAATCGTCACTGGAAAGGGCTGTCCGGTCGTGATCAGATTCTCCGCAGCGCTGCCGATGATCGTATTGGTGCCGGCCAGGCTGCCGCTAACGGCGCCCACGTTGTTGCCATCAACGCCGACACCCGACACCCCAAACCGCACCCCGATGTCACGGGCGAAATCATCGCTGGCGATCACGATTCGCGAATCAATCATCACTTGCTTGGTCGGCACATCCAGTTTCGTCACCAGCTCGCGCACCTCGACAATCTTGTCGGGTACGTCCTTGACGATCAGGCTGTTGGTGCGCTCGTCCACGGACACATCGCCGCGCGGCGACAGGATGCCGGATTCGATGGTTCCCTTGTCGGAAGCGGCCTTGCGCTTAAGCAATTCCGCCATATCCTTGGCCTTGCCGTAGTTGACCTGGATGATTTCAGTGCGCAGCGGAATCAGTTCCTGCACGGTCTTGCGTGACTCCAGGTCCAGCTTCTCGCGCGCCGCCACTTCCTCGGTCGGCGCGATGAAGATCACGTTGCCGTTCTGCCGCATGGTCAGGCCCTTGGTGCGCAGAATGATGTCCAGCGCCTGATCCCAGGGCACGTTCTGCAACCGCAGGGTCAGATTGCCCTTCACGCTGTCGCTGACCACGATGTTCATCCCGGTGAAATCCGCCAGGATCTGCAGGATCGCCCGCACTTCGATATCCTGGAAATTCAGCGATAGCAAGTCGCCGGCGTACTTCTTCTTGGATGGATCGAACTCCGCCTCCTTGTCCTCTTCCTCCTTGGATTTTTGCGGTGGGCGCACCTCGATCACATACAGATCATTGGCCTGATAGGCCAGATACTCGAACGGCGGATTGGGCTTGATGGTCAAGCGGGCGCCGTCGCCCCGGTTCAGCGCCTCCACCGTCGTCACCGGCGTGGCGAAATCCGTCACGTCCAGCCGTCGCTCCTGCCCGCGCGCCAGCGTCGCCCTCTGAAAATCAGCGACGATCTGATTACCCTCCTGGCGCACGTCCACCGCGATGCCGGGATTGGACAGCCTGGCCGTGATCACGCCCTGCCCGCCGGGTCCCCGCTTGAAGCCCACATCGCTGACGCGGCGGGGCGTCGCTGCCGGCGCGCCGGTCTCGACCTGGGGCGAACTCGCCGCCGCCGCCTTTACCGCCGCCACCGGCGTCGGCGCCGGAGTCCGCGTCGGGCCGGCGCCCGCGTTCTCCAGCGTCAACACCACCGCATTGCCCTGCACCTGCACGGCGTAGGGTACCAGCCGCGCCAGATTCACCGAGGCCCGGGTCCGGTCGGCCCCCTCCAGCACGCTGATCTTGTCGGCCACTCCGACATTGATCGGCTGCTGCCGCGCACTCAGACCGTTGGTGGTATCCAGAAAGTCCAGCACGATCCGCGCCGGATCGTTGATGGTGAAACTGCTCGGCGGCCCCTTGGGCGGCCCCGACATCCGGAACCGCAGTTGCAGGCGATTGCCCGCGAGCGGGCTGATATCCACCCCCTGCAACACCACCGGCCCAGACTCGGCGGCCGCCATCGCCACCGTCGTCCACGCCCCGATCAGCACCACTCCCCAGATCAGACCCAACACCGCCATCCACGGTAGCAGCCGCCCCCCGGCCGACCGATGGTCCTGTTGGCCTTCACTCGCGGACCTGTTTGTCATGACACTTCCCCCTCAATCATTGGGTAAGCGACAGAAACGCTTCGCGCTCCTGCCAGCGCCCGGGCCCTTCCGGAACGATCTCCTTCAACTCAATCCGCTGCTCCGTGATCGCGATGATCCTGCCGTGGTTGGTGCCCAGATAATTGTTTTTCTGCACCCGATGCACGACGTTATCGGGAGCCAGAATCAGCGCCCACAACTCGCCCCCGCCGCCGCCCATGCGGAAGGTGCCCATCATCTTGAGCGAACTCAGCGAGTACTTCTCCAGTTCTTCCCGCACCCGATTCGGATCAGGCCGCGGCCCCTTATAGTTGGGACTCTGCGCCACCAACTCCTGCGGCAACTCCAGTTCTTCCTCCTGGGCGAACGGCGCCAGCACGAAGGGATCTTTGATGCCCTGGGCCGTATAGGCAAACGGCTTGTAGAGTTTGATTTCCGGCGGCGGATCGAGCTTCTTGACCGGTGCGGTTTTCTGAGTAGTCGTCACGAACTGCTGGACTTCGCTCAGATCCGGCTGGGCGCATCCCGCCAGGGCGATCAGCGCCACGCTTAGCCACACCGCACGCCCCCCCGCTCTCACACCAAGACGCGCGTTCATTTCTGGCCAGCCCCCGTCTTCTGCTGCTGCTTCTGACCGCCCGCCGGGGCGTTGGCCTCCTCCATGTAGCGATAGGTTTGCAACTTGGCTTCGATACTCAGCGGTTCGTTGGCCAGTTTGATACTTTTCTTCCCGCCGCCCGCCTTGACCTCCTTGCCGGCGACGCCGGTCAGCGTCGCGTTCTCCAGAGTCACGATCCGCGACAGCGCCGCCACCCCGCTCACGAACGCGCCGAATTGATGATAGCTGCCTTTAGCCTTGATGGTGATCGGCTTGGCGGCATAAAAATCCTTCGGCTGCTCGGCCTCGGGCTTGAACAACTCGAACTCCAGGCCGCTTTTCTTGCCGGTATTGGACACATCCTCCAGCAGATCCGGCATTTCCGTACCGGTCGGCAACTGGCGCAGCATCACCTGTAAATCCGCCTCCATCTGTTTGAGCTGCTGCCGGAACGCTTCCAGATTGGCGGTCGTCCGCCACTTCTCGGCAAACTCCTGCCGAAGCGTCTGCTCTTCCCGGCTCACCCGGTCCAGTTCCTCAAGCTGATCTTTGGTGAGGAAGTAATACCCAACGCCCAGTACGGCGGCGATGACCAGCACCACCAGCACCACCTTGCCCGGCAGCGGCCAATTGCCAGCTTCCCGCAGGTCAAAATCGCTGAGGTTGATCTCGGACAGATTCATGTTTTTTTGCCCTCCGCGCCAGCCGGCTCTTCTTGCACCCCCAGCTTGAGTGGCACGACCAGCTCGAAGACCCGGGCCTGCACGTTGTTCACGTTTCGAGTCTCAATGATCTGCAGCGCTGGTTCGCCGAACAGATCGGTGGCGTTCTTGATGTCGCGCATAAACTGAGAAATGACTTCGTCGGAACGGGCGATACCGTTAAGCGTCACCTGATTGTTGGCGGTTTTGAAACCGGTCAGGTAGATATCCTGGGGCACCAGCCGCACCAGTTCGTCCAGCATTCGCACCATGCCAGGGCGAACCGTCTGTAATTTCTGGATGACGTTGAGGCGATCGACTAACCGGGTTTTGGTTTTTTGCAGTTCCTGCATTTCCTCGGCCGCCTTCTTGAGCCGGGCGATTTCGCCGCGCAGGTAGTTGTTGCGCTCCTGCTGATACTCGATGCGGTGAGCGATCTCGGTGTACACCAGAAACAGGATGCCGGCTCCAAACAGCGCCGCCGCGACCAGCATCCCGATCAGTTGACGCTGCCGCTGGATGCGGCGCGTTTCGCGCCAGGGCAGCAAATTGATGCGCATCATGTCAGTCGAAGCTCCTCATGGCCAGCCCGCAAGCGATCATCAGCAGCGGGGCGTCGCGCAGCAAGGCGTTACCGTTCACCCGCGCGGCGCTTCCCATGTTCTTGAAAGGATTGGCCACGACCGTCGTGATGCCCAGCACTTCCGCCACGACCCGATCCAAACCGGCAATCATGGCGCCTCCACCGCTCAAGACAACAGTATCTACATTATAGCGGCCAGAAGCATGCAGATCGGACGAAAAAAAGAACTGCAAGCCATGGCCAATCTGTTCGGCCAACAGTTGTTTGAATGGCTCCAGTATTGTCGCGGGATAATCCTCGCCCACCGCTCCAGAGCGCTTGGCCTGCTCGGCCTGCTCGCGGGACAGGCCATGGGTTTCGGCGATCCGAGTGGTCAACTGGTCGCAGCCAAACCGCTGTTCGCGGGTGAAAACCACACGGTCCTGTTGCAGGATATAAAGACTGGTGAGGGTGGCGCCAACATCCACCAGCGCCGTCAGACTTTCCCGCCCCTGGGCCAGCCCCGTCGGCCCCTGGCCGCCAGCCCTGGGCAAGCTGTCCATCAGCAGCCGGAAGGCATTCTCCAGGGCGTAGGCCTCCACATCCACGATCACCGGGGTCAGACCCGCGTCCCTGAGGGTCGCCTCCCGGGTATCGACGTTCTCCTTGCGGGTGGCCACCAACATGACATCCTGCATATCGCTGCTGGCTGCAGACAGGCCTTTCGCCTCGAAATCCAGATAGACTTCTTCGATGGGATAGGGGATGTACTGAGCGGCTTCGATTGCGATGCTGCTCTCGAGGTCGCTTTCCTTGAAATCCGCCGGCATCGGCACGGTGCGGGTGATCACGCTGGAAGTCGGCACGGCGACGGTCGCACGGCGGACTCGCGTTCCAGTCTTACGGCAGGCGCGTTTGATCGCTTCCGCCACCCCGTCGGTATCGGCGGGATTGCGGTCTTCCACCATGC
>JBDHRD010000199.1:0-5548 GCA_039807425.1 Candidatus Contendibacter sp. | reverse complement strand
ACCGAACTCGAGGTGTAGACGAAGCTGGTCAGCCGCTCGACATAGGCGTCCATGTCCTCGATGGGGCGGGTCGCCACGCCGGTGTCCAGCGCCGCCTTCGCCACCGCCGGCGCGATTCTGATGAGCAAGCGCCGGTCGAACGGTTTAGGGATCAGGTAATCCGGCCCGAAACTCAGCGACTGACCCCCATAGGCGCGGATGACCTGGTCGTCGGAGGTTTCTGCCTGCGCCAGATCGGCGATGGCGTGCACACAGGCCAGTTTCATCGTCTCATTGATGGTCGTCGCGCCGACGTCCAACGCGCCGCGAAAGAGATAGGGACAGCACAGGACATTGTCGACCTGGTTGGGGTAGTCCGAGCGCCCGGTGGCGATAACGACGTCGGGCCGCGTGGCCTTGGCCAGCTCCGGCAGGATTTCGGGCAGCGGATCGGCCAGCGCCAGAATCAGCGGACGCTCGGCCATGTGGTCGAGCATCTCGGGTTTCAGCACGTCCGGCGCCGACAAACCCAGAAAGATGTCCGCCCCGACGATGGCTTCGGCCAGGGTTCGGGCCTCGGTCTCCACGGCGTAGACTTCCTTCCAGGGATCCATGCGTTCAGCGCGACCCCGGTACACGACCCCGGCGGTATCGGTCACCACGATATTCTGCTTCGGCAGGCCCAGACTGACCAGGATGCCCAAACAGGCCAGCGCCGACGCGCCCGCGCCCGAGACCACCAGTTTGACGCGGGCGATATTCTTGTCCACCACCCGCAAGCCGTTCAGCACGGCTGCGCCCACAATGATCGCCGTGCCGTGCTGGCTATCGTGGAACACCGGAACGGTCATGCGCTCGCGCAGCGCCTGTTCGATCCGAAAGCAGTCGGGAGCCTTGATGTCTTCCAGGTTGATGCCGCCAAATGTCGGCTCCAGACAGGCGATCATTTCGATGAGCTGGTCCGGATCCTGTTCGGCCAGTTCGAGATCGAACGCGTCGATGCCGGCAAAGTGCTTGAACAGGGCGGCCTTGCTTTCCATCAGCGGTTTGGCAGACAGCGGTCCGATATTCCCCAGGCCGGGCACCGCCGAGCCGTTGGTGATCACCGCCACCAGATTTTGCCGCGCGGTGAGGGTCGCCGCTTTCCGGGGATTGCCGGCAATCGCGCGACACGCCACCGCGACGCCCGGCGAATAGGCCAGGGCCAGATCGCGTTGCGTGTCCATGGGCTTGGTCGCGACGACGGCGAGTTTGCCCGGTTTGGGCTGCTCGTGATAGTCGAGCGCGGCGAGATCGAAGTTGTCTGCCATAGCGTTAGCTGTCCTCATGGTCAATGCGAGCGCGTCGGCTGCCGGCGGATTGCGCGAATCCCCCGACAGACTCCCCCAAGAATCGCGCATGAATCATTGTATTCCATGAATCTGTCGAGTTTGAGGTTTTTGCTTGCCATCCTCACCAGCGCGGATGTTTCCTGCTCGCGGGCCCGCTTGCGGATACGGGATCAGTTCAAACCGGACTGAAACCACCAGATCAGGCCATTGAGGGTCAGAAACGAAAGGATGGTCGTCGCGAGCAAGGCCGCCGCGCTGACTCCCTCCAAACGGTGGCGTTGCGCCAGGATGGGATAGATACTCATAATCGGCATGGCCCCAAACAGAATGCCGGCCTGCTTCAATTCAGCGGACGCGCTCCCCAGGCCCAGCAGGGCGCAGCCCTGAAAGGCCGCGAAAACCGCCAGCGGATGCGCAATGAGTTTGCCGAAAGCAATCGGGAAAATTTTGAGTCCCATGCCGCGCAGCGGCAGGCCCACCAGCGACCCCCCGATCACCAGCAGCGATACCGCGCTGCTCGCCTGCGCGAGCAAAGTGATCGTGCGACTCACCGGGGCGGGCAGTTTCAATTCGAGCAACGACACCGTCAGCGCCGCGATCAGGGCCAGAATCAGTGGATTGGAGATCAGCCGCCGGAGCAGTTGCGCCACGATCTGGCGGCGGTCGGCGCCGGCCAGCGTGCTGGTTTCCACCAGCAAGAGCAGCAACGGGATGACGAGTATGTTCTCGATCACCAGATTCAGGGCGAAGGCGCTTGGCGCAATCGCGGGCAGCGTCAACAGCAAAATGGGAAAGCCGACAAAGGCGCTGTTCGGGCAAGACATGCCCATGGCGGCATAGACCGCGGCGGTCGCCCCCAAGCCGGCGACGTAACGGGACCAGAGCCATCCCAGCCCAATGACCAGCAGCGTGCCCGTCGAGTACGCCAGCAGATAGGCGATGTTGATGACTTCGTGGATGTTGCGCCGCGACAAGGCATCCATCAGCAGGCACGGCAAGGCCAGGTTGAAGACCAACTTCCCGAGCACCCCCATGTCAGCCTTGCGGAACAACCCGAAACGAACCGTCATCGCCCCGATCAGGATGATCAGGTAGATCGGCGTGGTGATGGCCAGAATCTCAAGCATGTCGTTCATCTTTCCAGGCGACTGCCGCCCGCGCTGCTGTTGCCGGGCGGTGCAGCCCCGAGGTGGCCATGACTCCGCTGGCTACAATCAGTCCCAGGCCAAGCCACTCGCCCGGATCGAGCCACTCACCCCAAATCAAGATGCCCAAAAGACTGGTGAACGCCACGGTCGAATAGCTCAGGCTGCCCACGATCAGGACGTGTCCTTCCTTGTAGGCACGGGTCATCGCCAGTTGGGCGAGCGTCGCGGTGGCCCCGATGCCCACCAAGACCGGAATCGATCCAGGAAACGCTTCCTCGACGATCAAGCGCATCGCCCCTCGCAGCAACGCGCTCTTGTCAAAATCACCGCTCAAAGTCTCCGCAATCCGTTTGCGGGTCCGCTCGCTCGCCGGTACTCTAGCCATCATGGGATGCTCCTGTCGGGTTGTTCGGTTCAAACGCCTGCCACAGCGTTCAAACCGTTAGGATGCATCCCGCTCCCTCACTTTTCCAGCAAGTTCAAGACTTCACCCTATGGACTTTGAATTTAAATGTTGTATTTTTGCACCTAATAAGGACTGATCAACCGAGTAAGCAGTAAATAGCTCACGAAGGACTCCGCCCCTACGCATCGTCGAAAATGTATGGATTCCAGACAGTTGCGAAGGGCTTGGCTGCGGCCCCCTCATGGCCTCTCGCAAAGATAAGCTGCCGCTGTACCGGGGGTTCTTTCAGTTCGTGCATAACGCGCACATTCGCGGTAAAGGGCTGTATGGAATCCCAAAATCTCACCGATATCACCCGCGCCATTCAGCTCTCGGTTGCACCAGCGTTCTTGTTGGTGGCCATGGGTACTTTGATTACGATCTTGAACACCCGATTGGGTCGAATTGTCGACCGGCGACGCAAGTTGCAGGACAGCCAGATCGAACTGACAGAAGCGCTAGCCACGGAAGTAAACCAGGAACTAGCTGTATTAAACCAGCGCAGAACTCTGATCTACTTTGCGATCCTGTCTGCGGTGTTGGGCGCGCTACTGGTTTGTCTGGTGGTAGCCAGTACGTTCCTGGGAGCGCTGCTGTCGGTGGAATTGACGAAACTGGTAGCCAGCCTGTTCGTGTTGACGATGGGAACCATGATCGTGGCGTGGAGCTTGTTCCTGCGCGAAGTCTATATCGCGGTGGATAAATGTACAGATTCCGGACTGTTACGCGTGGCTCGCGGGAGCGGAGAGGCGGAGGCTACCCAGCACGGATTCCGAACCGGTGCAACCAAAACTCCACCCCGACCATGATCCACCTTCAAAATTGGGAAGTAAAGCTTGACAGATATTGCGCCATCGAATTTATTTAAGATGTTACCCCTCGTCCGTACAGCGGGGAGCGCCATCTTCAGGTCCGTTCAACTCCATCAAAAACGAGAGTCGCTCAATGGCTGGCAAATCGAAAATCATCTACACGCTCACCGACGAGGCGCCGCTGCTGGCGACCTGTGCTTTCCTGCCCATCATCCGCACCTTCACCAACCCCGCCGGCATCGAGGTCGAGAAGAGCGACATTTCGGTGTCCGCCCGCATCCTGGCCGGGTTTGCCGACTACCTGACGCCCGAGCAGCGCGTGCCGGACACCCTGACCGAACTCGGTCGACTGACCCAGTCGCCCGACACCATCATCATCAAACTGCCCAACATCAGCGCCTCGGTCGCCCAGTTGAAGGCTTGCGTCAAGGAGTTGCAGGCCAAGGGCTACGCCATCCCCGATTATCCGGAAGACCCGAAGACCGACGAGGAGAAGGAGATCGCCACACGCTATGGCAAGTGCCTGGGCTCGGCCGTGAACCCGGTGCTGCGTGAGGGCAACTCCGACCGCCGCGCGCCGCTGGCGGTCAAGAACTACGCACGCAAGCATCCGCACTCGATGAATGAATGGAAGCAATGGTCGCAGACCCATGTTTCGCACATGCACCACGGCGACTTCTCCAGCGGCGAGAAGTCGATGACGCTGGACCGCGCCCGCGACGTCAAGATGGAGCTGATCACCCAGTCGGGCAAGACCCTCGTGCTCAAACCCAAGGTTGCGCTGCAGGACGGCGAAATCATCGACTCGATGTTCATGAGCAAGAAGGCGCTGTGCGAGTTCTACGAGCGCGAACTCGAGGACTGCCGCCAGGCTGGCATCCTGTTCTCGCTGCATGTGAAAGCGACGATGATGAAGAT
Source organism: Candidatus Contendibacter sp. (assembly GCA_039807425.1). GTDB lineage: Bacteria > Pseudomonadota > Gammaproteobacteria > Competibacterales > Competibacteraceae > Contendibacter. The sequence goes on along the minus strand of JBDHRD010000199.1, from coordinate 915 downwards.
CTCGGATCCGATCATCTTCGGCCACTGCGTGAAGACCTACTACAAGGACGCCTTCGAGAAGCACGGCAAGCTGTTCGACGAGTTGGGGATCAACGTCAATAACGGCATGGTCGATCTATACGAAAAGATCAAAACCCTGCCGGAATCGGAGCAAGACGAGATCATCCGTGACTTGCACGCCTGCCAGGAGCATCGCCCGGCGCTGGCGATGGTCGACTCGGCCAAGGGCATCACCAACTTCCACTCACCGAACGACATCATCGTCGATGCGTCGATGCCGGCCATGATCCGCGCCGGCGGCAAGATGTGGGGCGCCGACGGCAAGCAGTACGATTGCAAGGCGGCGATGCCGGAATCGGCCTTCGCCCGCATCTACCAGGAGATGATCAATTTCTGCAAATGGCACGGCGCCTTCGATCCGCGCACCATGGGTACGGTGCCGAACGTCGGCCTGATGGCACAGAAAGCCGAGGAATACGGTTCGCACGACAAGACTTTCGAAATTCCGGAGGATGGCGTCGCCAACATCACCGACCTCGCCACCGGCGAGGTGCTGGTGTCGCAGAATGTCGAGGAGGGCGACATCTGGCGGATGTGTCAGGTCAAGGACGCGCCGATCCGCGACTGGGTCAAGCTTGCCGTGACCCGGGCGCGCAACTCCGGCATGCCGGCGGTGTTCTGGCTCGACCCCTACCGGCCGCACGAGAACGAGCTGATCAAGAAGGCGCAAAAGTACCTGAAAGAGCACGACACCGAAGGCCTCGACATCCAGATCATGTCGCAGGTGCGCGCGATGCGGTTTTCCCTGGAGCGCGTGATGCGCGGCTTCGACACGATTTCGGTGACCGGCAACATCCTGCGCGACTACCTGACCGACCTGTTCCCGATCATGGAACTGGGCACCAGCGCCAAGAT
>JBDHRD010000198.1:0-5580 GCA_039807425.1 Candidatus Contendibacter sp. | reverse complement strand
ATTGAAACGGATTTATCACCATGCAAACCCACCGGATTTTTTGGATTCGCCCGCCGTAATTGGCGGGCGCGGATTGAAACTCGACATGCCGCCTCCAAGCGGGCGTATCGCCCGCGATTCGCCCGCCGTAATTGGCGGGCGCGGATTGAAACTTTGCTCGGCATCAGGCGGCCCTCGGGACGGCAGGAGATTCGCCCGCCGTAATTGGCGGGCGCGGATTGAAACATCACCGAAAACCGCCAGGCGCTGGCGGACTGGATCGATTCGCCCGCCGTAATTGGCGGGCGCGGATTGAAACGGATTGAGTCCGGTACAACCGGCGTAGCGCATCCGATTCGCCCGCCGTAATTGGCGGGCGCGGATTGAAACCGCTGGATGGTTTTGCTGGGCGCGTAGTTCGGCGGGATTCGCCCGCCGTAATTGGCGGGCGCGGATTGAAACTGTTTTCGGGCGTCCGCTCTCCGCAGTACGCCGCAGGGATTCGCCCGCCGTAATTGGCGGGCACGGATTGAAACTCGAAAAGTACCTTGCCGCAGGCGTCATGGTAGGGAGATTCGCCCGCCGTAATTGGCGGGCGCGGATTGAAACACAGCCGGGCGTAGGCCGTCGCGCCGGGGCCGCCCGGATTCGCCCGCCGTAATTGGCGGGCGCGGATTACATCTTAGTGAGGGTATGCAAATTCCCGCTGGAGTACTCATCCGCCCCTATCCAACCAGCGCCAAATGAGTGTAGACCGTCAACCCGGGCCATGCGTCATTCTGTTTGTTGACCCCATGATTGATCCGAAACAGCAAGAAATCCCCATCTCAGCCGGTCGATAAACCGATCCTTTGCAATCCCGTATGAACAGCCTGGAGACCACCGGGTTTACGACACCCGAACCGGCGCGACCAGCCATGCCGGACCCAGGCCAGGCATACAGCCGCCCGGCGTTGGATCATGGTCGGAACCACTGGGGCAAACTGGGACAATGGCAATTTCACGTCTGCCGCAACCCGCAGGTTTTCGACCAGGAAATTGCTTTTCTGGTCAGCGAAACCCGGTAGGATGTAGCGAGGAACGAACGGCGCCCTATATCCCGACATACCATTACCCTGGAGATCGAACGATCATGCCTTATCACGTCACGATCCAGCCGAGCGGCCACGAATTTCAGGTGGCCGACAACGAATTCGTGCTAGATGCCGCTCTGCGCGAGAAGGGCAGCGTGCTGCCCTACGGCTGCCGCAACGGCACGTGTGGTTCCTGCATGGGGACGATTCTGTCCGGCGAGGTTGCCTATCCCGATGGTCGCCCGCCCGGCCTGAGCGAACGCGACCAGGCTGAACGCAAGGCGCTGTTGTGTCAGGCTCGACCGCGTTCCGATCTGGTGATCGAGGCGCGCGAAGTCAGGGATACCGCCGGGATCGTGGTCAAGCTCCTGCCCTGCCGGGTGGAGCGGCGCGAGTTGCTGGCCCCGGACGTGATGCGACTCTATCTCAAACTGCCCAGCACCGAGCGCCTGCAATTCCTGGCCGGACAGTACGTGGACATCCTGCTGGCCGATGGCCGGCGGCGCGGCTTTTCGCTGGCCAATCCACCCCACGCCGACGATCTGCTGGAACTGCACGTGCGCCAGGTGCCGGGCGGCTTTTTCACCGGGTTCGTGTTCGAGCGGATGAAGGACAAGGCGCTGCTGCGCTTTCAGGGGCCGTTGGGAACCTTTTTTCTGCGCGAGGATTCGCCGCGGCCGATCATTCTGATGGGTGGCGGCACCGGCTTCGCGCCGCTGAAGGGGATGCTGGAACACGCTTTCCACATCGGGCTGGAGCGACCGCTGCGCCTGTACTGGGGCGCACGGGCGAAGGTGGATTTGTATCTGGACGCGTTGCCGCGCCAGTGGATGACGGAACATCCCAGTTTCCGCTACACCCCGGTGCTGTCGGAACCACGGACGGAAGAGAGCTGGGAAGGTCGCGTGGGCTGGGTCCACGAAGCGGTCGCCGCCGATTATCCCGATTTGAGCGGTCACGATGTCTACATGAGCGGCCCGCCGCCGATGATCGAAGCCGCCAAGACCACATTTGCCGCTCAGGGCCTGCCCGCAGAGCAACTGTTCTACGATTCCTTTGAATTTTCGCCGCGTTGAATACGAGCCACAGGAATAGCCAGAGCCTTGGCAATGGCGGTATAGTCCGGGGGTGATGCGGCGATCCGAATTTTTTCCGGCGTCCGCCGGTCGAACTCTCGCCCGTTGACTGCTCTCGTCCAAAACATGAAATCGTTTTTCCAACGCTGTCTGCCCGATTCCCAAAAACTGCGCGCCCACAAAAATCTCCGCTTTCTGGGCGATCTGCTGCACGACCCGCGCCTGTGGCATTTCAACCGCCGCTCCACTGTGCGCGGCTTGGCGGCGGGCGCGTTTTTCGCCTTCGTCCCGATTCCCTGGCAGATGGTGCTGGCCGCTGCGTCCGCCGCCTGGTTGCGATTCAATCTGCCGGTGGCTGTGGCCATGGTGTGGATCACCAATCCGCTGACCATTCCGCCCATCGCCTTCGTCAATTACCAGCTCGGCGCCTGGTTGCTGGGATGGCCGCCAGAATCCTGGACGTTCGAACCCTCCCTCGACTGGCTGCTGCAACGGGCGGGCGCGGTGGGTCCACCCTTCCTGGTGGGCTCGATGGCGACCGCCGTGGTGGCCGGCATCCTGACGTTCTGTATCGCCCATCTGTTCTGGCGCTGGCGTATCATCGCCAAATTTCGCCGCCGGCGGGCAGTGGCGGGCACCCGGTGAAGTCCCGCGCCGAGCGGCCAGCGTCGCTTTGCTTTCCCTCTCGCTATCGCCCCCCGCGGGCGATTCTCTTTTCGCAAGGTATGTTTTTTCATGTCAGACCCCATCGCTCAATTTGAAGAATTGGCGCTTTCGCCCCCGCTGCTGCAAACCCTGAAGGAAGTAGGCTACGAAGCGCCGTCGCCGATTCAGGCGGCCTGCATTCCCCATCTCCTCGCCGGCCACGACCTGATCGGCCAGGCGCAAACCGGCACCGGCAAGACCGCCGCCTTCGCCCTGCCGCTGCTGGAGCGGCTGAATTTGGCCGACCGCCAGCCGCAGGTGCTGGTGTTGACCCCCACCCGCGAGCTGGCCATCCAGGTAGCCGAGGCGTTCCAAAGCTACGCCCGCCATCTGCCCGGCTTTCACGTTTTGCCCATCTACGGTGGCCAGAGCATGAGCCTCCAACTCCGCCACCTGCGGCGCGGGGTGCATGTCGTAGTCGGCACGCCGGGCCGGGTCATGGATCACCTGCGCCGGGAAACCCTGACCTTTGATGGCCTGCGCGGCGTGGTGCTGGACGAGGCCGACGAAATGCTGCGGATGGGCTTCATCGAGGACGTGGACTGGATCCTGGAACAGACGCCGGCGGAGAAGCAGGTGGCCCTGTTCTCCGCCACCATGCCCGAACCGATCCGCCGGGTGGCGCACCGTCACCTGCGCGACCCCCGGGAAGTCAAGATTCAGGCCCGCACCGCCACCGTCGCCGAGGTCCGGCAGCGCTACTGTCAGGTCAGCGTCCAGCATAAGCTCGATGCCCTGACCCGGGTGCTGGAGGTGGAGGAAACCGACGCCGTGCTTATTTTCGTGCGCACCAAAGTCGCCGCGACCGAGCTGACCGAACGGTTGGAGGCGCGCGGTTATCCCAGCGCTGCCCTGCACGGCGATATGACCCAAGCGCTGCGCGAGAAGACTATCGAGCAATTGCGTGGCGGCGGGATCGACATCGTGGTGGCGACCGACGTGGCGGCGCGAGGGCTGGATGTGCTGCGGATCAGCCACGTCATCAATTACGACATCCCCTACGACACCGAGGCTTACATCCACCGCATCGGCCGCACCGCCCGGGCCGGCCGGCCGGGCGAGGCCATTTTGTTCGTCGCGCCGCGCGAGATGCGGATGCTGCGCGTCATCGAAAAGGCGACTCGCCAGCCGATCACGTCGATGAAGCCGCCGACCCAGGCCGCCATCGCCGGCCATCGTCTCAACCGGTTCAAGCAAAAAATTCTCGATACCCTGGCGACTCAGGAACTGGAGTTTTTTCAGGGAGTGATCGACCAGATCGAACAGGAGCAGGACATCAGCGCCCGCGACATCGCCGCCGCGCTGGCGTACCTGATGCAGCGCGACCGCCCGCTGCAACTGCCGGTGGGGGCGGACGCCAAACCGGAACAGCCTAAACCGGCGGACGAGGCTCGCGCTCAGGCCGAACCGGACGCTCGCCCGCCCCGGCGGCGGGCGCAGTCCAGGGACCGGGAACCGGTCGATTTCGAGGTGATGCGCTACCGGCTGGACGTCGGTCACCAGCATGGCGCGACGCCGCAAAACATCGTCGGCGCCATCGCCAACGAAGCCGGCATCGAAAGTCGCTATATCGGCCGCATCGAAATTCACGATGAGTACAGCACCGTGGATTTGCCCGCCGGGATGCCGGAAGAGATTTTTCAACATCTCAAGAAGGTGCGGGTGCGACAGCATCCATTGAACATCGTCCGCCTGGACGGCCCCCGACCGGAGCGCAAGCGCGCCGGACCCAAGCCGGCGCCGGGCGAAAAAACATCCAGGAGCGTCAAGAGTGGTCCTCCCGACCAGAAGGCCAGGACTGTCAGCCGACGCCAACGGGAAATTCAGTCCTAATTCAGCAGCAACCCAACGAGGAGTCGCTTTGAGTGTATTGACGGTTTACGGTTGTGCGAACACCCGGTCCAGCCGGGTGCTGTGGGCGCTCGAAGAAGCCGGTGTGGAGTACGAATACGTCGCGGTCGATCTGTGGGCCGGCGCTGGCTGGAAACCGGAGTATTTGGCGCTCAACCCCGGCGGCAAGGTGCCCACCCTGGTGGATGACGAACTGGTGCTGACCGAATCGGCGGCGGTCTGCACCTATATCGGTGACCGGTTCCCTACGTCCCGACTGACGCCGCCCGCCGGTTCGCTGGAGCGCGCCCGCTACAATCAGTGGTGCTATTTTGTCCTGAGCGAGCTGGAACAGCCCCTCTGGACCATGGCCAAGCACCGCTTCGCCCTGCCTGAGCGCCGGCGGGTTCCCGCGGTGCTCGCCACCGCGCACTGGGAATTCACGGTGGCGGCCAAGGTGCTGGCGGCGGGGCTGGGCCGACGGGAGTTCATCGTGGATGACCGTTTTACCGCCGCCGATATCCTGATCGCCCATACCCTGACTTGGGCGCTGGCTTTCGAACTGCCGCTGGAGCACGATCATTTGAAGGCTTACGCCGAGCGATTGCTGAGCCGTCCCGCGTGGGGCCGAGCCCACGAACGAGAGCTGGCCGAGAGCGGCTCGAAGCTTTAGTATTCTGTCGAGCCTTTTGCAAGATTAGACTTGTCCATAAATAATTTTCCCACTATAAATCATTGTGTTATAATAGACACCAGTTTCTTGCTTCGTTTCAATTCAGGTTCTTCGACAGTTCTTGTGGAGCTAGGCAAAACTGATCATGATCCGTTGTTTAAAGTTGACAAAGTTACGGAACCCGTAACCCATACGTTTCACTGTTTTGATCGTATTATTAATACCCTCGATGACGCTCGTTGTG
>JBDHRD010000197.1:0-5618 GCA_039807425.1 Candidatus Contendibacter sp. | reverse complement strand
CTCTGCGTCGGTTTCTTCTTCACCGTGGTCGCCATCATGGGTCTGTCGGCGATCACCATCGTCGGCACCAACCCGCAGTATTTCGAGGGTGGCGATCTGGCCGGCAAGCTGCTCGGCGGCGGCAACATGCCCGCCATGCACCTGGCGCACGCGGTCGGCGGCAACCTGATGCTGGGCTTCCTGTCGGCGGTCGCCTTCGCCACGATTCTCGCCGTGGTGGCGGGGCTGGCGCTGGCCGGCGCGTCCGCGATCTCGCACGACCTCTACGCCAACGTGATTCGTCAGGGTCAGGCGACCGAGGCCGAGGAAGTCCGCATCTCCAAGATGTCTTCGCTGGGATTGGGCGTCATCGCCGTGCTGCTCGGCATCGCGTTCGAGAAACAGAACGTGGCGTTCATGGTCGGTCTGGCCTTCGGCGTCGCGGCCTCCTGCAATTTCCCGGTGCTGATCCTGTCGATGTACTGGAGGGGACTGACCACGCGCGGCGCGATCTGGGGCAGCATCGCCGGCCTGGTGTCGGCGGTGTTGATCGTCGTGCTGTCCAAGGCGGTCTGGGTGGTCGTGCTCGGCAATGAAAAACCACTCTTCCCCTACGAACAGCCGGCGATCTTCTCCATGCCGATCGCGTTCTTCTTTGCCTGGCTGGGGTCGGTGACCGACAAGAGCGCCCGGGCCGCCAAGGAAATCGAAGCGTTCGAGGACCAGTACGTGCGCGCACAGACCGGCTTCGGCGCGGCGGGCGCGGCGGCTCACTAGCCAATCACGATCAACTCCGCAACGATAAGGGGGAAGACCGGACGGTCTTCCCCTTTTCTATTTTGCAACGCCGCGCTCAGGTCAGCGGCTTCTCCGACACGAGCAGGCCGTCCTCGTCGGCGTAGAGATAATAACCGGACCGGAAGGTCACGCCGGCGAAGCGCACCGGAAGGTCCCGTTCGCCGGTGTTGCGCTTGATGGTCTTGAGCGGATGCACGCCCAGCGCCTTGACGCCGATGCTGATGTCGTTGATCGCGGCGGAATCGCGGATGCAGCCGTTCACCACCACGCCAGCCCAGTGGTTCGCCTCGGCCAGTTCGGCCAGTTGATCGCCCAGCAGCGCGCAGCGGGTCGAACCGCCACCGTCCACCACCAGCACTCGGCCCTCGCCCGGCTCCTCCAGCACCTTGCGGACCAGGGTGTTGTCCTCGATGACCTTCAGGGTCACGATAACGCCGGAAAACATCACCTCGCCGCCGTAATCGCCAAACACCGGCTCGGCGATTTGCAGGGCGTCGGAAAACTGGTTGCACAGATCGAAAAACTCATCGCACAGATCGGTCGTCTTGAAGTCCATCGGGGCTACTCTCGCGGCTGGGGGAAGGGGGTTAAAGGAGTCTACCACACTCGATCCGCGGGCTAGCGGCTGGTGATTTTCAGCTCGATGCGGCGGTTGCGGCGGTAGGCTTCCGGGGTGTCGGCGGGGTCGAGCGGGTGATATTCCCCCATGCCGACCGCCGCCAGCCGCTCTGGCGGGACGCCCTGCTGGATCAGATAATTCACCACCTGTTGCGCCCGGGCGGTGGACAGCTCCCAGTTGGACGGGAACCGCCCGCTGCGGATCGGCGCCCGGTCGGTATGACCCTGCACCTCGATGATGACCGGCAAATCCGGCGGCAGGCGCGCGGCCAGTTGCTGGTACACCATGGCGAATTTGTCCAGATCGCCACTGCCGGATGCCGACAGCGTCGCCTCGCCGGAGGCGAACAGCACCTCGGACTGAAACACGAAGCGGTCGCCGACGACCTTGATGTCGGGATTGTTGGCGAACACTTCGCGCAGGCGGCCAAAGAAATCGCTGGCGTATTTCTCCAGTTCCTCGACCCGTTCCAGCAGTTTCTTCTTCAAGGCGCTGTCCAGCGCCTCGATCCGGCCCTTCTGCTCGACGATCACCGCGTCACGCTGGGCCAATTGCTGCTGGTTGGCCACCAGAGCGCGGTTGAGTCGCTCCAGCTCCGCCGCCAGCCGTTCGGCCCGAATGCTGAGCAGCGCCGCCTGTTCCTGGACGCTGGTCAGCGTTTGCTCGGTCTGGCTCTTGTCGGCGTTCAACGCCTCCCGCGCGGCCTGGACCGCCGCCAGCTCGGCGCGCAATTGCGCCAGCAGCTTGTCCCGCTCGCCGACCGTGCTTTCCAATCCCTGAACCCGGCCGCGCAGCCGCGCCGCCTCCTTGTCGGCGTCGCCGGCCAGCCCTTCCAGATGGCTGATGATCCGCTGCAACTGCCCGATGGCGGTGTCCTTGCCCAGAATCTCGCGGCCAATCAGCACCTCGGTGATGACGAACACCGTGATCAGGAACACCAGCACCATCACCAGGCCGCCCAGGGCGTCGGTAAAGGCCGGCCAGATGTTGAATTCGCCGACCGCATCACGCCGGCGGGGCATGGTCGTCCGCCTCCGTGCCGGGCCTGAGCGGTTGCGCCAGCAAGCGGGCGATGGTGCGCAACTCGTGGCGCAGATCGGCGGTGCGGTCGTTCTCAATGTTTTGCAGGGTTGCCCGCAGCGACTCGATCCGCTCGCTCAGATTCGCCACCTGTTCCGCGACACGGGTGATGCCTTCGCCACGGTTGGCGAGATATTCCGTAGTTGCCGCCACCCGTTCCAGCCGGTCGGTGGTGGCTTGCAGCAGCGCCGCCAGATGGCGCGGCGAAATCGTCTCGGTTTGGGCGGTGACCGTGACCACGGGTTGCCACAGCGGAACCAGATCACTGACCACCAGGGCTTCCAGTTGCGCATGATGGTCGTTCTGGGCATGGAACAGTTGCAGTTCCAGGAACCCCAGCGCCAGTGCGCCCAGCAGGCCGAACAGCGAGGCCGAGAACGAGGTCCCCATCCCGCCCAGCGGCGCGGCCAACCGATCCTTGAAGTGGGCGATCAGAGTCATGGTGTCGGTCGCCTGGTCGGTGGCCAGGCCGCCGATTACGTCACGCACGCCAGCGATGGTCAACAGCAGGCCGTAGAAGGTGCCGATCAGGCCGAGCAGCACCAGCGCCCCGACCAGATAACGCACCAGCGCCCGCTGGTCGTCGCCGCGCGTTGCCAGCGAATCCAGCAGGTACGGCAGGGTCGCGGCGGGGTCGCCGTGCCCGATGACCCGGTGAACCTTGCGCAGGAAATCGCTCACCCCGCGCCGGCGCATATTCCCCAACAGCGTTTCGTCGGCCTGTGAAAGCGGCAGTTCACGGCGACGGGCCTTGAGCGCCACGGCGGCGGCCTGGTCGGCGGCGCGCACGTCGAGCAGGACGCCCGTCAGCGCCTTGAGGGTGTAGGCGATCCCAAACAGGAAAGCTACGGCGATCGTGCCGTTCAGATAGGGATTGGTCAGGAAGGCGGCGGTCAGCGGCTCCTGAAAAAACCCACCCAAGGCCGCCAGGGCCGCCAGGAACAGCAGACAACGCAACAGATAACGGCTGGCGCCCCGACTGGAGCGCCGTTCAGACTGAATCATGGGCATAGGCTATGGACTACCTTGAATGTCACCCGAACAAAGGAAACGCACTTTAGCGAAATCAGACAACCGATGGACGCGAATATCATCAAACCGGGTGACTGTCACCGTGGATAGGGGACCGGTGGAGCGATGCAAGGGGCATCATGAATGGGACTGCGCGATAAGACGAAAAATGAGACGATTCGGAAACGAACAACCGGCTAGCCGGCCAGCGCTCGCGGTCACGCTGGAGCGGGTATTAGCCAGCCTTATCCAGCAGCCGGCGCAGCCGCGCCCAGTCGAACGCCGGTCCCGGATCGGTCTTGCGACCCGGGGCGATGTCGGCGTGACCGGCGAGCCGGTCGGGCGCCAGGGCGGGATAGGCTGTCCGCAGCGCCTGAATGACCATCGCGAGCCGCTCGTACTGTCGGTCATCGTAAGGCACTTGGTCGGCGCCTTCCAGTTCGATACCAATACTGAAATCGTTGCAGCGGGAACGCCCAGCGAAGCTCGACGCGCCAGCATGCCAGGCCCGTCGATGAAACGGCACGTACTGTACCAGTCCGCCATCGCGGCGAATCAGCAGATGCGCTGACACCCGCAGCCTGGCAATGGCTTGAAAATAAGGATGAGCGGCCGGATCGAGGGTGTTGGTGAACAGCGCGTCGATCCACGATCCACCGAACTCGCCGGGTGGCAGGCTGATGCCGTGGACGACGATCAGCTCCACCCCGCCCCCCTCTGGCCGCTCGTCCTGGTTCGGCGAGAACTGCTGCCGCGCCGCGTCGAGCAGGCCGGTCGTTCGATCGATCCGCATCACCCCTCACAGCACCATGCTTTCGAAGTCGTAGCTCATGTCGGTATGCGGTCGCTGCAGGAAAAATCCCTGCACGTAATCAATGCCGCAGGACCACAACACTGGCAGGGTCATGGCATCCTCGATGCCGGTGACGATAGTAGTCACGCCCGTCGCGGCCAGCGTGCGAGCCAACTGGCTTAACTGCTCCTGGCGATCCTTGTCGTTGAGCAAATTCTGAGCGAAGCGGCTGTCCAGCTTGACATAATCCACCTGGAGCAACTGGAGCAGCGCCTGCGCCCGCTCGTGGCCGCTGAAATGATCGAGGGAGAGGCCACAGCCCAGTTCCTTGAGTCCTTGCAGGAACGGAGCCAAAGCCTGCCTGTTCAGATCGGCGGTGGTTTCCGTCATCTCAAACACCAGGCTGGCGGCCGGGACCCCGGTCTTGCTCAGACCGCCCTGCAGCCAGTTCAGCAGTTCCTCGTCCTGCAGGATGGTAGGCGAGATGTTGATGAATAGAATCACTGACCGTCCGTGCGCCTTGCGCTCCTGCAACACCCGGATAGAGTGGGCGATGACCCAGCGGTCGAGCACCATGCCGATCCGGTGGCGCTTGACCAGGGCGAACACGGTTTCCGGCAGCAGTTCCCACCCCTCCGGGTTGCGCATCCGCAACAAAACCTCATACCGTTCAGTGGTGTCGCCGCGCAAACTGACGACTGGTTGGAACAGCAGAGTCATCCGTTGCTGCTGCACTGCCTCGCGAACCTCTTCCATCAACCGCCGCTGCCGCGAATGGTCCACGTCCTGCTCGGCGGTCCGGCCATGGTGGACATGGATCCGGGTATCCTTGCTATCGCGCGCCATGCCGCTGGCCAGGTCCGCTTGCTGGATCAGGGTCGCGGCTTCGCGCAGGGTGGGACTGGCGACGCTGATGCCGATGCTGGTGCGCAACTGAGTGGACCCACCGGTTAACTGGTAGGGTTTGGATTCCAAGCCCACCTGCACCGCACGCGCCGTGGCCAGCAGCGCTTCCTGAGTCGTAAAGCCCAGCAGGACCGTGAAAATCGCGTCGCCAAACCGGGCAGTGATCGGATCCGGTCCCAGGGTGGCTTTCAGGCGCCGGGCCGCCTGTTCGATCACCTCATCGGCCGCGGCCACGTTCTGGGTTTCAACGGTGCGCAGATTGTCCAACGCGATCAGCATGATTGCCGCCGGCTGGGCGTTGGCTGCGGTAGCGACCAGCGCCCGTTCCAGTCTGGCGAGAAAGTAAGGGCGGTTGTACAGACCGCTGACGGTATCCCGGTTGCTGAGCTGGCTGAGCTTGCGATGCAGGTCGCTCCCCTGCCGCAGCCGTCT
>JBDHRD010000196.1:0-5722 GCA_039807425.1 Candidatus Contendibacter sp. | reverse complement strand
GGCTACTTCATAAAGTAGATTTTTAGTAGTATTTGGTATAACCTATCAGGGGTCGACTCACCTTCAAAGCCCTGGAGGTGATCACCCAAGTGCCTTGGGTAAAACTCACGCCCAGATCGCCGGCGATGCTTGGCACCGACACGTTGGTGATGGTCAGGTCGAGGATGTTCATGAACGAGCCAAGACCGAGCGCGAAGGTCGCCAGCGCCAGCATCCCGCCGCGCATCGGCGGTGGTAAGGTGTGGTCGGTGGCGGCGGGGGCGCTCACGACTTATCCGTCTCGCCCCGGTTGGCGGCGATGATGCGCGCGATCAGGGCGTCGGCCTCGCCTGCCTGGGCCGCGAACACGGGAGTGGCGTAGCGTTCCTGGCGGTTCGGCTCGGTGGCCAGCATCGCGCCCTCGCGCTGACGGGTGTCCACGGTGGCCCACATCGACAGGCCGACTCGCAGGGGGTGGCGCGCCAGCGCCTCGGGATCGAGGGCGATCCGCACCGGCACGCGCTGCACGATCTTGATCCAGTTGCCGGTGGCGTTTTGCGGCGGCAACAGGGCGAAGGCGCTGCCGGCGCCCGCCGCCAGTCCCGTTACCCGGCCAGTGTAAGTCACGTCCCCACCGTAGAGATCGGCGGTGAGTTCGACCGGCTGGCCGATGCGGACGTGTTCCAGTTCGCTTTCCTTAAAATTGGCGTCCACCCACAGATCGTTGAGCGGGATGATCGCCATCAGCGCCGCGCCGGGTGCGATCCGCGCGCCGACCTGGACGCTGCGCTTGGCCACGTAGCCGCGCACTGGAGCGACAATCGTGGTCCGGGCGAAGGCGAGATAGGCTTCCTTCACCTTTGCGGCGGCGGCCACCACGCGAGGATGGGTTTCGACCGAGGTGTTGTCCACCAGCACTTCGGCGCCGGTATGCTGCTCGCGCGCCTGGCGGACCGCGGCCCGGGCCTGCTCGACCGCCGCCTGCGCCGCGTCGCGCTGAGCGATGGCGGCGTCGAGCGTGGTCCGCGCGATCTGGAGGGATTCGCTGGAAATGAACCTTTTTTGGAACAGCGCTTCGCGCCGGGTGTATTCGTCCCGGGCCTGGCGCGCGGCGGTCTCGGCCCGTTCAGTCTCAAAGCGGGCGCGGTCGAGATCGGCGTCGCGCTGGGCCACCACGGCCCGCGACTGGCTGTCGTTGGCGTAGAGGCCGCGCACCGCCCGCACCGCGTCGGCCAGGTTCGCCTCGGCGAGCTGCAACTGTACCTGGGCGTCGGCATCATCGAGCCGCACCAACGGTTGCCCCTGCTCGACCAGGTCGGTGTCGTCGGCCAGCACGCTCACCACCGTGCCGGCGACCTGCGGGGTGATCTGAACGATATTACCGCCGACGTAGGCGTTGTCGGTGGTCACCCGCCAGCGTCCGTAACCGTACCAATAGGCCCCGATGCCGGCGGCGATGGTTGCGAAGAGGATGGCGAGAATCAGCAACACCCGACGGCGCTTGCCACTGGGCGCCTCATTGGGCGGGAGGTCAGCGCCTCGGTTTTGCTCGCTCATCTTAATTGTTATGGGTTTCCCGGATGCGGTGGTGATGCGTATTCTACTCCCACACCCGGACAGGCTGCGTATAATCCCGCCATGCAAGAACTCAATCCGATTCAACTGATCATCATCATGGCCCCGCCGTTGCTGCTGGCCATCACCCTGCACGAAGTGGCGCACGGCTGGATGGCGCTGCGCCGCGGCGACACCACCGCGAAGGCTCAGGGCCGGCTCAGCCTCAACCCGCTGCGGCACATCGACCCCATCGGCACCGTGCTGGTCCCGGCGCTGCTGGCGGTGTTCGGCGGCTTCATCTTCGGCTGGGCCAAGCCGGTGCCGGTCAATTTCCACCGGTTGCGTCACCCCAAGCGCGACATGGCGTGGGTGGCCCTGGCCGGGCCGGGCGCCAATCTGCTCATGGCGCTGGGTTGGGCGCTGCTGGCCTTCTTCGGTCATCAGGCGCAAACCACCCTGCCATGGCTGGGTGAACCGTTGCTGGCGATGGGCGTGATTGGGGTGGACGTCAACGTCATGCTGGGCGTACTCAATCTGGTGCCTGTTCCACCGCTGGACGGCTCGCGGGTGCTGGCGGGGGTGCTGCCCGACCGCTATGGTGAGACCATGGCGCGGATCGAGCCCTACGGCCTGATCATCCTGGTGGTGCTGCTGGCCAGCGGCCTGCTGAACCTGATGCCTATCGTCATGACCCTTCGATACTTTATCCTGACCTTGTTCTTCTAAATCCCGAACCGGAAGCCTCGCAGTCATCATGGAAATCACCCTCACCGGCATCACCACCACCGGCGCCCCGCACCTGGGCAACTACGTCGGCGCGATCCTGCCCGCCATCGAAGCCAGCCACCGGCACGACGTGCAATCGTTCTACTTCCTGGCCGACTATCACGCCTTGGTCAAATGTCAGGATCCCGGCCTGGTCCACCGCTCGCGGCTGGAAGTCGCCGCCACCTGGTTGGCGCTGGGGCTGGATGTTGAAAACGTCGTTTTCTACGCCCAGACCGACATCCCGGAAATTTTGGAACTGACCTGGATCCTGACCTGCGTCACCGCCAAGGGCCTGATGAACCGCGCCCACGCCTACAAGGCAGCGGTAGCCGAAAATGTGGCTGATCCCGACAAGGACCCCGACAAGGGCGTGACCATGGGGCTGTTCTGCTACCCGATCCTGATGGCGGCGGACATCCTGATGTTCAAGGCCAGCAAGGTGCCGGTCGGCAAGGATCAGATCCAGCATCTGGAAATGGCCCGCGACATCGCCACCCGGTTCAATTACCTGTACGGCGAGCATTTGGTGTTGCCCGAGGCAGTGGTGGACGAGAAGGCGGCGGTGCTGGTGGGGCTGGACGGGCGCAAGATGAGCAAGAGCTACGGTAACACCATCCCCCTGTTCGAGCCGGAAAAGGCGCTGCGCAAGCTGATCATGCGGATCAAGACCAACTCGCTGCCGCCGGAAGCGCCCAAGGACCCGGAAGCCTGCACGCTGTTCCAGATTTACCAGGCGTTCGCCACGGTCGAGGAAGCGGCGGCGATGCGCGAGCGCTACGCCCATGGCATCGGCTGGGGCGAGATGAAGCAAATCCTGTTCGAGTACCTGAACGTCCGACTGAGCGAGCCGCGCCAGCGTTACCACGAACTGCTGGCGCAGCCGGCTTACGTTGAGCAGGTACTGAAAAAGGGCGCGGTGCGGGCGCGCGAGTACAGCGTCCCGTTCCTGGCCGAACTGCGGCGGGCGGTCGGCATTCGGCCGCTGGGTTGATGGACGGCGTCACTTCTGACCGGCCGCCGCCCGCCAAGGTCGGCGGTGAGCCCTATACCCAATTGCCGCAGGACCTCTACATTCCCCCGGACGCGCTGGAAGTCTTTCTGGAGGCGTTCGAGGGGCCGCTGGATTTGCTGCTATACCTGATCCAGCGGCAAAACCTGAGCATCCTCGATATTCCCATCGCGGAGATTACCCGGCAATACATGGAGTATCTGGCGCTGATGCAGGAACTGCGGCTGGAACTGGCGGCGGAGTATCTGGTGATGGCGGCCTGGCTGGCGGAGATCAAATCGCGGCTGCTGCTGCCGCGCCTGGCTTCCATCGAAGCGGAAGAGACCGACCCGCGCGCCGAGCTGGTGCGCCGGTTGCAGGAGTATGAGCGGTTCCAGCAGGCGGCCCGGGCACTGGATGCGTTGCCTCGGCTGGAGCGCGATTTTTTCCCCGCCAGCGCCGAGTTGGTTCAACGGGAAACGCGCCGCACGCCCCCGCCGGTCAGTCTGGCCGACCTGCTGGCCGCCCTGCGCGAAGTGTTGGCTCGCGCCGAACTGTTCGGTCGCCACCAGGTCCGGCGCGAGGCGCTGTCGGTGCGCGAACGGATGAGCCAGGTGCTGGAGCGGCTGGACGCGCTGCGGTTCACGCCGTTCAGCGCGCTGTTTCGACCGGAGGAGGGGCGGATGGGGGTGGTAGTGACGTTTCTGGCGGTGCTGGAATTATTGCGTGAAGCGCTGTTGGAATTGGTCCAGGCCGAGCCGTTCGCGCCGATCCACGTTCGCCGACGAGGTTGAAGCGCCGCCATGCCGGAATTGAAAGCCATTTTGGAAGCCTTATTGCTGGCCGCCGGCGAGCCGCTGACACTGGACCGGTTGCTGGCCGCGTTCCCGGAGGCGGAACGGCCCGAGCGGGACGACTTGCGCGCCGCGCTGGCCGAACTGGCCGCCGACTGCGCCGGGCGCGGCGTGGAACTGGTCGAGGTGGCCAGCGGTTTCCGCCTGCAGGTGCCCCAGGCATTCGCGCCCTGGGCGGCGCGACTGTCGGAGGAACGAACCGCCAGCTATTCCCGCGCGCTGCTGGAAACGCTGGCGCTGATCGCCTATCGCCAGCCGGTGACGCGCGGCGAGATCGAGGCGGTGCGTGGGGTCAGCGTCAGTAGCGGCATCATGAAAACCTTGCAGGAGCGCGGCTGGATCAAGGTGGTCGGCCACCGCGAAGTGCCCGGGCGTCCGGCATTGTTCGCCACCACCCGCGCCTTTCTGGATTATTTCAATCTCAAGAGTCTGAGCGAGTTGCCGCCGCTGGCGGCGGCGCGCGATCTGGACGCCATCGGCGCCGAACTGGAGCGCCGCATCGTCGTCTCGCCCGCGGACTCCACCACCCCGACGGAATCGCCTGATGGCTGAACGCTTGCAGAAATTTCTCGCCCGTATGGGGTTTGGCTCCCGGCGCCAGATCGAGGACTGGATTCGGCAGGGTCGGATCACGGTGAACGGTGTGGTGGCGCAACTGGGCAACCAGGTCAACGGTGCGGAGAAAATCCAGATTGACGGCCAGCCGATCCAGGTGCGCCCGTTCGGGCAACGGCGGCGGGTGTTGGCCTATTACAAGCCGGTCGGCGAAGTGACCAGCCGCCACGATCCCGAAGGCCGGCCCACCATTTTCGAGCGGCTGCCGTCGCTGCGCGATAGTCGCTGGATCGCGGTCGGTCGGCTCGACCTGAACACGCAGGGCCTGCTGTTGTTGACCAACGACGGCGAACTGGCCAACCGGCTGATGCATCCCTCGTCCGAAATCGAACGGGAGTACGCGGTGCGGGTGCTGGGGGAGGTTCCGCCGGAGATGCTGAAACGGTTGCGCGAAGGCGTGTCGCTGGAAGACGGTGTGGCGCATTTCGACGAGATCCGCGAGGCGGGCGGGGAGGGCGCCAACCACTGGTATCACGTCATCCTGCGCGAGGGCCGCCACCGCGAGGTGCGCCGGCTGTGGGAATCGCAGGGCGTTGCGGTCAGCCGGCTGACCCGGGTGCGTTACGGGCCGGTCACTCTGCGCCGGGGCTTGCATCCAGGCCACTGGGACGAACTGGACGAGGTGCACATCGCGGAGTTGCTGGGCGCCGTCGGTTGCGCGCCCGCGTCGGAGGTTAAACTGGAGCCGCGCCGAACCCCGGCAGCGTCCGGGCGGATTTGGCCGGATCGGCCGCGCGGTGGGCGTGGTACAAGATGTTGATTTTGCCTTTTCAAGATGCTGCCCGCTCCAAACTGTGCTGCAAGCGGGTTGCCGCTTCTCTTGACAGCGAGACCGGGACAAACCAGGCGGATGGATAGAGATAGTCTTCGCCGCTTTCGTCGATGATTCTGAGTCAGCCATCCATCTCATCAGTAAATTTAACTCAGTAGAGCGGGTCAGGACATGAATCCATAACTCACC
>JBDHRD010000010.1:0-32291 GCA_039807425.1 Candidatus Contendibacter sp. | reverse complement strand
AATCTGCTGGAAACGGCTCTGCCCAGCTTCGAGCGGGTGCTGATTCGGGCGGCGCTGGAGCAAACCGGCGGCCACCGTCAGGACGCCGCCCGGCTGCTGGGCTGGGGCCGTAATACGCTGACCCGCAAGATTAAGGAATTAGGCATGGAATGAGTGGTCGAAACCACCGTCCATGTTTGACGTGATTCTGTACGAGCCGGAAATTCCGCCCAACACCGGCAACATCATCCGGCTGTGCGCCAACACCGGGGCGCGGCTGCATTTGATTCGACCGCTCGGTTTTCAATTCGACGACCGGCAGTTGCGCCGAGCCGGGCTGGATTATCACGAGTGGGCCGAGGTGCGGCTGCATCGCGATCTGGCGGCCTTTCTCACCGAAGTCAATCCGGCGCGGCTGTTCGCCTTTACCACCAAGGGTGTCTGTTCCTATCACACCGTGGCCTATCAGCCCGACGATGCGCTGTTGTTCGGCCCCGAAACGCGGGGTTTGCCGGCGCGGGTGCTGGCCGGGATTCCCCCGGAGCAGCGACTGCGGATTCCGATGCGGACCACCGGTCGCAGCCTCAACCTGGCCAACGCCGTTTCCATCGCCGTGTACGAAGCTTGGCGACAATGCGCTTTTCGGGGCGCGCTCTGAGCGTCTCTCCACCGATTGCCATCCTGATCCCGACCGTTATTCTTTTAACGTTATCCTTGAATCCCGGAGCGCATCCGGGCCAAACCGTCCTCATTCCAGGAGAGCGTCATGGCGTACCAGTTGATCAGTTTCGTGATTTGCCCTTACGTGCAGCGTTCGGTGATTACGCTGAAGGAGAAACAGGTTCCCTTCGAGATCACTTACATCGACCTGGATCATCCTCCGGAATGGTTCCCGGCGATTTCGCCGATGGGCCAGGTGCCGGTGTTGCGCGTGGATCGGGATCGGGTGCTGTTCGAATCGGCGGTGATCAACGAATACCTGGACGAGACCAACCCGCCGTCGCTGCATCCGCAAGACCCTTGGCGGCGGGCCTACAACCGGGCCTGGATCGAGTTTGGCTCCAACCTGATTGGCCGGCAGTATCGGATGTTGACCGCGCCGGGTAAACGGAAATTCGCGCGGGAGCGCGATGGACTGCTGGCCGAGTTGCGCCATCTTGAAGCGCAGTTGAGCGAAGGGCCATTTTTCAACGGCGTGGCGTTCTCGCTGGCCGATGCTGCCTACGCCCCACTGTTCATGCGATTGGAGATCATCGAGCATCTCTATCCCCAAGGGCTGTTCGAGCCGACCCCCATGGTCCACGCCTGGAGCGATGCCCTGCTGGCCCGTCCGTCGGTGCGGGAATCGGTGGTGACCGATTTCGAGGCGTTGTTCCGCCAACGCTTCGCGACGATGGGCGGCTGGTTGGGGCAACGGCTGGCGTAAGGTGATCCCTTGATTCCCGAAGCCTTCATCGCCAAATGGCGCGACGCTACGTTCAAGGAACGCTCCGCCGCGCAGGAGCATTTCATTGGCTTGTGTCGGTTTGCTGGACGAGAAGACGCCGGCGAAAGCCGACCCGCGCGGCGAGTGGTTCACCTTCGAGAAGGGTGCGAGCAAGGCTGGCGGCGGCGACGGTTGGGCCGATGTCTGGCAGCGCAACTGTTTCTCACCGCTCGCTCCGAATCCGCACGGCGGCGCCTTCCTGCAAAGCATCATCGGGATGGGTGACGACTTGTTCGCCCCCCGCCAGGCCGGAACGGATTTCCACGTTCAGCCCGCCGCGCTGGCCGATTTCCACCGCGCGACGGTGGGCCTGGCCGTTCTCGACCACGAACACGGCCCAGCCCTCGCCTTGGCGAAACAGCGCGCTGGCGGGAATCTGGAGCACCTGTTCGCCCTGCCACACGATGAAGCTGGCTTCCACCCGATAACCATCGCCCAGCCGCGACCACGCCTCGGCGGGCGAACGCAGGTCGGCGATGACCCACACCCGCTGCTCCTCCACGCCCAGCGCTGACAGCTTGGTGAACCCCACCGGTTCCACGGTCCGGGTCACGCCTTCCAGCGGCTGATCGCCCCCCCAGCGTTCCAACCGCACCGGCGTGCCTGGCTGGATGCGCACCGCGTCGGCGGACAGCACGTCCACCGCGATTTCCAGGGCGCGGGGATCGCCGACTTCCAGCAATGCCACGCCCGCTTCCACGATACCCTCGCTCTGGCGCGGGCGGGCGAGCACCTGACCGTCCACCGGCGCGCGGATCACGATGGATTCCCGCGCCGGGCCGCCCGGCTGCGCCGCCGAATAGCGCAGCGAGGTTTTCGCCGCCTCCAATTCATACCGCGCCACTTCGACGGCGAACCGGGCGGAGCGCAGTTGGGCCTGGGTCTGGCGGGCACGGGATTCGGCCTGGTCGCGCTCGGCTTCGGTCACGATGCATTTTTGCTTGCACAGCGCCGTCCTGCGCTCGAATTCCAGCCTGGCGTAATCGGCTTCCGCCTGGGTCGCAACCACGGTTTCCTGGGCGGCTCGCAGGGACGCTTCGCTGGCGGCCACCCGCGCCTCGGCCTGGGCCTGCCGGCGCGGATCGAGTACTTCCGAGGGCAACGGATCGATTTTCAGCAGCGATTGACCGCGCTGGATCGGGTGGCCTACGTCCAGTTCGACGCGGCGCAGATAGCCAGTCACCGGCACCGAGAGCACGTAGCGGTCGATGATCCGGGTTTTGCCTTCCGCCTCCACTGTCACCCGCAGCGGCTGATGGACGACGGTGGCCGCTTCCACCCACAGCGGCTGGGGCCAAAAACCGTAGCCCAGCGCGGCGATGATCGCCGAGGCCAGCAGAATTAGTCCGAAACGGCGTCGCACGGCCATGGTTCAATCCCGGGTCTTGAGCACGGCGATCAGATCCAGCCGATCCAGCTTGCGCCGCACCAGCCATCCCGTCAGGAGCGCCGAAGCCAGCACCACCGTGGCCGCGAAGGCGTAGGTGGACGGATGGATGATGAGCGGGATGCGGTAAAGCTCCGAGCGGGCCCCGTTCACGAACAGGGCGCAGATGCCCCGACCGACGCCAAAGCCAAGCGGGATGGCGAGCAGGGTCAGCAGGCCCAATTCGCCCAGCAGGATGTAGCTGATCTCGGCGCGGGTGAATCCCAGCACCCGCAGGCTGGCCAGCTCCCGGCTCCTTTCGGTCAGGGCGATGCGGGCGCTGTTGTAGATCACGCCGAACGCGATGATGACTGCGAACACGGTGGCGATGAAGGTGAAAAATAGCATGGTCTGTTGCATGGTGCGGTGAAAGTTGCGGATTTCCTGTTCGCGGATAGCGGTGCCGGCGATGCGGGGAATATCCCCCAGACGGCGGTAGAGTTCGGCCCGCTCGCGGTCATCCACGGCCAGATAGGCGCCGGAGAGAGCGGATCCCTCGCGCAACAGTCGGTTGAGGCCGGCCAAATCCATGTAGCCGGCCACACCGAGATATTCCTTGACCAGACCCGCGACCGGAATTTCCCGCACCGGCCGGCCGCCTTCCAGGACTTCGACGATCAGCCGGTCGCCGACCCGGACGCCCAGCGATTCGCCCAGGTAATCGGTCAACACCACGCCGTCCGACGGCAGCGCGATCGGGCGCAACTCGGCGTCCAGCAGGCGCTGCAAGTCGCCACCGGGGGAAACGCCCTTGATCACGGTGCGATGAGAACGGTGTTGAAACCGCAACCGCACGGGAACGGCACGGTAAACCTCGACCCGCTCCACGCCCGGCAGGCTGCCCAGCGAACCGGTCGCCGGCCAGGACGTCGGCTCCACGAAGGTCACCGCGAGGTCTTCCCGCTGCGAAAGCTTATAATGAACGTCCACCATGTGATTGATCGTGGCTTCCTGAAACCGGCCCGCCATGGTGATGCCGCCGGCCAGCGCGATGCCCAGCACCGTCAGCAGGGACTTGAGCGGGCGGCGCTCGATATGGCGCAGAATCATCCGGTTGGGCTGCGACAACAGCCGTTGCAAGCCGAGCCGCTCCACCACGGTGGCGCGATAGCGAGCGGGCGGCTCGGGGCGCATCGCCTCGGCGGGACGCAGGGCGAAGGCAGCGCGCAGGGCGAAGGCGGTTCCCCCCGACGCCGCGCCGAGATTGAGCAGCGTCGCGCCGAGAACGAGGGGAAAGGTCAAATGGTAGTCCAGAAACGGGAAGCGGAAGAACTCCATATACAGTTCGGCCAGGCGCTGGCCAAGCCACGCGCCGACGCCGACGCCGACCGCCACGCCCGCGACGACGATGATCAGCGCCAGCTTCAGATAATGCAGGGCGATCTCGCCATTGCCGTAGCCGAACGCCTTGAGCGTGCCGATCAAGTCGCGCTGCATACCGACCAGTCGGGTGACGACTACGTTTAACAAAAACACCGCCACCCCCAGGAACAGGATCGGAAACAGCGTCGCCGACAGGGTGATCTGGCGGAATTCCTCGGTCAGAAAGCGGTGCGACGACTGGTCCTCCCGGTCGTGCGCGCCCAGGCCGCCGTAGGGCGTCAGCAGCCGGTCAAGTTCATCGATCACGTGGGGGGCCGCACGGGGGTTCGCCAAACCCACCACCACGTCGTTGAAAGCACCCTCCATGCCGTAGGCGACGCCCAGCGTCCGGCGGCCCATCCACAGCACGCCGTAGCGCTGGTAATCGGGAAAAATCGAACCGGGGCGCATTTGGTGAATGTACTCCGGCGACAACGCCGTGCCGACGATGGTCAGCGTCTGGCGGCGACCATTGATGACGGCCCGCAGCTTGGCGCCCGGTTCCAGCCGATGGGCCTCGGCGAACGCCTCGCTAACGATCACTTCATCGTCGCGGTCCGCCGCGGTCAGACGCCCCTGCCGCAGATAGAGGCGATTGAGCCGGGGTTCGCGGTTGTCGGGAATGGACACCAATCGCCCGGTGATCGGTTCCGTGAAGCCGGTCACCTCCAGATTGACGGCGGCTACCACCCGGGTTTCGACCTCGGCGACGCCGGGAATCGCCGCGATGCGTTCCCGCAGCGACTCCGGCGCGCGTTTCAGCACCGCGAACACGTCGGCGAAGCGGTATTCCTGATAGTAGCGGGCGCGGGTTTGGCGCAGCGCGTCCAGGGTGGCGCCGAACATGACGTGGACGGCGACGCCGCTGACGATCACCAGCACGATGGCGACGGCCTGGCTCTTCAGTTGCCAGAGTTCGCGCCAGAGTTTGCGATCCAGGGCTTTCATGGCGTTGCCGGTCTACCAGACGATTTCCTCGGGCGCTTGCCGCCAGGTGTTAGGGTCTGAACCCATTGCTTTTTTTATCGTCGGCAGCGATGGGGCGGCGCGGCTGACGACGGCATTTTCCGCGTTGTCATTTTGCGCGGCGATGGCCAGAACGATAGCCATCAGGCCACGCCAACCCTGTTCGAGAAGATCGAGCAGGAGCATCCCCATTCAGGGCGACTCCGCCAGCCACGCCCGCGCCGCCGCCGCCGCTTCGCGCACCCGATCCGGCGCCGTGCCGCCCACGACCGCACGGGCCGCCACCGAGCCTTCCAGCGACAACACCTTAAACACGTCGAACTCGATCAGCGGTGAAAACTCCTGCAACTCATCCAGTGTCATGTCCACCAGATCCCGCCCGGTCTCCACTCCGCACCGTACCGCCTTGCCCACGATCTCATGGGCATCGCGGAACGGCACGCCCTTGCGCACCAGATAGTCGGCCAGATCGGTCGCGGTGGCGAAACCGCGCCGAGCGGCCTGGAGCATGTTGCCGCGCTTGGGATGCAAGGCCGGAATCAGGTCGGCGAAAGCCCGCAAACAGCCTTGCACCGTGTCCACGGTATCGAACAGTGGCTCCTTGTCCTCCTGATTGTCCTTGTTGTAGGCCAGCGGCTGGCTTTTCATCAGTGTCAGCAGCGCGATCAGATGACCGTTGACCCGTCCGACCTTGCCGCGCACCAGTTCCGGCACGTCGGGATTCTTCTTCTGTGGCATGATCGAGGAGCCGGTGCAAAACCGGTCTGGCAGATCGACGAAATCAAATTGGGCCGAGGACCACAGCACCAGTTCCTCGGCCATCCGCGACAAATGGGTCATCAGAATGGCGGCGGCGGCAGTGAATTCGATGGCAAAATCGCGGTCGCTGACGGCGTCCAGCGAATTGGCGCACGGCGCGGCGAAATCCAGCAGTTGCGCGGTGTAGTGGCGATCCAGCGGATAGCTGGTCCCGGCCAGCGCCGCCGCGCCCAGCGGCATGATGTTGACCCGCTTGCGGCAATCCATCAGCCGCTCGTCGTCGCGCTTGAGCATCTCGAACCAGGCCAGCAGATGATGGCCAAACGTTACCGGCTGGGCCACCTGCAAGTGGGTGAAACCGGGCATGATCGTTTCGGCCTCGCGCGTCGCCAGCTCCGTCAGCCCGCCCAGCAGTCGCCGGATCTCACCGGCGATGGCGTCAATCGCATCGCGCAGGTACAAGCGAATGTCGGTAGCCACCTGATCATTGCGGGAGCGGCCGGTGTGCAGGCGCTTGCCGGCGTCGCCGATTCGTTCGGTCAGCCGCGCCTCGATGTTCATGTGCACATCTTCCAGCGCCACCGACCACGCGAACTCGCCGCGTTCGATCTCGGCGCGAATCTCCTCCAGACCCCGCACGATGGCCTCGCAATCCTCCGGGGACAAGGCCCCAACCCGCGCCAGCATTTGGGCGTGGGCGATGGAGCCGTTAATATCCTGCCGGTACATCCGCCGGTCAAAGTCCACCGAGGCGGTGAACGCCGCCACAAAGGCATCGGTGCTCTCGGTGAATCGCCCGCCCCAGCTTTGATTGGTCTGCTTGTCGCTCATCGGATATTCTTTGCGGTTAAAAGGACGCCATAGCTTAACAAAACCATGCACCCCGACACGCTCCGCATCGCCACTCGCAAAAGCCCGCTCGCCCTTTGGCAGGCTGAATACGTCGCCGACCGCCTGCGCCAGGCGCATCCTGGCCTGCGGATCGAACTGGTCGGCATGGTCACCCGTGGCGACAGAATTCTCGACAGTCCCTTGGCCAAGGTGGGCGGCAAGGGGCTGTTCGTCAAGGAACTGGAACAGGGCCTGCTGGAAGGCCGCGCCGATCTTGCCGTACATTCGATGAAGGACGTACCAGTGGATTTTCCCGCTGGACTGGATCTGCCGGTGATCCTGGCGCGCGAAGACCCGCGCGATGCCTTCGTTTCTCGCCGTTACGCCCACCCCGACGCTTTGCCCGCCCACGCCCGGGTCGGCACCTCCAGCCTGCGCCGGCAATGCCAACTGGCGGCCCGTTATCCCGGCTGGGAGATTCGCAGCCTGCGCGGCAACGTCGGCAGCCGGCTGGCCAGGCTGGACGCCGGCGAGTTCGACGCCATCCTCCTCGCCGCCGCTGGCCTGAAGCGGCTGGGACTGGAACACCGCATCACTCTGGCGCTGGAGCCGGAATCCAGCCTGCCGGCCATCGGCCAAGGCGCTATCGGGATCGAATGCCGGCTGGACGACGCGCGGACGCGGGAATTGATCGCCGCACTCGACGATCCCGCCACTCATGTCCGGGTCGCGGCGGAACGGGCGTTCAACGTCCGCTTGCAGGGCGGCTGTCAGGTCCCCATCGCGGGTCACGCGCTGCTGGATAGCGGACAACTCTGGCTGCGCGGTCTGGTCGGTGAACCCGACGGTAGCCACATTGTCGCCGGCGAAGTGCGCGGCCCGGTGGCGGAGGCCGAAACCCTTGGCGCGGCGCTGGCCGAGGAACTGCTCGGACGTGGGGCCGACGCCATCTTGCGGCGGCTGCTTGAAGGGCATTGACCATGATTCGTTCACTCTCCTCCCCCGTCCCTGTCCCGTCCGCAGGAGAGGGGAGTGATAGCCTGAATGGCCTGGGCGTGCTGGTCACCCGACCGGACCACCAGGCCGATTTTCTCTGCCAGTGGATCGAACAGCACGGAGGCATCGCAATCCGCTGGCCGGCGCTGGTGATCCACGAACCGCGCGACTGGACGCCAGCACTGACCCTGTTCGACCGGCTGGCCGAGTACGATTGGGTCATCTTCACCAGCGCCAACGCCGTGGACCGGGCCATGCCGCCGCTTCGGGAGCGCGGCGGCTTTCCACCCCGGCTGGAAATCGCCGCCATCGGCCAGGCGACAGCGCGGGCGCTGGCCCACCATGGCGTTGATCACTGCCTGCGACCCGAAACGGAATTCACCAGCGAAGCGCTGCTGGCCCTGCCCCGCCTCCAGCAGGTGGCCGGTCAGGCGATTCTCATCGTGTGCGGCGAAGGCGGCCGGGAGTTGCTGGCCGAAACCCTGGCCACCCGCGGGGCGCGGGTCGTTCGCGCCGAGGTCTACCGGCGTGAACGACCGTCGGTCGATGTCACCGCGCTGCTGGAACGCTGGGGCCGGGGCGAAATTGGCGCGGTGGTCGTGGCCAGCACCGAAACCCTGCTGAATCTGTTTGATCTATTGGGCGTTGCGGGGCAAGATTATCTGCGTGAAACGCCCCTGATCGTGATCGGCGCCCGCGCGGTGCGGGCAGCCACGAATCTCGGTTGTCATCATGTTTTGCTCGCTCAGGAAGCCGGCGATACCGCTATCGCCGCCGCTCTGCTCTGTCTGACGGCGAGTCCCTCTCCACCAGTTGGTAACACGACATGACAGAAAATAAATCCGACAACGGCAAAGCCAAAGCCCCACCAGCCGCCAACGCCGCGTCCGTGGAACCGACGCCCGCGCCTTCCCCCCAGTCCGCGCCCAAAATCCCGCCCGCCGCCGTGACCCCGCCCGCGCCCAAGAGCGGCCGTGGGGTGGGGTGGCTGGCGCTCCTCGTCGGGCTGGGCGCCGCCGGCGGCAGCGGCTATCTGTGGACTCTCTGGCAACAGGATCAAGCCACCCAAAAAAGCCGGCTGGATCAGGCCATCAAGCAGGCCATCGATCAACGCGATCCCGAATTTCAGGCCCTGAAAGCCCAGGTCCAGCAGATGCAGAGTCTGAAAACCGGACTCGATCAGGCGCGCGCCGACAATCAGGTGCTCAAGGAGCAACAACTGGGCCTGACCGGCGACTTGCAACCGCTGAAAAATGCGATGGAACTGCAAAAGGGCGAGAATGACCTCATCAAGGGTGAGCTAAAACTGCTGCGAGAGAGCCATGACGCTCACAAGGCTTCCGTTCAAAAACAGAACGCTGATCTCGGCGGGCGGTTGCAGGATTATGAAAGTCGCCTGGCGAAGCAGAGCGAACAGATTCAGAACCTGAAGCTGAGCGACGGTGGCCTGAATGAGCAACTGGAAATCACCAAGACCCTGGTAGCCAAGGGCGGCGACGTCAATGCCTTCCCGCTGGCGGAAGTGGACTATCTGCTGCGGTTGGCCGATGCCAAGTTGACGCTGGAGCGCAACGTCGCCGCCGCCCGGCTGGCGTTGGATGTCGCCCAGCAACGGCTCAAGGCGGTCAACGAAAGCGCCATGGCCTCGGTGCAAACCATGCTCGGCGAGGCCATCGCCAGCCTGCGCGGCGTGAAATTGCCCGATCTTTCCGCCCTGGCCCACAAGGTGGCGGAGATGCAGAAGGAAATCGGTGGGTTGCCGGTGCGGATCGTTTCCGGGGTGCCGGATATCAAAAATCGGGTCAAGCCGGCCGCGACCGCCACCGTCAGCACCGACACCGAACGCCCCTGGTGGGACCGCGCTGGCGAGGCGGTCTTGAACCAGTTCAAGGACATCGTGGTGATCCGCCGCGTGCGCAGCGACGCTCCGCCGCTGATCGCCATGGAAGAAGAATTTTTCTTGCGCGAGAACCTGCGGCTGGAACTGGAAAGCATGCGGGCGGCGCTGTTGCGCGGCGACGCCCAAGCGTACCGGGACTCTTATGACCTGGTCACCCAGTGGACCGAGAAGTATTTCGATACCGAGGATAAGCAGGTGGCCGCATTCCTTGCCGAACTGAAAGCCCTGCAAACCGTCGAGTTCAATCCCTACATCCCGGATTTAACCGGCCTCAACCAGGCGTTTGCCGAAGCCATGGCCCGCCGGCAACCGATCCGTGCGCTTGGTAAAACCCCGGCGGTAGTCGAACCGGCGACGGTGGGCGAGGGGGCAAAGCCATGAAACTGCTGGTCGGCATCATCATCACCCTGTTCGTCTCGGTCTGGATGGCGCTGGCGCTCCGGCAGGACCCGGGCTACGCGATGTTCAGCATCGGTGAGTGGACCGTCGAAACCAGTTTCGCCTTCCTGATCCTGGTCCTGAGCGCCCTGTTTGTCGCGTTCTATTTTCTGGTCCGGCTGGCGATCCGCCTCTGGCTGACTCCCGGCCAGACCCTGGCGGCCAACCAGCGGCGGTTGCAGCGCAAGGCGCGGCGACTGTTCGACCTGGGCAGCCGGCAACTGGCGGCCGGCCAGTGGGCGGCGGCGGAGAAAACCCTGCTCAAGAGCGCGGCGCACAGCGAAACGCCCGCCCTGGACTATCTGAACGCGGCACGGGCTACCCATCATCTCGACGTGAAATGGCGGCGCGACCTGCACCTGCGCAAGGCCGAGGAATCGCCGGGCGCCGACAAGCTGACGGTGCAACTGACCCGGGTGGAATTCCTGCTGGACGACCAGAACGCCGAGCAGGCGCGACCCATCCTGGAATCCCTGCGCACCCTCAACCCCCGTCATCCCGGTGTATTGCTGTGGCTGGCCCGGACTTACCAGCAGTTGAAGGCTTGGGAACCGCTGCAAAAGTTGCTGCCGGAAGCACAAAAACAGAAGGCGCTTGGTCCCGAACTCCTCACGGAGATGCAGAAGCAGACCTATCAGGCGCTGTTGGAAATCGCCGCCGCCGGTGGCTCGCTGGAAAAATTGCGGGCGCTGTGGAAAGAAGCCCCGGCGACGCTGCGCGAGGGCGATGAGGAATTCCTGGTCGCCTACACCACCGCCCTGTGCGAATTCGATGCTTTCGACGACGCCGAGACCCTGCTGCGCGAGGCCATCAACCGGCGCTGGAGCACGAAGCTGGTGGTGGGTTACGGAATGCTGGGGCGCGGCAACGCCGCCGCGCAACTGGCGGTGGCCGAGGGCTGGCTGGCGCGACATGGCGACGATGCGTATCTGTTGCTGACGCTGGGCCGGCTGGCCAAGCGCTGCCAACAGACCGCCAAGGCGCGGAATTATCTGGAGCGCAGCATCCAGATCATGCCGATGCCGGACGCCTATCAGGAACTGGGCGAACTGCTGGAGTCCCTGCATGAACTGACCTACGCTGGTCAATGCTTCCATGCCGGATTGCGACTTCTGGTCGGCAAACCCGAGGGAAAAGGGGGCGTTACTCTGCCCGCTGCCGAGGCAGCGCAGCAACTGCAGGGACCCCACTCGCCGCCGGCCCCGGTCGTGGCAGGCTGAGTCAGACCGGGCGATAAGGAAGCCTGGAAAAGCCATAAAAAAAGGCCTGCCGGATTTTCCAGCAGGCCTTTTGGTTATCTGGTGGCCAGGGTCGGAATCGAACCAACGACACGCGGATTTTCAGTCCGCTGCTCTACCAACTGAGCTACCTGGCCAAATCACGCGCTCCGCGAAAGAGGGGCGCATTTAAGCAGCTTGCGCGATGGCCGTCAAGCCAGCTATGTTTTTTGCGGCACGTAGCCTTCCGGTAATGCCGAACCTTCTCCGAAGAAAAACTGCGTCATCTGCTCCTCCAGAAACTGCCGCGCCTTCGGCTCGAACGGAGTCAGCCGGTACTCGTTGATCAGCATGGTCTGCTGCCGCAACCACTGTTGCCAGGCCGGCTTGGAGACGTTTTCAAAAATCCGCTTGCCCAGTTCCCCGGGATAGGGCGGGCGATCCAATCCCTCGGCTTCGACGCCAAGCTTGACGCACTTCACCATTCGAGTCATGCGCTAACTCCCATTGGTTTTATCGTTCGTTGGCCAATGCCGCTAGCAGTCGCCGCACCGGCGCGGCCACCCCCCGATCATCGGGACAGCGGGTGTTATACCAGACAAACCGTTCCCCTTCCATCACCGCCCCGCTCCACCCAGACACCACCCCTGGCACTGGGGTTATGTCGAGGTGAAAGTGACTGAAACTGTGCCGCACCACGCTCCACGGCATCCCAATCGTCACCTCCAGCCCCAACCGCTCCCGACACCAGTCAGCAATGTCCACCCCCAGCGGGCACTCGGGAAAACTCCACAGCCCGCCCCAGACGCCGACCGGTGGCCGGCGCTCGAGCAGCACCTCGCCTTCCGCTCCGCGCAGCAACAGCAGCCGCGTAGCCCGCATCGGCAAGTTCCGCTTCGGTTTTGGCGTCGGGTAATCCAATTCCCGCCCCCGATCATGAGCCGCGCAACCAACCGCCAGCGGACACCGATCGCAGCGCGGCCGGCGCGGCGTACAAACCATCGCGCCGAGATCCATCATCGCCTGGGTATAATCGGCAAGACGCTCAGCCGGCGTGTAGCGTTCCGCCAGCGCCCACAACGTCGCCAGCACCCGCGACTCGCCCGGCCAGCCTTCCACCGCCGCGAATCGCGCCAGCAACCGCTTGACATTGCCGTCCAGAATCGGCTGCCGCTGCCCGGCTGCCAGCGCCAGAATCGCTCCCGCCGTCGAGCGGCCAATGCCCGGCAATGCCTGAAGCAGAGCGCTATCCAGCGGCAGCTCGCCGCCATGCCGGTCGCGCACGATCCGTGCTGCCCGGTGCAAATGCCGGGCGCGGGCGTAGTACCCCAGTCCGGCCCAAAGTTCCAGAACCTCATCCAAATCGGCGGCAGCTAAATCCACCAAATCGGGAAACCGCGCCATGAAGCGTTCATAATAGGGAATCACCGCCGCCACCTGGGTTTGTTGCAACATAATCTCCGACACCCAGACCCGATAAGGCGTAGGGTTCTCTTTCCAAGGCAGGCTTTTGCGACCATGGGCGTCGAACCAGTCCAGCACGCGCCGGCCGAATGCATCTGGAGTCATCGGGTTTCCGCTTTAGAGGATTTTGTCATGGCACGTATTCTGATCGCCGGCTGCGGCGATGTCGGCGCGGCCCTGGGCCAGAGTTTGAGCGTGGCCGGGCATCAAGTCTGGGGTCTGAAGCGCCATCCCGCCGATTTGCCGCCCGGCATTCAGCCGCTGGCGGCCGATTTGACCGATCCGGCAACCCTGAATGGTTTGCCGCCGGCGCTGGATGGTGTGGTCTACAGCGCCGCCGCCGCCAGCTTCAGTGAAGCCGCCTATCAGGCCGCCTACGTCGCCGGGGTCGAAAACCTGCTCGACGCGCTGTACCGGACAGGCCAGCAATCCCCCCGGCTTTTGTTTACTTCCAGCACCTCGGTCTATGCCCAGCATCAGGGTGAGTGGGTGGACGAAGATTCGCCCGCCGAGGCCGAGGGTTTCAGCGGGCGCTGCATTCGCGCCGGCGAACGACGGATGTGGGATAGCCCCTGGCAGGTGGTGGTCGTTCGCTTCGGCGGCATCTACGGCCCTGGCCGCACCCGGCTGATCGACGGCGTCCGCGCGGGAACCGCCACCCGCCCCGCCGGTCCGCCGCTCTACACCAATCGCATCCACCGCGACGACTGCGCCCGGGTCTTGGAGCATCTATTGTTTCTGCCAGAACCGGCGCGGCTGTATCTCGCCGTGGACGACGACCCGGCGCCGCTGGGCGAGGTGTTGAGTTGGCTGGCAGCTCGACTCGGCGCACCGGAACCTCCGCTGGCCGCGAATCCACCCCTGAAACCGGGCGCCGGGACCGGCGATCCCGCGCTGCGGACGCGGACCAGCAAGCGCTGTCGCAACGCCCGGCTGCGTGCCACCGGCTTCCAGATCCGCTACCCCAGTTATCGGGACGGCTACGCCGCGCTGCTAAACGACGGCGACGGCTGACGACCGGCGTCGCTCAGAGCACTGCGCCGGCGAAATCGTAACTCATCTCACGGTTAGGGTGCTGCAGGAAAAATCCCTGGATCAGGTCCACGCCCAGCGACCACAAGATCGGCATGGCCTTGACGTCTTCCACCCCGCCGATGATGGGAATCACCCCCAGCATTTCCAGATTCGATACCAATTCCTTAAGCTGGGCCTGTTTCTTGGGATTCCTGGCGATGCCATCGACAAAGTGCATGTCCAGCTTGACATAATCGGCGCCCAAATTTTTGAGCAGCGACAACGAATCCGCACCCCGGCCGAAGCGATCCAGGCAGAATCCGCAGCCTAGCATCTTGATGCCGCCCAGGAAGCCAAACATATCGCGCAAACTGCGCTCGACGTTGGCTTCCGCTACCTGGAACACGAGATGCTGCGCCTCCACCCCGGTCTGTTCCAATCGCTCGCGCAGCCAGCCGCTCAGCGTCCGATCCTGCAAGGTCACCGGCAGAATCTTGATGAATACCGTAGTCATCGCTTGGCGCTGCCGCAACAGGTCGAGTACGCCTTCGATCACCCAGCGGTCCAGCCTCCGTCCCAATTCATGGTTGTAGATGACGCCGAACACGCTGCCCGACACCAGTTCCTGCCCGTCGTTGCCGCGCAACCGCAGCAGCACCTCGTAGCGTTCGTTGGCGTCGCCCCGCATGCTGGCGATGGGCTGGAACATCAGCCAGAGCCGTTCGTGCTCGACGATCTCATGCACCTGATCCAGCATCTGCGTCCGCGACGAGGCCTCCTGATCGCGCTTGATCTCCAATCCGCTCTGCTGCAGGACGATGCGGTCGCCCTTGGCCTCGCGGGCCAGGCCACAGGCCGAATCGGCCCGCTGGATCAGCATGAGATAATCCTGGCTACGATCAGTCGCCAGCGCCAAGCCAATGCTAACCCGTAACAGTAGAGCCTGCTCGCCAACCCTGTAGAACCCGGTTTCCAGCGCATCGCGGGTGCGCCGGGCCAACTCCAGCAACGGCCCGGCCAGCAGATTGGGAACCAGCACCGTGAGAATGGCGTCGCCGAACCGCGCCGCCGGCTGATCCTGGTTCAACACCTGCCGCAGCCGGTTGGCCGCCTGACCCACCACCTCGTCAGCGGTCGCCACACCGGCCGAGTCACGGATGGAACGCAGGTTATCCAACATGATGAAAACCACCGCCAGCGACTGCGCGCTCAGACCCAGGGTCTCGATCGCCCGTTCCAGCAGCATCAGGTAGCGTCGCCGGTTGAACAAGCCGCTGATCGGGTCGTTGTCGGTCAGCGAGCCGATTTTGATCCGCATGGCGCGGGCTCGGCGCAACCGCTGCTTGACCTCCCAGCACAGGTAGCTGATCGGCACTGGCTTGGCCAGCAGGTTGGCGCCCGGTACGTCCAGATTCATCAGATAATGTGGAACATCGGACGGAAAACACAGCAGAATCATCGGCAGGTTGTCGCAATCCCGATGCTGGGCGACGACCTGGGCCAGTTCCGATCCGCTGATTTCCTTGATGTCCAGATCGATCAGCAATAAATCCGGCCGGAACCGATGAATATCCTGCAAGATTTGCAGGGGCTGGATCACTACCCGTGGAGTGATGCCTTGTTCCTCCAGCGCCCCCGCCATCTCCCAGGCATCAGCGGGTTGGTCGTTGACGATCAGCACCCGGAAATAACCCTGCGAGGTCTGGGGCAGCAACAACTCCCGTAGCACGCCTAGCAGATCGTCACTCTCGAACGGCTTGCTGAAGTAGGCCACGCCGCCCGCCCGCACCGCTTCCAGCCGCGCGTTCATATCGTTGCGCTCGGCCAGGAACAACACCGGCGCCCGCAAGCCGGTTTCAGCGTGCAGGTTGGCGATCAGAGTCATGGCTGGCTCCGGGCCACCGGGAAAATCCATATCGACGATAATGGCGCCGGGTATCCGTTCGCGCAAACGCTGCTCGGCCTCGACCAGATTATCGATATACCGGACTCGATAGGCGGAATCCTCAAGTTTCGCCACCAGCAGCGGATTCTCGCCCGGGGCGATCAAGAAAATTTCCGGCAGCGACGACAACAGGAGGCGGGTTCGGGACTCGTCGCTCGCCAAGCCTCCTTCAGCCGCGGTCAGAACATTGCGCAAGGCATCGATCAGCGCTGTCAGCCGTTGCCGGTCGGGTTCGCTGGGCACGCTGCTGCTGGCCGCGCAACTCTTGACATGCTGCTCCAGTTGCGCGATCAGATTGCGCAAACGCCCGTCGCTGCGCTCCTGCGCGTTCTGCACCATGTCCTGGGCTAACCGGACCAGCATTGCGAACGATTTCGGATTCCACTTGACGTAGTACAGCTTCTGCCACAAATCCTCGATCAGCCTGAGGTGATTGATCAACCTGAGACGCTGGCTGTTTTCGCCGTCGGCCTGACTCATGGTTTGTCCCCTTGGCGTTCTGGCAATGTTGCAGCCGGTGGTTGCATCCAGGCGCTTGATCAGCGTTCCACCTGGCTGACGTCCCGCACCGCGCCACGGGAAGCGCTGGTGGTCATGGCGGCATAGGCGCGCAGCGCGGGCGATACCAGCCGCTGACGATCGGCCGGCTTCCAGGCCATCGCACTCCGCCCTTGCATCGCCACCCGCCGTCGTTGCAACGCCTCATCGCTCACGGCCAGATGGATGCGGCGGTTAGGAATGTCGATTTCGATCCGGTCGCCTTCCTCCACCAGGGCGATTACGCCGCCTTCCGCTGCTTCCGGCGAGACGTGGCCGATGGAGAGTCCGGAGGTGCCGCCGGAGAAGCGGCCGTCGGTGACCAGCGCGCACGCCTTGCCCAGCCCCTTGGATTTGAGATAGCTGGTCGGATAGAGCATTTCCTGCATACCCGGCCCGCCACACGGCCCCTCGTAGCGGATCAACACCACATCACCGGGCTGAATCCGCCCACCCAGAATCGCTTCGACTGCCTCTTCCTGACTTTCCACCACCCGCGCCGGACCGTGGAACACCAAAATATTCTCGTCCACCCCGGCAGTTTTGACGATGCAGCCATCCTCGGCCAAGTTACCGTACAGCACCGCCAGGCCGCCGTCCTGGGAGTAGGCGTGCGCCCGGTCGCGGATGCAACCGTTTTCCCGGTCCAGATCCAGGTTGGGCCAGCGGGTATTCTGACTGAATGCTTCCTGAGAGGGGATGCCGGCGGGACCAGCGGAGTAGCGCAACCGGGCCTCGTCCCCGGCCGTCGGGTGGGTGATATCCCAGCGATCCAGTGCCTCGGTCAGCGTCTCGCTGTGAACCGTGCGCACGTCGCGATGCAACAACCCGGCGCGGTCCAGTTCGCCGAGAATCGCGATGACCCCACCGGCCCGGTGCACGTCCTCCAAGTGATATTTCTGGGTAGAGGGCGCGACCTTGCACAGGTTCGGCGTCCGCCGCGACAGCCGGTCAATATCCCGCATGGTGAAATTCACCCCACCTTCCTGGGCCGCCGCCAACAGATGTAGCACGGTGTTGGTGGAACCGCCCATGGCAATATCGAGACTCATGGCGTTTTCGAAGGCCGCGAAGGTGGCGATGCCGCGCGGCAGCACGGATGCGTCGTCCCGTTCGTAATAGCGTCGGGTCAGCTCGACGATGCGCCGGCCCGCTTCCAAAAATAGTTCCCGGCGGTCAGAGTGAGTGGCCAACAGCGAACCGTTGCCAGGCAGGCTCAGGCCCAGCGCCTCGGTCAGGCAGTTCATGGAATTGGCGGTGAACATGCCGGAACAGGAGCCACAGGTCGGACAGGCTGAACGTTCGATCCGGGTCACGTCCTCGTCGCTGACCTTGTCGTCGGCGGCGGTCACCATGGCGTCTATCAAATCCAGTTTCACCTCCTGGCCAGCCAGCCGGGTCTTGCCGGCCTCCATCGGTCCGCCGGAGACGAAAATGGCTGGGATGTTGAGCCGTAGTGCGGCCATCAACATGCCAGGAGTAATCTTGTCGCAGTTGGAAATGCACACCAGCGCGTCGGCGCAGTGGGCGTTGACCATATACTCGACCGAATCGGCGATCAGCTCGCGCGAGGGCAGCGAGTACAGCATCCCGCCGTGGCCCATGGCAATGCCATCATCGATGGCGATCGTGTCGAATTCCTTGGCGATGCCACCGGCCGCTTCGATTTCGCGCGCCACCAATTGTCCCAGGTCCTTGAGATGGACGTGGCCGGGTACAAACTGGGTGAAGGAGTTGGCGACGGCGATAATCGGCTTGCCGAAATCGCCGTCCTTGACGCCGGTGGCCCGCCACAGCGCGCGGGCGCCCGCCATGTTGCGGCCGTGGGTGGTGGTGCGAGAACGATAATCGGGCATGGGGGACTCCGCAAAGCTGAAAAAGGGTTGAAACCCTTGGGGAAGACGGCCGAATGTAGTGGAAATTCTACATCAATTTCCAGTGTTTGTGACATGAATCTGCGAGCGGCGATTCGGGGATACTCCTCGATCATCAGCGACCAAGGCCACCCAAACGCCAGCCCATTGATTGGACATCACGCACGCCACGCTTTGGAATGAAATGTTCAATGATGAGCCATTTCAGGGCTCCCGCGCCAGCCGGAAGCCCAGGTCTTCACTGAGCGGGTCGGCTCCCGCCCGCCCGTTGCCGCTACGAATCGCCACGGCTTCCGGCAGCCGCGTCGCGCAGCGCCGTTCCTGGCCCTCGTACTCCGCGCGATATTCGGAGCAGGTCCATTCCCGGCTCTGGCCATCGGGATCGTAAACACCGACCCCGGCCCGGGTGGCGTATTCCCATTCCGCCTCGGTCGGCAACCGGTAGGCATGGCCGGTTTGGCGGGCGAGCCAAGCTGCGTAGTCCATCGCTTCCCGCCAGGTCACCCGCGCCGGACCGTCACGCCCCGCGCCCGGTTCCGGCTCCGGCGCGATGCGACCGTTGGCCTCGGCGAAGCGACGATAAGTTTCAAGGCTGATCTCGCGGCGGCTGATCGAGAAGCCGGCATCCCGGACCGCCACCATATCTGGTTCAAGCGACTCGGCCGGGGTGGACGGGCGGGCGGATGGAACAGCTGGAGTAGCAGGTAGCGCGGCTGGGGCTGGTCCAGCCAGCGGCCCCGCTGGCGCCGCGGCTGAAGGCGGCGGGAGAAAATAAAATTCGCCGCGCAGCGAGGAAGCCACCCACGGTATCTGGCTGCCGCCGGTTTCCCGATCCACCCCGATCAGTACCTGTTTGAATACCTGCTCCAGGGTAAGGCCAGGGATGTTTATGGCCGCCAGGAGGTGCTGGGTGTAGGGGCTGTTGCGGCCCGTGCCATCCTTCGAGATCGAACCCGGCGCGGTGGCGTAGGCGATGAAGGTACCGACTGGACCCTCCATCCGCGCCAGTCCCTGGTTGCCGAGACTCCGGGCAAAGGGGTTGTTGCGGCAGGCATCGAGAATCACGATGTTGAGACCGTTACCGGCGGATTCCATTGCCCGCAGCACGGCGTCGGCGTCCACGCCCTCGTCCGGGATTTCGAATTCCTGACGAATATCCACGCCGATGGGAATCAGGTAATTCTGGCCCTTGAGCTGAACCCCGTGGCCGGCATAGTAAAATAGTCCGACGCCGCGTTGCTGGCGCAGTTGCTGCTCGAACTCGCGCAACGCCTGACGCAGGGTCTGGCGGTCGGCATCGAGCCGCTCAATGACCTGAAAGCCCAGCTCGCGTAGTTTCGCAGCCATGTCGCGGGCATCGTTGACGGGATTACGCAACGGGGCATCGCCATAAGCGCCGTTACCGATCACCAGGGCGGTCCGGGATTCTGTCGACACTGCTCCAGCGTCCAGCCACGGGATCAACCCGAGCAGGACGACACCCAACCAAAGCCCAGAGCGCCTGGAGCGCCCGCTCAAAAAACGGATTGCACGCACGAGAAAATTCATGATCGCCAAGGTTCGAGGAATCAGGATGGATCGCGGGGAACAGAACGATGGATTTGTCCGCCGCCGGCTGAATGGGGGCTTAACCGGTCGCCGTTGCCCATTATTGTACCGGCAAACCACCGCGAACGGACTCGATCCAGCCGCCTCCACCCCAAGGCCGGAAACTCGGTGGGGACGACATCTCTCCTTGATTCGCTGACTCGCACCTTCCACAATTTCGGGCGCACCTCTTCACTTCACGGTTAAGGAAATACTCAATGTCTATC
This sequence comes from Candidatus Contendibacter sp., assembly GCA_039807425.1. GTDB lineage: Bacteria > Pseudomonadota > Gammaproteobacteria > Competibacterales > Competibacteraceae > Contendibacter. Next base: position 12,283 of record JBDHRD010000010.1, on the reverse strand, counting down.
CACCATTCCAGCAGACAGCTTGTTATCGCCACCCTGGTCGGTTCATTACTGTCCGGTTGCGCGGGCATGAATGACCAGCAAACAACAGTCGCCCAAGGCGCGGGGTTCGGCGCGCTGCTCGGCGCCGTGGCTGGCCAAGCCATCGGCGGCAACACCCGCAGCACGCTGATCGGCGCGGCGGCCGGCGGTTTGATCGGCGCCGCTGTCGGCAATTCCATCGCGGAGCGCAAGGCCCAGTATGCCAGCGAAGAAGACTTCCTGAACGCCGAGATCGCGCGCAATCAGGAATTTATCCGCGAGGCTGACGAGGAAAACCGTCAGCTCTACGCGGAAATCAACCGGTTGGACCGCGAGTCGCAACGGTTGGCGCGGGAATACCGGGCGGGCAAAGCTTCCCGGAACGCCATGGTCCAACAGAGAAGCGCCTTGGAAAAACAACTCGCCAAGGCCAAGCAGGTTAACTCGCTCGCCGAAAAGCAACTGGCCGACGCCAATGCGGTCTATAGCGAAAGCAAGCAGAAACGGGGACCACAGGATCAATACACCCGGAAACTCGAATCCAACGTGGTCCAATTAAAGGAAACCAGCCAGAAATCCAGCCAGAATGTAGTTAGCCTGCAAAAAATATACGACAACATGTCCATCTAGCGCCTCCATGGACGTCATCCTTTGCCTCCCGTAGCGTGGATATTCGGAAACCAGAGGTTTGAAACCATGCGTAATTTACCACTGACCGGCGCCGTGCTGAGCGCACTCATCCTCGGTGGTTGCACCACTGATCCGACCAACGACCCGCGGTCCGGCGGCTTTTTCGGCGGTGTGCATGGGTTGGCGGCCGGCGACTACGACGCCCGCCAGCGATCCCTGCAAGGCCAGCGCGACGACAGCCTGAACCAGCTTCGCGCGCTGCGCGAGGAAGGGGAGAATCTGGAAGCCGAACGGCAAATGAAAGCCGATGAGGTGGCCGCGCAGCGGCGCCAACTCGGCGCGCTCAAGGCTCGCAACCGGGAGCTGGCTGGGCGCATCAATCAGTTGCAACGTTCCAAGGCCGCCACCGAGCAACGTACTGCTGAACTGCGCCGCAAGCAACAGCAACTGACCCGCGACCTCGAAGCGTTCGAGACCCAGCTCGAACGGGGCCAACTGACCACGGCTCAAGCCAATTCCAAGCGACTTAGCCTGGAGCGGCAGTACGACGCCATCAAGAATCTGTAAAAGCGTGGAGCGCGGCATGAGCGGCGGCTTGCAGAGGGTGGCGCTGTTGCTGGCGGTGTGGTGCGCCACGACGCCGGCGTTCGCTCAGGACAGCGAACGGAGCCGCTACTACATCCAGCAGATGATCGATCTGGCGGCCGACAACGATGAAACCGGCGTGACCGCGATGCAGCGGATGCTGGAACAGAACCCGCGTCCGGCCGCCCCCAACCCCGAGGCCGCGCGCGCGGCGCTGCAACGGGGGCAGGCGGCCCTGCAAGCGAACGATTTGAATGCGGCGCTGACCGCGTTCCAGCAAGCCAGCCAAAACGATCCCAGCAGCGTTGATGCCATCAACTACCTGGGGTTGGTCGAGCGCAAGCTCGACCGCTTGCAGGATGCCGAACGCGAATTCCAGCGGGCGCTCGCCCTGGAGCCCAGCCGGGCGAGCGCCTGGTTCCAGCTCGCTCAAATCTACGCGCTGAACCAGGATGCCCGGCGCGCGCGCGGTGCGCTGGCCAACACCTATCGTTTCGCCCAGAACCCGATGCGGGCCGAGGAAATTTTGCGCAATATCGCCGAAAACGAAGCGTTTGATACTCTGCGCAACGCCGCTCTGGAAACCCTGCGTCTGTACCAGTTGCCGGCCGAGGCGGTCATCGTGCCGCCGTTACCGGCCAATCCGGGCATCGAACCGCTGAAAACTGCGCCAGGTTCAAGCCATAAGCCATGAATCCGCTCGCTGCGCTTCCGCTGCTACTGTTGGCGATGATCAACGCACTGCCCGCCAGCGCCGGCCAATACGAGACCCTCGACTACTACATCCAGCAGATGATCGTCCAGGCAGCCGCCAACGACGAAACCGGGGTGCAGACCTTCCGCGAACAACTGGACAACCTGGGCCGGCCGGAAGCGGGTGACGCGACCCAGGCCCGGCCCCTGTTTCAGCGGGGATTGGAACACCTAAACCAGAATCAGCTCAAAGAAGCCTTATCTGCATTCCGGCAGGCGTTCATCGCCGATCCTGCCGATCCGGAAATTGCCGGCCATCTCGGCCTAACCTATCTGCGGCTGCGCCGCCTGAAGGAAGCGGAACGATTGCTGGTCTACGCGCTGGCCCTGGCGCCAGCCCAGTCGGCCTCCTGGCTACACCTGGGGCAGGTATACGGCCAGAGCGGCGACACCGCCCGCGCCACCGGCGCCTTTACCAACGCCTACCGTTTCGCCCCGGATCGACCACGACTGGCCGGCCAGTTGCGGCAACTGGCTGCGACCGGCCCGGTGGACGCCGTCCGCGTTGGCGCCGCGCAGGCCTTGCAACCAGGCAAACCCGCGCCAGCCGCCGATCTCTCGGCGCCGGTCGCGCCCGCACCGATTCCGAACCAGCCTGCATCCGCGCCACCCGCGCCGGCCACTCACACCGCTCCCAGCGCCCCGCCCACCAGCGGCGCCTTGGTCGATTCGCTGCAGCGAGGCTTGGCCAGCCTGGTAAAACCCAGGGACATTACCACGCCCACCGCCGGTTCCCGCCCGATACCGGCGGCGACCGGCGACAAGCCGGGCCAACAGATTTACCGGACCAGCATTCCCCGCACCTGCCTGATCGTGACTTTTCGTGATGGCAAGACCGCCAGTTTGGGCAGCGGTCTACTGGTTTCGAGCGATGGGCTGGTCATCACCAACAACCACGTCATCGAGAATGCCGACAATCTGGCGGTGAAATGCGGGGAGCGCGAATCGGTCGCCCGGGTCAGCAAGCGCAGCAGGGAACCGGATCTGGCGCTGCTAACGACCACACTGAACCGCGTGGAAAATTTCGCGCTCAATGGCGCCTACCGCCAGGAGTTGATCGGCTTGGACGTGTTCGTGATCGGCAGTCCCTACGGGCTGGAAGGAACCTTCTCCACCGGGGTGATCAGCGGACTGCGCGAGATTGACGGCGTCCGCTACTTCCAGATTTCCGCGCCGATCAGTCCGGGCAACAGCGGTGGGCCGGTTATCCTGCGGGACGGTAGCGTGATCGGTATCACCGCCATGGGCCTCAAAAAAGGCCAGAACCTCAACTTCGCCATCGCTGCCGCCGAACTGATCCAATCCAGCCTATTCGACCCAGCCCGGATGAAAGTGATCGCGGCGCAGGGCAAAGGCAAATGAGGGCGGCAGTTCAAACCGACTCCGCCAGAATCATGTCCGACGCCTTCTCGCCGATGACGATGGTCGGGGCGTTGGTGTTGCCGCCCAGCAAGGTTGGCATGATCGAGGCGTCCGCCACCCGCAAGCCGGTCAGGCCATGCACCCGCAGTTGATCGTCCACCACCGCCATGGAATCGTGACCCATCTTGCAGGTGCCGACCGGGTGATAGATGGTCTCGGCCCGGCAGCGAATGAACCCCCGTAGCTCATCGTCGGTTTGCACTGCCGCCCCGGGGAACAACTCCTCGCCGCGATAGCCGTCGAACGCCCGTGCCGCCAGGATTTTCCGGCAGGTCTTGGCGCCCGCCAGCAGGGCCTCCATGTCGTCCGGATGCTCCAGGTAATTGGGCTGGATCAGCGGCGGAGCCATCGGATCGGCGCTCTTGAGGGCCAGATAGCCGCGACTCTTGGGCCGCAGGTCGCAGACATGCAGCGAATAGCCGTAACCGTGCCAGAGATGCCGACCGTGATCGTCGAGAATGGTCGCGGTCAGGTGGTATTGGAGATTGGGCAGCGGCAGCGCGGGGTCGGATTTGACGAAGCCGCCGGCCTCGGCCATGTTGCTGGTCAGCAGGCCGCGCCGGGGTTGGCGATTGTAGTCCACGATCCCCTGGATCAGGCGCGGCAGAAACGACAGCGCGACGCCGTAGGAAGCCCGCCGGCGCTCGCGGTGGGCGACGATGATGTCCAGGTGATCCTGCAAGTTCTGGCCGACGCCCGGCAGGTCGTGTACCACGGGAATACCGTGCTTTGCCAGCTCGGCGCGCGGCCCGATCCCGGACAGCAACAATAGTTGTGGGGAGTTGATCGCCCCCCCGGACAGGATGACTTCACGCCGCGCCTTCAATTCCACTGTCTGGCCGGCGCGGTCGCGGTAGGCCACGCCCACCGCCCGCTGGCCCTCGAACAGAATCCGGCTGGCCAGGGCACGGGTGATGACGGTCAGATTCGGGCGCGAGCGCGCCGGATGCAGATAGGCGCGGGCGCTGCTGCACCGCCGGCCGTCCTTCTGCGTCAACTGATAGAACCCCACCCCTTCCTGCTCAGCGCCGTTGAAATCGTCGTTGAGCGGATAGCCGACCTCGCCGGCGGCGCGGACGAAGACCTCGGAGATCTCGCCACGCTGGCGCGGATCGGCGACGTTGAGCGGCCCACCGACGCCGTGATACGCCGACGGGCCGCGCTCCTGGTTCTGCGCCCGTTTGAACAGCGGCAGCAGATCGGCGTAACTCCAGCCTCGGTTGCCCAGTTTCCCCCAGTGGTCGTAATCCCAGCGATGGCCACGGGTGTAGACCATGGCGTTGCTGGAGCTGCTGCCGCCCAAGGTCTTGCCGCGCGGCCAGAACATCCGGCGGTTGTTCAGGTGCGGCTGCGGTTCGGTCTGATAGGCCCAGTTCAGGCTCTTGCCGCGCATGATGAAGATCATACCCGCCGGCATGTGAATCCACGGGCTGGTATCCTCGGGACCGGCCTCCAAGAGGCAGACCTGCCGCTTCGGGTCGGCGGACAGCCGGTTGGCCAGCACGCAGCCAGCCGAACCCGCGCCCACGATGATGGTGTCGTACATGGCTTCAAATCCTCTGTTCCGGCGCCAGGCCGGACGGTTGCTCGCGGGGGACGACGGAAGTCGCGGATTTCCAAGCCTAATCGGTTCGTGGGAACCGGGCTTGTCGAAAATGGCAGCCGTTTGTTGAAACTGGCTAGCGCGGCGCGGGTGCATTAAGATTTCACTACTGTTCCCGGCCCCGGTTTGCTCGATTCAGCCGGCAGGATAGCCCCAACCGGGTTCGCGCCCGTCCGCGACCCGGCCCCGTTCCACCATCAGGAAGGCAAGACCTTGAACAAACTATATATTTGGCAAAATCATGGTCTTTTCATCGGCCACCTGCCGGATATCTCCGAACACCGGCTCGGGTCGGCGGCACTGTGCGTGGGTGTCGATAAACCGTTCCGATTGATGGAGAACGAAAGCAGCGCCTGGCAGGAGTGTCGGAGCGTGCTGGTTCCACCCGGCTGTCTCAACGAACTCCAGATCGGCGATGCGATCATGGCGATCCTGTTCCTCGAGCCGGAAAGCCCCGACTATCTGGTGATCCAGAACGCCATGCTCGAGGGTGACTGGGAATGCCTGTACCGCCTCGCGCAAGAAGCCGAGGCGGTGGCGATATTGCGCGAGATCTGGGAACGCCAGCCCACCGCCGCCGCCGCCCACGCTTTGCTCGACCGCCTGCTCATCCCGCCGACCACTTCCGAAGAACGCCAGCAACCGCTGGATCACCGGATTCAGCGGGTGATCCGGTTGATGAAGGAAGATTTGACGCATAGCTACTCGATGACCGAACTGGCCGAGTACGTAAATCTGTCGCCGACCCGGCTGGTGCATTTATTCAAGGAAGAGGTCGGGGTGCCGATTCGCCGCTTCCGGCAATGGCACCGAATGCGGGTGGTGGCCGCGCTGGTCGCCAAGGGCGACACCCTCACCGACGCGGCGCTGGGTGCGGGCTTCGCCGATTCCTCACATTTCAGCCGGGCGTTTCGCAACATGTTCGGCCTCACGCCTTCCTCGGTGTTTGGCCGCGCCGCCAACGTCCAGATTGTGATCGCCTGACGCGCCTTGCCCATGCTCGCGCTGATCGACAGTCACACCCATTTCGACGACGCCAGCTTCGACGCCGACCGCGACGCCGCCTACCGGCGGGCACGGGCCGCCGGAGTCGAAGCGCAAGTGCTCGCGGCGGTCAGCGCCAGACTCTGGCCGAAGCTCAAGGCGGTCGCGGCCAGCTATCCGGGGCTGTACCCCTGTTACGGTCTGCATCCCGCCTGGCTGGCCGAGCATCGCCCGGAGCATCTCGATCACCTGGCCGATTGGCTGACGCGGGAACGGCCGGTGGCTATCGGCGAGTGCGGATTGGATGGTTATCTGCCGGACCTCGACCCCGACCTTCAGGCCGAGTATTTCGCTGGGCAGTTACGCCTGGCCCGTCGTCACGATCTGCCGGTGGTCATCCACGCCCGTTATGCGGTGGATCAGGTCATCAAGCGGGTCCAGCGGTTCGCTGGGGTGCGCGGCGTGGTGCACAGCTTTTCCGGTAGCCCGGATCAGGCTCGGCGGTTGCTGGACTTGGGGATTCTGCTCAGCTTTGGCGGACCGCTGACTTACCCGAAGGCCACCCGGTTGCGCGGCTTGATCCGTTATTTGCCGCTGGATGGATTTTTGCTGGAGACGGATTCGCCCGACCAGCCGCTCAGCACCCATCCAGGCCAGCGCAACGAACCGGCGTATCTGGCGGAGGTGCTGGCCTGCGTCGCCGAGTTGCGCAACACCGATCCGGCGGATATCGCCGCCGCCACGACCGCAAACGCCCGCCGGCTGTTCCGATTGCCCGATGCCGCATCCTCACGCCCGGACTGAAATCCTGATCGGCCCCGAAGGCTTGGCCCGGTTGCGGGCGGTCCATGTACTGGTGGCCGGGCTGGGCGGGGTTGGCGGTTACGTTGCCGAGGCCCTGGGCCGGGCCGGGGTCGGCCACCTGACCTTGCTGGATCACGATGCCGTCTCCCCTTCCAACCTCAACCGGCAGTTGCTGGCGTTGCATTCGACGCTGGGCCGGCCCAAGGTTGAAGTCATGGCCGAGCGACTGCGCGACATCGATCCAGCCATCGAACTGACACTGATCGGCGCGTTTCTCCAACCGGATATGGCCGAGGTGCTGGTGGCGGCGGAGCGCTACGACTACGTCGCCGACTGTATCGACAGCATCGCCTGCAAGGCAGCGCTGGTCGCGGCCTGTCATCGGCATGGCGCGCCGGTAGTCTCGGCGCTGGGCGCGGGCAATTGCCTGGACACGAGCCGGGTGCGGATCGTGCAATTGAATCAAACCCAAGTCTGTCCGCTAGCGCGGGAGTTGCGGCGGAAGCTGCGGGAACTGAACGCACCCCTGAATTACCCGGTGGTCTACAGCGACGAGCCGCGCCGCCCTTCGTTGCCCCATCAGCCGGTCGGCGACGACACGCCTGGCCGGCCGCGGGCGGTGAACGGCACCATTTCCTATTTGCCGGCGCTGTTTGGAGTGATGCTGGCGGGGGTCGTGATCCGCCGTTTGCTGGATCAACATGGCGATAACTGAACGCACGGTGTTGTTGCCTGGTCAGGAAGCGCGGAAACCTCGCGGGCGAACTGACCCAGATAGCGTAACCCCTGAATCGCCCGGCTGCCGTACCACGAGGTCATTTCTCCGTCGATCAGCCGCAACTTGTCCGGCGAGCAGCCATAATCGCGGGCGAAGGTTTCCAAATCTCCCGGCAGAAACCGGTACGGTTCGCTGCTGAACAGGATCAGGTCGGCGGCGTCCAGCAGCGAGCGATCCATTTCCAAAGTCGGATAGCGGGCTTCCGATTCCGCCGGCAGCGTTTCCCAACCGACCAGCGCCAGCGTGCGAGAGATATAGGTATGGCGGTTGATGCCCATCCATGGCTGGCGCCAGATCAAATACAACACCCGTCGCTGGGACCAGGCGGTTTGCCGGAGTTCCGTCAACGCTTGCTTGAATTTCACCGCCAGTGCTTCTGCCTCCGCCAGGCGGTTGAAGATACCACCGATCAACCGGTACAGCGGCGCATTATCTTCCGGGGTTAACGGATGGGTGACGATCACCTGCAATCCGTCGGTGGCGAGCTGTTCCGCCAGTTCGCGCGGATTCTCGTCCACGTTGACGATGACGTGGGTGGGTTGCGATGCCCGCAACCGGGACTGGTTCACCTTCTTGGTCCCCCCGACGCTCGGGATAGCCGCGACCGCCGGTTGAGGATGAACGCAATAGTGAGTGCGTCCCACGATCTGGTGTTCCAATCCCAGGTCGAACAGCAGTTCGGTGATGCTGGGCACCAGCGAGACGATGCGGGCGGGTGCGGCGACCGGAGCGTGCTTGACACCGATGGCGTCGGTCAGATCACCCGGCTTCGTTTCCACCTTTCGTTTTATCGCTCAGCTATCGGTCCATGCATGCATCAGGATACTGGAGGATCGATTCGGGCATCCAGCCAGGCGGCGAGATCATCCAGATTCTGAAAATCAAGCAGAGCTTCCGCCAAAACCTCGGCGGTTGCCAGGGACAAACGGCGAATTCGCCGGGCCTGCCTGACCGGGAGACGGCTGAAACGCCGCTGTAATTGCCTTAAAATCAAGGCGACGCACTCTTCCTGGCGGCCTTCCTGACGGCCTTCCTGGTGGCCTTCCTGGTGGCCTTCCTGGCGGCCTTCCGCGAAGACTTCCTGATAAAAGCGGCTTTTCTTCAGATCGGTGTGGGTGAATCCGAGCATGGCTTGAATCTCCTGTCGAGTCAGCTTGGGTAAACGATAGACCAGAATGGTTTCGATCAGATCCAGCGCTTCGGACAAAGGCAAAGGCGATGATTCGTTGCTGGTCCGGAGCTGTTGCGCCAAGTGGCGAGCCTGTTCGGCGGCAGCGCGCGGAGCGGCGACCAGCAATTGCAGCAGCCGCAGACCGAGGCTGGGGTTGGAAATGCTCGCCAAGTCTTCGAGATAAACCCGCCGCACTTCCGGCAGAGTCAGCAGCGAAGCGTAGCAAGGATCCAATCGCTCGATCATATGGCGAGGATAAACCACCAGCGCCCGCCAGCACGGGCGCGGATTGCAGCGGTAAAGATAGAGGAAGATTTCCGAGAAGAAACGGCCATAGAAGTCATCGTCAGGTTGCGCCTGAGCTTCCAGAAAAATCAGTGGCGCGGTGGGATCGTCGGTAGGCGGAATCAGCAAGCCGTCCAGACGGAAAGCGGTTTGCTTGACCTCCTCGGCACGGAAGCCATAGCCGGCAGGATCGGCGACAGCCACGCCGGCCAGTTCCAGAACCAGGGTTGGTAGCGTGTTGAAAATCCGGTAAAACAGGTTGTCGGTTTTCATAAGGCCGGCGAGGTTGACCAGAAGTTTCTAGTGTACGCGGCCTCTCGCCGCCATGCCGCAAGAATGGCCGTAACAGCGTATGATTAAGCGGATAACAGCCCCAGAGGAGAATCTTCTCATGTCCGCCGTCGTCAGCCAGTTCAAATCCCCCATGCCCGGCATCGATAAGGTCAAACCCAAGCACAAGGTTCGTTTCGTCACCGCCGCCAGTCTGTTCGACGGTCACGACGCTTCGATCAACATCATGCGCCGCATCCTCCAGGCCAGCGGCGCGGAAGTCATCCATCTCGGCCACAACCGCTCGGTGGAGGAAATCGTCACCGCCGCCCTGCAGGAAGATGCCCAAGGCATCGCCGTCAGTTCCTATCAGGGCGGCCACGTCGAATTTTTCAAGTACATGATCGATCTGTTGCGGGAGCGTGGTGGCGACAACATCAAGGTGTTTGGCGGTGGCGGTGGGGTGATCGTGCCGGAGGAAATCCACGAATTGCACGACTACGGCGTGACTCGCATTTTCTCACCGGAAGACGGTCAGGCCCTGGGCTTGCAGGGCATGATCGATCACATGCTGGCGATTTGCGATACGGATCCCGGCCAGTACGCGCCCAAGACCCTGGATGAGATCAAGGCCGGCGACTGGCGGGCGCTGTCCCGACTGATCACCGCGCTGGAAAACCGCGCCGTTGCGTCCGAACTGCGCCAGCAAATCCTCACCGAAGCCAAGACCCGCCTTGTGCCGGTGCTCGGCATCACCGGCACGGGCGGCTCGGGCAAATCGTCACTGACCGACGAACTGGTGCGGCGTTTCCGGCTCGATCAGGACGACCGGCTGAAAATCGCGGTGATCGCCGCCGACCCGTCGCGGCGCAAGACCGGCGGTGCGCTGCTGGGCGACCGCATCCGCATGAACGCCATCGCCGGGTCCAACCTGTACATGCGCTCGCTGGCGACCCGGGCGGCTGGCAGCGAAGTGCCGGAAACCCTGGGCGATATTTTAGCGGCGTGCAAGCTGGCCGGCTTCGATTTGTTGATCGTCGAGACCTCGGGCATCGGACAAGGCGACGCCGCCATCGTGCCACTGGTGGATGGCTCGCTGTACGTGATGACCCCGGAATTCGGGGCGGCGTCGCAGTTGGAAAAGATCGACATGCTGGATTTCGCCGACGCCGTCGCGATCAACAAGTTCGACCGCAAGGGCGCCGAGGATGCGCTGCGCGACGTGCGCAAGCAGGTGCAGCGCAACCACAAGGCGTTCGGCCAGGGGCCGGAAGAAATGCCGGTCTATGGCACCATCGCCGCCCGCTTTAACGACGACGGTCTCACCGCGCTCTATCACGGTGTGACCAGGCTGTTGCGGGACAAGGGCTTGAAGCTGGAACCCGGCCGGCTGGCGCCCGTCGCCGGCAAGGCGTCCACCGGCAAGACCGTGATCGTACCGGCGGCCCGCGCCCGCTACCTGGCGGAAATCGCCGATACCGTGCGTGACTATCACCAGCAGGTGGAGGAGCAGGTCAAGCTGGTCCGCCAGCGCCAGCAACTGCGGGCGGTCATGGGCCTGCTGGAAGCCGCCGACAAGGCGACCGCCGATCTGGAGCCGTTGCTGGAACAGGTCGAAACCCGGATCGATCCACATGCCCGCAAGCTGGTGGACATGTGGCCGCAGGTGAAGGAGAGCTACAGCGGCGACGAGTACGTGGTGAAAATCCGCGACAAGGAAATTCGCACCAAGCTGACCAGCCGTTCGTTGTCTGGCACGCGCATTTCCAAGGTGTCGCTGCCGCGTTTCGACGAGCACGGCGAACTGTTGCGCTGGATGATGCTGGAGAACCTGCCCGGCAGTTTCCCATACACCGCCGGCGTGTTCGCCTTCAAGCGCGAGAATGAGGACCCGACCCGGATGTTTGCCGGCGAAGGCGATCCGTTCCGCACCAACCGCCGCTTCAAGAAGCTGTCCGAACATGCGGAAGCGACCCGGCTGTCCACCGCCTTCGATTCGGTGACGTTGTACGGCTGTGATCCCGATGAACGGCCGGACATCTACGGCAAGGTCGGCAATTCCGGGGTGTCCATCGCCACGCTGGACGATTTGAAGGTGCTGTACTCCGGGTTCGACGTATGCTGCCCGACCACGTCGATCTCCATGACCATTAACGGTCCGGCGCCGATCATCCTGGCTATGTTCTTCAATACCGCCTTCGATCAGCAGATCGAGAAATTCGAGCGCGACAACCATCGCCCACCGACCGATGACGAGATTGAGAAGATCAGGGAATGGGTGCTGCAAAACGTGCGCGGCACGGTGCAGGCCGACATTCTCAAGGAAGACCAGGGGCAGAATACCTGCATCTTCTCCACCGAATTCGCGCTGAAGATGATGGGCGACATTCAGGAATACTTCGTCCATCACGGCGTCAAGAATTTCTATTCGGTGTCCATTTCCGGCTATCACATCGCCGAGGCCGGAGCCAATCCGATTTCGCAACTGGCCTTCACCCTGGCCAACGGCTTCACTTACGTCGAGGCCTATCTGGCGCGAGGCATGCACATCGACGATTTCGCGCCCAATTTGTCGTTCTTCTTCAGCAACGGCATGGACCCGGAATATTCGGTGATGGGCCGGGTGGCGCGGCGGATTTGGGCGACCGCGATGCGCTACCAGTACGGCGCGAACGAACGCAGCCAGAAGCTGAAATACCACATCCAAACCTCGGGCCGTTCGCTGCACGCCCAGGAAATGGATTTCAACGACATCCGCACCACGCTTCAGGCGTTGATCGCCATTTACGACAACTGCAATTCGCTGCACACCAACGCCTACGATGAGGCGATCACTACACCGACCGAGGAATCGGTGCGGCGGGCGATGGCAGTGCAGTTGATCATCAACAAGGAATGGGGTTTGGCGAAGAACGAGAACCCGAATCAGGGCGCGTTCATCATCGACGAACTGACCGATCTGGTGGAAGAGGCGGTGTTG
>JBDHRD010000195.1:0-5779 GCA_039807425.1 Candidatus Contendibacter sp. | reverse complement strand
TATTGGCTATTGGTTGTTTTATTTTATTCAATTTTTAATGAATCCCATTTTTCGGGATACTCGATTACGCGGGCAACGTCGCCCATTATTATTCGCAGGAGTCCGATCATGTCCGGGACGAAGACTCTCGCTCTCCCCACCACCGCTTCTGTCGCTGACCCCTACGATGAACCGCGGACGCCAATCCGCCAACCGAGAAGGAGGATGCCATGAGTGACCAAAAGAAACTGACCACTGCCTTCGGGTGTCCGGTCGCCCACAACCAGAACGTGATGACCGCCGGGCCACGCGGTCCGCAATTGTTGCAGGATGTCTGGTTCCTGGAAAAGCTCGCTCACTTCGACCGCGAAGTTATCCCCGAACGGCGCATGCACGCCAAAGGCTCCGGCGCTTACGGCATATTCACCGTCACCAACGACATCACGCCGTACACGCGGGCGAAAATCTTCTCCGAGGTCGGCAAGAAGACTGAGTTGTTCGCCCGCTTCACCACCGTAGCTGGCGAGCGCGGCGCGGCCGATGCCGAGCGTGATATTCGCGGCTTCGCGGTAAAGTTCTACACCGAGGAAGGCAACTGGGACCTGGTGGGCAACAACACCCCGGTGTTCTTCCTGCGCGACCCGCTGAAATTCCCCGACCTGAACCATGCGGTGAAACGCGATCCCCGCACCAATCTGCGCAGCGCGAAAAACAACTGGGATTTCTGGACCTCGCTGCCCGAAGCGCTGCACCAGATCACCATCGTCATGAGCGACCGCGGCATTCCGGCGACCTACCGCCACATGCACGGCTTCGGCAGCCACACCTTCAGCTTTATCAACGCCAACAACGAACGCTACTGGGTCAAGCTCCATTTCAAGTCGCGGCAGGGCATCCAGAACCTGACCGACCAGGAAGCCGAGGCGATCATCGGCAAGGACCGCGAAAGCCACCAGCGCGACCTCTACGAGAGCATCGAACGGGGTGACTTTCCGAAGTGGACGCTCAAGGTGCAGGTCATGCCCGAGGCCGACGCCGCGAAGGTGCCCTACCATCCCTTCGACCTGACGAAGATCTGGCCGCACCAGGATTATCCGCTGATCGAGGTCGGCGTGATGGAACTGAACCGCAACCCGGAAAACTTCTTCGCGGAAGTGGAACAGTCGGCGTTCAATCCCGCCAGCATCGTGCCTGGCATCGGCTTCTCGCCTGACAAGATGTTGCAAGGACGGCTATTCTCTTACGGTGATGCTCAGCGTTACCGTTTGGGGGTGAATCATCATCTCATTCCGGTCAACGCGCCGCGTTGTCCCGTCCACAGCTATCACCGTGACGGAGCCATGCGGGTTGACGGCAATCATGGCGGCAGGCTGGGCTACGAGCCGAACAGCTACGGCGAGTGGCGAGAGCAGCCGGAGTTTGCCGAGCCATCGCTCAAGCTGTCCGGCGACGCCGATCACTGGAATTACCGGGAAGACGATGCCGACTATTTCTCGCAGCCCGGCGCGTTATTCCGCCTGATGACGCCCGCCCAGCAACAGCTCTTGTTCGAGAATACCGCGCGCTCCATCGGCGAAGCGCCGCGCGAGATTCAGATCCGCCACATCGGCCACTGCCTGAAGGCCGATCCGGCTTACGGCAAGGGCATCGCCGATGCCTTGGGTATTGCGTTGAGCGAGGTTTCCACCTAAGCGAAGTCGCGTCACCACCCAGCGGGCGGCGCGATCGCGCCGCCCGCTGCAACCAGGATGATGGCCCGACTCTCCACGTCAACCGTGAGAAAAGAAAAAGGCCAAAATATTCATAGAGTTGATAAGGCGGGTGAACGGCATCTTGGGCGCGTCGTCCACGCGGGAAAGGAATTACCAAGCACTTGATTTATTGGCGCTCCCTAGGGGTTTCGAACCCCTGTTCCCGCCGTGAGAGGGCGGTGTCCTGGGCCACTAGACGAAGGGAGCGGGATAACGGGTGGCGTCTTGAAAGGAAAGTAGTATTATACCGACGCTTCCGCTGTAGACAAGAGTTGGCGAACGCGCCTTGGACTCCACACGCTCGAATCCCCTCCCCATCGTCATCCCCCGCCCCGAACATAACATCTCGCGGGCCAACATCAGCCCCAACGCGGTTAGAGTCCTCTACCGGCTGCGCGAGGCCGGCTATCGCGCCTGTCTGGTCGGTGGCGGCGTGCGGGATCTGCTGCTCGGCCGCGAACCGAAGGATTTTGATGTCGCCACCGACGCCCGCCCCGAACAGGTGTACAAACTGTTTCGCAACTGCCGGCTGATCGGTCGCCGCTTCCGGCTCGCCCACGTTCAGTTCGGCCAGGAAATCGTCGAAGTCGCCACCTTCCGCGCCTGCGGCCGCGACAGCGAGGACGACGATGGTCCCAGCGTGGAGCGGGCGGCGGACGGCCGCATCCTCAGCGACAACGTCTACGGCAATATCGAGGACGACGCCTGGCGGCGGGATTTCACCATCAACGCCCTGTACTACGACATCGACCACTTTGTGGTGCTCGATTACGTGGGCGGCATGACCGACCTCAAGGCCGGTCTGATCCGGCTGATCGGCGACCCGGCGCAACACTACCACGAAGACCCGGTGCGCCTGCTGCGGGCGGTGCGGTTCGCCGCGAAACTCGGCTTCCGGCTCGATCCCGCTACCGAAACACCATTGCACCGGCTGGGCCATCTGCTGGAAAAAATTCCGTCGGCCCGGCTGTTCGATGAAGTCCTCAAACTATTCCTGGGTGGCTGCGCCATCCAGACCTTCGAACTGTTGCGCCATTACCGCCTGTTTGGCTGGCTGTTCCCAGCCACCGAACGCTGTTTGAACCACCAGCAGCACCATTACCCGAAAACTCTACTGGTCCGGGCACTGGCCAGCACCGACAGCCGGTTGGCCGAAAACAAACCCGTCCACCCAGCGTTCCTGTTCGCCGCCCTGCTGTGGGAGCCGCTGCGGGAACAGATCCGCCACCTGGAAGCGAATGGGCTGGACGAACACGAAGCCCTGCGGGAGGCAGCCGAACGGGTCGTCCAGGCACAAATCCGCCATACCGCTCTGCCCCGCCGCTACAGCCTGCCGATGCGGGAAATCTGGGAGTTGCAGCAACGGCTGACCGTCACCACCGGCAAGCGCCCGCTGCGGTTGCTGGACCATCCCCGGTTCCGCGCTGGCTACGATTTCCTGCTGCTGCGCGCCGAGGCCGACGAGCAGGCGGCGGAACTGGCCGGCTGGTGGACCCGGCTGCTGGCGCTGGACGCCGCCGGTCGCGCCCAGGCCACCCAGCCGGCGACCGGGACCGGCAAGGGCAAACCCCGCCGCCGGCGCAAATCGCGCTCCCGCAAGAGCGATCAGGCAGATCAACCAGCGTCCGGGGCCTGAGTCTGGAAATTGTCCCATGCGACCCGCGCGAGCCTATATCGGCATCGGCAGCAATCTCGGCGACCCGATCCGCCAGGTGCGCCGCGCGTTCCAGGCGCTGAACGGGATCCTCGCCACGGGCTGCGCGGTGCAATCGCCGCTGTACCGCACGGTGCCCGTCGGCGGGCCACCCGCTCAGCCGGACTACATCAACGCCGTCGCCGCCCTGGATACCGGGTTAACCCCCCACCAATTGTTGCTGGCGTTGCAGACGCTCGAACTCGCGCAGGGTCGCACCCGCGGCGTGCGTTGGGGAGCGCGCACCCTCGACCTGGATCTGCTGCTGTACGATCGACTGACCAGCGACGATCCATGGCTGACCCTGCCACATCCCCGCCTGCACGAACGGGCGTTCGTGCTTTATCCGCTGCACGACATCGCCCCGAATCTGACGATTCCCGGCCACGGCTCGCTGACCGAACTGCTGGCGTGCTGCCCGTCCCACGCCATCGCCCGTCTGGACAGCGCCGACTAACCGAGTACGATAGCCGCGCCAGAACCCTTTCTCAAACCCGCCGCTTCCGCTCCATCCACCAGTGCGGCGCGGCTCCGACCTAGAGCACGCCATGTACCAGGAACAACCGACCCGCAAGCTCGTCACGATCACTACCCTGGCGAAGATGAAGCGCGACCGGGAAAAATTCGCGGTCCTGACCGCCTACGACGCCAGTTTCGCGGCGCTGCTGGAAGCGGCGGGCGTCGAGGTCATTCTGGTCGGCGATTCGCTGGGTATGGTGGTGCAGGGTCAGCGCACCACCGTGCCGGTGACGATGGAGGACATGATCTATCACACCCGCCTGGTGGCGCGCGGCTGCCAGACGGCGTTCCTGATGGCGGACATGCCGTTCGCCAGCTACGCCACGGTCGAGCAGGCGGTGCGCAACGCCGCCCGGTTGATGGGCGAAGGCGGCGCCCGGATGGTCAAGCTGGAAGGCGGCGGCTGGCTGGTCGAAACCGTGCGCCAACTGAGCCGCAACGGCATTCCGGTCTGCGCCCATCTGGGTTTGCTACCGCAGTCGGTCCACAAGCTGGGCGGCTACAAGGTGCAGGGCCGCGAGGAGGCCGCCGCCCGCCAGATCCTCGACGAGGCGCTGGCCTTGCAGGATGCTGGCGCCGACGTGGCGCTGGTGGAATGCATCCCGTCAGAACTGGCGGCGCGGCTGACCGAGGCGCTGGACATCCCCCTGATCGGCATTGGCGCCGGTCCCCACTGCGATGCTCAGGTGCTGGTGAGCTACGACATGCTGGGCATTACGTCCGGCCGCCGACCGAAGTTCTCCAAAAATTTTCTGACCGGCCACGACAGTTTGCAAGCGGCGGTGGCTGCCTACGTCGCCGCCGTCAAGAGCGGCGAGTTCCCCGGCCCCGAACAGTGCATCGCCTGATCGTCGAGGACCGCGCATCATGCAAACCGTCCACACCATCGCCGAACTGCGCGCCCAGGTCGCGGCCTGGAAACGGGCCGGGGAGCGGGTCGCTTTCGTGCCCACCATGGGCAACCTGCATCGGGGCCACATCCATCTGGTCGAATGCACTCGCGCACTGGCCCCCCGCACGGTCGCCAGCATTTTCGTCAATCCGATGCAGTTCGGCCCCAGCGAGGATTTCGCCGCCTATCCCCGTACTCTGGCCGAGGATTCCCGCCAGTTGGAAGCCGCCGGGCTGGACCTGCTGTTCGCGCCCAGCGTGGCCGAGATGTATCCGCGTCCGTTGGAGCGAATGACCCAGGTGACGGTACCGGACCTGCCGGCGGTGCTATGTGGCGCCAGCCGACCTGGCCATTTCACCGGCGTCACCACCGTGGTGAGCAAGCTGTTCAACATGGCGCAGCCAGACATCGCCGTCTTCGGCGAAAAGGACTGGCAACAACTGGTCATCATTCGCCGGATGGCGGCTGACCTCGACCTGCCGGTGGAAATCATCGGCGTACCGACGGTGCGAGAACCCGATGGGCTGGCGCTGAGTTCCCGCAACGGCTATTTGTCCCCCGAGGAACGGGGCATCGCTCCCACGCTGTATGCGACCTTGCAGGCGACCGCGCAACGGTGGCAGGCGGGTGAACGGGATTGGGCGGCGCTGGGAGAGGAGGCGAAGGCCGGGCTGACGGTGGCTGGCTTTCGCCCGGATTACGTCGAAATCCGCCGCGCGCGGGATTTGCAGCGTCCCACCGCTGAAGATGCCGCCAATCTGCGAATTTTCGCTGCCGCCTGGCTGGGCCGGGCGCGGCTGATCGACAATCTGGCGATTTGACGAGATTCCCCGCATGGCGCTCGCGATTAAAATGTGTGGAATACGGGAAGCGCCCCGGACAGGAATTGAACCTGTGACCTCACCCTTAGGAGGGGTGCGCTCTATCCAACTGAGCTACCGGGGC
>JBDHRD010000194.1:0-5949 GCA_039807425.1 Candidatus Contendibacter sp. | reverse complement strand
GTCGTCAAGGTTGGCATTGGACCGGGTTCGGTCTGCACTACCCGGGTGAAAACCGGGGTGGGGTATCCGCAACTGTCAGCGATCATCGAATGTGCTGACGCCGCGCACGGGCTGTCCGGGCAAATCGTCTCGGACGGTGGCTGTACCTGCACCGGCGATGTGGCCAAGGCGTTCGGGGCCGGAGCGGATTTCGTGATGCTGGGAGGAATGCTGGCCGGGCACGACGAGGGCGGCGGAGAGATCGTGGATCAGGATGGCGAACAGCGGGCTTGGTTCTATGGGATGAGTTCGAAAACAGCGATGGAAAAATACAGTGGCGGGATCGCGGAATATCGTGCTTCGGAAGGTAAAACCGTCAGTGTTCCGTATCGAGGGCCGGTAGAAGACACTGTCAAAGACATTCTGGGCGGATTGCGCTCGGCGTGTACTTACGTTGGGGCGAGTCAGCTCAAGGAGTTGACCAAACGCACGACTTTCGTGCGCGTCGCGGAACAGCATAATCCGATTTTCGACGAGTGAACCATGCAAGCCGAACGGATATGGACATTATTGGAGACGGTGCGCGAAAAAGCACCGCTGGTGCATAACATCACCAATTTCGTCGTCATGAATAACACCGCCAACGCGCTGCTGGCGCTGGGCGCATCGCCGGCGATGGTTCACTCTCTCGATGAGGTGGAGGATTTCGTCTCCATCAGCCAGGCGCTGGTTGTCAACATCGGCACGCTGTACTCCGAGCAGATCGCGGCATGCAAGCTGGCGACGATCAAGGCGCACGGCATTGGCATACCGTGGATTCTCGATCCGGTGGGGGCGGGGGCAACGCCGTACCGACGCGCGGCGGCAGAAGCTCTGGCGCGGTTGCAGCCAAGCGTAATTCGAGGCAACGGGTCGGAGATCCTCACATTGGCGCAGCAGGCAGGAAAGGGTAGGGGAGTCGACAGCCTGCACGGTTCGGAAACCGCGGTGGAGGCGGCGCGAATTCTGGCGGTGGAAACCGGCGCCGTGGTTGCCGTGACTGGCGCGGTCGATTACGCGACTGACGGGACGCAGGTCATAGCAATTGCCAATGGTCATCCGCTAATGGCGCGCGTTACGGGCTTGGGCTGCTCAGCGACGGCGGTCATCGGCGCGTTTCTGGCGGTGGAATCGGATGCCTTGGCGGCAACAGTGGCAGGGCTAGTCATGTTCAGCGTGGCGGGTGAAATCGCGGCGGAGCAGGCCAGAGGACCGGGAAGCTTGCAGGTAGCGTTGCTGGATGCGTTATATGCGATGAAGCAAGGCGATTTGACGCGAAGACTCAGATTGGGAACCTAATAATTCGCGTCGGGAAGTCTGGAAACAACGCCGACCGCGCCAGTTCACCGGCTGGGCTCAAGAAGGCCAGCCGGCCTTCCGCATCGCACAGCCAGACCTCCAGGGCGCCTTGCTCAAAATAAAGTTACCGCTTGGCTCGCATTTCCTGCCGGGTGTTGGTCGAGGACGATTCTGTAAATCCGGGTGTTCGCACGCTTCCAGCCAGTTCATCGTGATCACCTCGCTTAAATCGGCGGGTGGTGAGTGATCGGTCATTCAACTCACCACTCACCACTCACCACTCACCATTTTCAGACCGGCAATTCCGAACTCCCCATCAGATACTCATCCACCGCGCGGGCGCACTGCCGACCTTCGCGGATAGCCCAAACTATCAGCGATTGACCCCGCCGCATGTCGCCGGCAGCGAAGATCTTGTTGACCGAGGTTTGATAGTCGTCTTCGTCGGCGCGGACGTTGCCGCGCGGGTCCAGCGCTACGCCCAGTTCCGCCAGCATTCCGGCATGGACCGGATGGATGAAGCCCATCGCCAGCAGTACCAGATCAGCCTTGATCTCAAACGCACTGTCAGGGATTTCCGCCGTAATTTGCCGGCCGTTGCTGTCGCGCCATTCCAACCGGGCGAGTTGAATCGCGGTCACCTGGCCGTCCTGGCCGAGGAACTGTTGGGTGGTCACCGCCCAGTCCCGTTCGCAACCTTCCTCGTGTGAAGTCGAGGTGCGCAGCTTCAGCGGCCAGTTGGGCCAGGTCAGCAGCTTGTTCTCGTGCAGCGGCGGCTTGGGCAGGATTTCCAACTGAGTGACAGAACGCGCGCCTTGGCGGATCGAGGTACCAACGCAGTCAGAGCCGGTATCGCCACCGCCGATGACGACCACATCCTTGTCAGTGGCCAGAATCTCGTCGCCGGCAATCTTCTGCCCGGCCACCCGGCGGTTTTGCTGGGTCAGGAAGTCCATGGCGAAGTGAATGCCATGCAACTCGCGGCCCGGCACGTTCAGATCGCGCGGTTGCTCGGAACCGCCGGCCAGCACCACGGCGTCGAACTCGGCCAATAGCGCGCGCGCCAGGATGTCCGCGCCGACGTGGCTGTTTGGGCGAAATTCCACGCCCTCGGCCCGCATCTGCGCCAGGCGGCGGTCGATCAGCCGGGTTTCCAGCTTGAAGTCGGGGATGCCGTAGCGCAGCAGGCCGCCGATACGGTCGTTTTTCTCGAACACCACTACATCGTGCCCCGCCCGCGCCAGTTGCTGGGCGCAGGCCAGGCCGGCGGGACCAGAGCCGATCACGGCAACCCGCTTGCCGGTACGGTGCGCGGCGATTCGCGGCTGGACCCAGCCTTCCGCCCAGCCCTTGTCGATGATGGCGCACTCGATGTCCTTGATCGTCACCGGCTGGTTGTTGAAATTAAGGGTGCAGGACGCCTCGCACGGAGCTGGGCAGATGCGGCCGGTGAACTCCGGGAAGTTGTTGGTCGAGTGCAGCACTTCCAGCGCCTCGCGCCAGCGGCCGCGATAGACCAGGTCGTTCCAGTCGGGAATGATGTTGTGGACTGGGCAACCGCGATGGCAGTAGGGAATCCCGCAGTCCATACAGCGGGCGGCCTGCTCGCGGATGCCGGGTTCGGGCAGGGGAACCACGAAATCGCGGAAGTGCGCGACCCGTTCCGCGACCGGGGCGGTGCCGTGCTCGTGGCGGGTGATTTCCAGAAAACCCGTTGGCTTACCCATGATTCACGCTCCCACGGCCACGCTGGTCGTTTCCATCTCGCGCCGGGTGGCGCGGGCCTTGGCCTGCATCTCCTGCAATGCCCGCCGGTAATCCAGCGGCATGATCTTGACGAATTTTGGCAGCAGCTCGCGCCAGTGTTCCAGCACCCGGCGCGCCGGTTCGCTACCGGTGTGGAGATGGTGACGGGCGACCAGGATTTGCAACCGGCGGGCGTCGTGGCGCAGCAGGTCCGCCGGTAGTTCAGCCTGGGCCAGACCGTTCCACTCGCCACTCGCTACGCCCTTGAGCGTTTCCTCGACATCGTTCAACGGTTCCAGCGCCACCATGGCCTGGTTGGCGCGGCGGGAGAAGTCACCCGCATCGTCCAGCACGTAGGCGATGCCCCCGCTCATGCCGGCGGCGAAGTTGCGGCCGGTTGGCCCCAGCACCACCACCACGCCACCCGTCATGTATTCGCAACCGTGATCACCGGTGCCTTCCACCACGGCTAGCGCACCGGAGTTGCGGACGGCGAAGCGTTCGCCCGCCACGCCCCGGGCGTAACATTCGCCGGCGATGGCTCCGTAAAGGACAGTGTTGCCGATGATGATGTGCTCCTCGGCGCGGCGACGGCTGGCGGCCGGCGGGCGGATGATCAGCCGGCCGCCCGACAGGCCCTTGCCGGCGTAGTCGTTGGCTTCACCGTCGAGTTCCAGGGTGACGCCCCGGGCCAGAAACGCACCGAAGCTTTGGCCGGCGCTGCCGGTCAGCCGGATGCGGATCGTGTCGTCGGGCAGGCCGGCGTGACCGTAGCGGCGGGCGACTTGGCCGGACAGCATCGCGCCCACGGTCCGGTCGCTATTGCGCACCGGGGTTTCAATCCATACCGGCTGGCGCGCCTCCAGCGCGGGCCGGGCCTGGGCGATCAAGCGGTGATCCAACGCGCCGCTGAGGCCGTGATCCTGCTCCTCGCAGTGGTAGGTGGCGACGCCGGGCGGGGCGAGGGGGATAGCCAACAGCCGGGTGAAATCCAGGCCGCGCGCCTTCCAGTGATGGATGGCCCGGCGCATGTCGAGCCGGTCGGAGCGGCCGATCATTTGGTCGAAGGTGCGGAAGCCGAGTTGCGCCATCAATTCACGCACTTCCTGCACCAGGAAGGTGAAGAAGTTAATGACATGGGCCGGTTGGCCGGGAAAACGCTTGCGCAGTTCCGGGTCCTGGGTGGCGACACCGACCGGGCAGGTGTTGAGATGGCACTTGCGCATCATCAGGCAGCCGGCGGCAATCAGCGCGCCCGTGCCAAAGCCGAACTCGTCCGCGCCGAGCAGCGCGCCGATCACAATGTCGCGGCCGGTGCGCAGGCCGCCGTCCACCTGGACGGCGATGCGGCCGCGCAGGTGGTTGCGGACCAGGGTTTGATGGGTTTCAGCCAGGCCGATTTCCCAAGGCGAGCCGGCGTTCTGAATCGAAGTGATCGGGCTCGCGCCGGTGCCGCCGTCCTCGCCGGAGATGGTGACGTGATCAGCATGGGCTTTGGCGACACCGGCGGCAACGGTACCGACCCCGATTTCGGACACCAGCTTGACGCTGATGGCGGCCTTGGGATTGACGTTCTTCAGGTCGAAGATCAGTTGCGCCAGGTCTTCGATGGAGTAGATGTCGTGGTGCGGCGGCGGGGAAATCAGGCCGACGCCGGGGGTGGAGTGGCGCACCCGGGCGATCCAGTCGTTGACTTTGTGACCGGGCAACTGGCCGCCCTCGCCAGGCTTGGCACCCTGGGCCATTTTGATTTGCAGGGCGTCGGCGTTGACCAGGTATTCGGCGGTGACCCCGAATCGGCCCGAGGCGACCTGTTTGATCGCCGAGCGGATGGAATCACCCGACTCCAGCGGGGTGTAGCGCACCGGATCCTCGCCACCCTCGCCGGTATTGGACTTGGCCCCGAGGCGATTCATGGCGATGGCCAGGGTGGTGTGAGCCTCCCAGGAGATCGAGCCGAACGACATCGCGCCGGTGGCCAGGCGCTTGACAATCTCGCTGGCTGGCTCGACCTCGTCCAGCGCCAGCGGCTGGGCGGCGAAGCGGAACTCAAACAAACCACGCAGGTTGCGCAGGTGGTCGCGCTGGTCGTTCATCACCCGGCTGTAACGCTTGAACTGCTCGTAGTCACCGGACCGAACCGCGTGTTGCAGCAGGGACACCGTTTCCGGGGTCCAGGCGTGGCGTTCGCCGCGAATGCGAAAAGCCAATTCACCGCCGACATCCAGGGCGTTCCGGTACAGCGGCGCATCGCCGAAGGCCTGGCGGTGGCGACTGACGGCTTCGCGGGCGATTTCGTTCAGCCCAACGCCTTCGATGACGCCCTGGGTGCCAGTGAAGTAGTGATTCACGAATTCGCTGGCCAAGCCCACCGCTTCGAAAATCTGTGCACCGCAATAGGATTGATAGGTAGAGATGCCCATCTTGGACATCACCTTGAGGATGCCCTTGGCAACCGCCTTGGTGTAGTGCTCGTGCGCCTCAACCTCGGTCAGGGCTTGCGGTGCGCGAGACAGGCCCGCCGACAGGGTGTCGAACGCCAGCCAAGGGTTAATGGCTTCCGCGCCATAGCCAGCCAGCAGGCAGAAATCGTGAACCCGCTTGGCTTCGCCGGTTTCCACCACCAAGCCGACTTCGGTGCGTAGGCCGGCGCGGATCAGGTGATGATGGACGGCGGCAGTGGCGAGCAGGGCGGGGATGGCAATGTGATCGGCGTCCAGACCCCGGTCGGACAGAATCAGGATATTGTCGCCGCGCCGCACCACGTCGGCGGCTTCGCGGCACAGGTCGTCCAGCGCCCGGGCCATGCCGTCCGCGCCGCGTCCCACCGGGTAGCAGATACTCAGGGTGCGGGTGCGGAAGGCCCGGTCCACGTGGTACTCGATG
>JBDHRD010000193.1:0-5949 GCA_039807425.1 Candidatus Contendibacter sp. | reverse complement strand
TTCTGGGCCGGAGCGTGACCCGGCACAAGAACGTTTCGGACGAAACCGCCCACGCCATCGACGAGGAAATCCGGGCGGTCATCAACCGCAACTACCAGCGTTCCGAGCAGTTGTTGCGGGACAGCCTGGACAAATTGCACGCCATGGCCGACGCGCTGATCAAGTACGAAACCATCGACTCCGAGCAGATCGACGACGTCATGGCCGGGCGGCCGCCGCGCGAGCCCGCCGATACGGGCGCCGATTCGGAACCGCCGTCAACCGGTTCGCCGGTCGGTCTGGACAAGGATCGGCGGAGCGAGAAGCCAATCGGCGGTCCAGCCCAGCAGCACTGAGCCATGCCACTCGACTGCGCGGGCAAGATTCTGAGTCTGAGCCGGCCCGCCGTCATGGGGGTGCTGAACGTCACTCCCGATTCGTTCTCCGACGGCGGACGCTACCTGCAACTGGACGCCGCCCTGCGCCACGCCGAAGCCATGGTGGAGGAGGGCGCGGCGCTGATCGACGTCGGTGGGGAATCCACCCGGCCGGGAGCGCCGCCAGTGTCGGTACAGGAGGAGCTGGACCGGGTATTGCCGGTGGTGGAGCGACTGGTGCGCGAGTTGCCGGTTCCGATCTCGGTGGATACCAGCAAGCCCGAAATCATCCGGGAAGCGGCGCGTGCCGGCGCCGGCCTGATCAACGACGTGCGGGCGCTGCGCCTGCCGGGTGCGCTGGAAGCCGCCACCGCTAGCGGTTTGCCGGTGTGTCTGATGCACATGCGGGGCGAGCCGGGCATGATGCAGCAGGAGCCGGTTTACGCCGATGTGGTGGCCGAAGTTCACATCTTTCTGGCCGAGCGGATTCGCGTCTGCGAACGCGCCGGCATCCCGCGCGAGCGGATTCTGGTCGATCCCGGTTTCGGTTTTGGCAAGACCCTGGACCACAATCTGCTGCTGCTCCGCCATCTGCATCGCTTTACCGATCTGGCTGCCGGCGTCCTGGTCGGCATCTCCCGCAAGAGTATGATCGGTGCGTTGTTGAATGCGCCGGTCGGCGAACGACTGGCGGGTAGTCTGGCGGCGGCGGTCATCGCATTCTGGCAAGGGGCGAACATCCTCCGCGCCCACGATGTCCGCGAGACCGTGCAGGCGCTGTGTGTGTGCGCCGCTGCGCGGGCGGCCGTCTGAAGGGATTTTAGACCGCGCGCCGTGCTGCCATCCCCGCTATAATCCCCAACTGCGCTGAAACAGGGGGATAAGGCATGGGAAAACGCTATTTTGGTACGGACGGCATTCGCGGACGGGTCGGCGACTACCCGATCACGGCGGAATTCGTGTTGAAGCTGGGCTGGGCGGTCGGGCGGGCGTTACAGGCTCAGGGTTTCAACAAGGTGGTCGTTGGCAAGGACACCCGCATTTCCGGCTATAT
This sequence comes from Candidatus Contendibacter sp., assembly GCA_039807425.1. Classification (GTDB taxonomy): domain Bacteria; phylum Pseudomonadota; class Gammaproteobacteria; order Competibacterales; family Competibacteraceae; genus Contendibacter. The sequence continues at coordinate 4,539 of JBDHRD010000193.1, read as the reverse complement.
GTTCGAGTCGGCGTTGGAAGCCGGCCTGTCGGCGGCGGGGGTCAACATCGCCTTGCTGGGGCCGATGCCGACGCCCGGCATCGCCTATCTGACCCGAACCTTGCACGCCTGTGCCGGCATCGTGGTTAGCGCCTCCCACAATCCCTATTACGACAACGGCATCAAATTCTTCTCTCGCGACGGTCAAAAACTGCCCGACGCGGTCGAGGAGCACATCGAAGAATTGCTGGAACAGCCGTTGACCACCGCTGAACCCGATGTCCTGGGCAAGGCCGAGCGCATCGTGGATGCCGCTGGCCGTTACATCGAATTCTGCAAGAGCACCGTGCCCGCCTACACCAGCCTGGCCGGCCTGAAAATCGCGGTGGACTGCGCCCATGGCGCCAATTATCACGTTGCACCCAGCGTATTCAACGAATTGGGCGCGACCGTGATTCCCATGGGTATCGCGCCCGACGGGCTGAACATCAATCTGGACTGCGGCTCTACCAGGCCGGCGTTGTTGCGCGACCTGGTTCAAGAGCAGAACGCCGATCTCGGCATCGCCTTCGACGGCGACGGCGACCGGGTGATCATGGTGGACCATCGAGGCGAAGTGGTGGATGGCGACGAATTGCTGTTCATCATCGCCCGCGACCGTCTGCGCACCGGCAGCCGCTTCAACGCCGTCGTCGGCACCCTGATGACCAATCTGGGCCTGGAGATCGCGCTGCGGGCGCTGGGACTGGACTTGCGCCGCGCCAAGGTCGGTGACCGCTACGTCATGGAGGGGCTGCTGGCCGAGAACCTGATTTTGGGCGGCGAAAATTCGGGACACATCATCTGCCTGGATCGAACCACCACCGGCGACGGCATCATTTCCGCCTTGCAGGTGCTGTCGGCGATGCTGCAATCCGGCAAGAACCTGCACGATCTCAAGGCTGGCATGAGCAAATATCCCCAGATTTTGATCAATGTATCGGTGAGCGGGGAAGTGGATCTGCGCCGGCCAGCGATTCAAGAGGCGGTGCGGGCGGTGGAGAGCCAGTTGGGCGATCATGGCCGGGTGTTGCTGCGTCCCTCCGGTACCGAACCCGTGGTGCGGGTCATGGTGGAGGGCGCGGATGCCGGCGTCGTCGAGCGCCACGCCCGGGAACTGGCCGGTGTGGTGCGCGAGACCTTGTCGGCATGATTGATTTCCGGGCGCGGAATCCGTAAGCTTGCTCAGCTTTTTCGCTAGGGGAGAAGAACGACATGCGCCGTAAGCTGGTGGCTGGAAACTGGAAAATGAATGGCTCGACCGGCAGCATCCGTGAGTTGCTGCAAGGCGTCCTGGGTGGGGCCGCCGAGGTCTCCGCTGTCGAGCTGGCGGTATTTCCGCCGTTCGTGTACGTGGATGCGGTCGCGCGACAACTGGCCGGCACCGCGATTGGCTGGGGCGCGCAAAATCTCTCCGAACACCCCTCGGGTGCCTACACCGGCGAAGTGGCTGGTCCCATGCTGAAGGATTTTGGCTGCGCCTACGTGATCGTCGGCCACTCGGAGCGGCGCACGCTGTATGGTGAAAGCGATCAGGTGGTGGCGCGCAAGTACGCCGCCGCGCGCAAGTTCGGCCTCAAGCCGGTCCTGTGCGTCGGCGAGACCCTGGAAGAACGCGATGAGGGTGTAACCGAGGCCGTGGTCGAGCGGCAGCTCAAGGCGGTACTCGATCTGGAAGGCATCGCCAGCTTCGCCGACGCGGTCATCGCTTACGAACCGGTCTGGGCGATTGGCACTGGCCGGACCGCGACTCCCCAGCAGGCCCAGGACGTTCACGCCTTCATTCGCGCCCAGTTGGCCGCGCTCGATCCGGCGCTGGCGAGCCAGGTGCGCATTCTGTACGGCGGCAGTGTCAAGGGTTCCAACGCCGGCGAGTTGCTGTCGATGCCCGATATCGACGGCGGCCTGGTGGGCGGCGCGTCGCTCGACCCCAAGGACTTCTTGGCGATTGCCAAGGCGGGTTGTTAAACTGTCGCCATGATTCATACCCTCATTCTCGTCGCCCATGTCGTGGTTGCGGTCGCGCTGATCGCGCTGGTGTTGTTGCAACAGGGCAAGGGCGCCGACGCGGGCGCGGCGTTTGGCAGTGGCGCTTCGGCCACCATGTTCGGATCGCGGGGGTCCGCCTCCTTCCTGAGCCGGACCACCGCTGCCTTGGCGACGGTGTTCTTCGTGACCAGTCTGACCCTGGCGTATTTCTCGACGCAAACGTCCGCGCCCGGGAGCGTCGTCGAACGGGTTCAGGCAGAAAAACCCATCCAACCGCTGCCCCCAAGCGGCGGTCCTTCCGATGTTCCGAAGTTGCCGCAACAATAGCGGAAAAAGGGTTTGATGCTGTGCCGTGCCGATGTGGTGGAACTGGTAGACACGCTAGCTTGAGGGGTTAGTGGCGCGAGCCGTGCCGGTTCGAGTCCGGCCATCGGCACCAAAATAACGACACGGACATCCCGAACGCGGATTCGGGATGCGCGATGCGGTCTTCCAACGGGGATCGCAGACCACCTGGAGGTTTGACGTCCCATGTGGCGTTTTAATTATAAAAATATAAGAACCTATTCGCCCCAATCGCTGTTCCCGGCAGGTTCATTCCAGGATATTCCGGCCCCGCCGACCGGCGGGATCGCCTGTTCAGGCTTCAGGCCAAGGCTTGGCCACCCTGGCGCTTTCTCCCGGCCCGCCATGTCGAAGGTGCGACTCTGATGTTGTCCAATTACCTTCCCGTCCTGATCTTCGTACTGATTTCCCTCGCGATAGCCGTGATCGTCATCGTTCTCGGTTATGTCCTGGGCACCCGCCGTCCCGATAGTGAAAAGCTGTCGCCCTACGAATGCGGTTTCGAATCGTTCGAGGATGCCCGAATGAAATTCGATGTCCGCTACTATCTGGTGGCCATCCTGTTCATTATTTTCGATCTGGAAATTGCGTTCCTGTTTCCCTGGGCGATCGTGCTCGACGAAATCGGCCTGTTCGGCTTCGCCTCGATGGCGGTCTTTCTCGGCATCCTGGTGATCGGCTTCATTTACGAGTGGAAGAAAGGAGCCTTGGAATGGGAATAGAAGGCATTCTTGAAAAGGGCCTGGTGACCACCACGGCCGATGCGCTCATCAACTGGGCGCGCACCGGCTCGATGTGGCCGATGACCTTCGGCCTGGCCTGCTGCGCGGTGGAGATGATGCACGCCGGCGCGGCCCGCTACGACCTGGACCGGTTCGGCATCGTGTTCCGCCCCAGCCCCCGCCAGTCCGATGTCATGATCGTCGCCGGCACTCTGTGTAACAAGATGGGGCCGGCGTTGCGCAAAGTCTACGATCAGATGCCCGAGCCGCGCTGGGTGATTTCCATGGGGTCCTGCGCCAACGGTGGTGGCTATTACCACTATTCCTACTCGGTAGTGCGCGGCTGCGACCGGATTGTGCCGGTGGATATTTACGTGCCCGGCTGCCCGCCGACGGCGGAGGCGCTGTTGTACGGCATCATCCAACTGCAGAACAAGATCAAGCGCACCTTTACCATCGCCCGCTGAGAGAGAGATTCCATGGCTGACGTGCAGACCCTTGTGGAAAAACTCCAGGCCCGGTTTGGCGACGCCCTGCTGGAATGCAAGCTCGATCACGGGCAGGCGATAGTCGAGGTTTCGCCGGCGCGTGCTATCGAGGTGTTGACTGCCCTGCGCGACGAACCGAACTTCGCTTTCGGGCAGGTCATGGACGTGTGCGGGGTGGATTACTCGGCTTACGGCGAAGTGGAATGGGCCACCAACGAATCCACCGACCAGGGATTCAGCCGGGGCGTGGTCGAGCGGGCCATCGGGCGCGGATCCGCGGCCGTTCAATACGTGGCTGAAAAGTCGGTGACGACCCGAAGCCGTTTCGCCGCTGTTTACCAACTGCTGTCGGTTTCCCACAACCATCGGTTGCGGGTGCGGGTATTCGCCCCCGATGATGAATTGCCGGTGGTGCCTTCGGTGGTGGGGTTATGGACCTCCGCCAACTGGTTCGAGCGCGAGGCGTTCGATCTGTACGGCATCGTGTTCGAGGGCCATCCGGACCTGCGCCGCATCTTGACCGACTATGGATTCATCGGCCATCCGTTCCGCAAGGATTTCCCGCTGATCGGCAATGTCGAGATGCGCTACGATCCCGAACGCGGCCGCGTGGTGTACGAGCCGGTCAGCATCGAGCCGCGCGTGCTGGTGCCCCGCGTCATTCGCAAGGACAACCGTTACTTGCCCGAGTCTCACTAACCGAGAAAACCGCCGATGCCTGAGATTCGCAATTACACCCTGAACTTCGGGCCACAGCATCCCGCCGCGCACGGCGTGCTGCGCCTGGTGCTGGAACTGGACGGCGAGGTGGTGCAACGCGCCGACCCGCACATCGGCCTGTTGCACCGGGGCACCGAAAAACTGGCCGAGAGCAAGCCGTTCAACCAAAGCATCGGCTACATGGACCGGCTCGACTACATGTCGGCCATGTGCAACGAGCAGGCCTACGTGCTGGCCATCGAGAAGCTGCTGGGCAT
>JBDHRD010000192.1:0-5973 GCA_039807425.1 Candidatus Contendibacter sp. | reverse complement strand
AACAGGATTTGGTTCTTGAGTTAGTTATCAGTCCCGTTCGACTTGGCCAAGCCATGAATGCAAGCAGCCCTGTTGCTCAAGAAGAAATCCGAACCGAGCTTATCGATGCTTTATTCCGCTCGGTCCCCATTGCGATTGTCGTCCATATCGTCTCCAGCAGCATACTTGTTTTTCTGCTCTGGGACATGTCCCCGCATCATGGTTTGCTGATATGGCTGGCTGTTCTGTACGGATTAACCGTGGTCCGCTGGTTGCTGATGCGCGCCTATCACAGGCGCCTCCCAAGTTCGAAAACGATGAGCTACTGGGGAACAGTGGCCACCATCCTATCCTGGAGTTTTGGCTTGGCCTGGGCATCGATACCGATCTTGTTCCTGGATCCGGTGCAGCCGGCTAACTTCATCATCATTACCGTGATCCTGGTAGGATTGAATGCTCAGGCGCTGATGGCCGTAGTGTCCTACCCGCCAGCCTATTTTGCCTCGATGCTGGTATTGCTGTCGTTGGCTACAATGCTTCTTTTGCGAGGAGGAACCGTGGGCGCGGAGGTCGCCTTGCTGGTCTGCTTGAATCTAGTGGCTAGCTTGTTCTACGCCAGAAATGTTTACCGGGCACTTAATCATTCCTTGCGACTTCGCTTCGAAAACATCACTCTGCGGCGAGAGACGGAAGAAAAATCCGCCCTGCTGGAAACCACCTTGCAGCATATTCAGCAGGGCATCAGCCTGATCGACCGAGAAAACCGGTTGCGGATGTGGAATCGGAATTTTGTGGATTTAATCGGTCTTGGCAACCGCCAGATCGAAAATGGCCAGCAGCTCGATACCCTTCTAAATGCCGGCGATCTACCAATGGCCTTGGATAAACCAGAACAGATCGAGTATCGGCGCGGCGATGGCGCCATCATCGAAATCCGGCAAAATCTCATGCCCGATGGCAGCCGGGTACTGACCTATACCGACATCAGCGAACTCAAGCGCCGAGAGGAAGCGCTGGATCTGGCCCGCCAGGAAGCGGAGCGAGCCAATGCGGCGAAAACCCGGTTTCTGGCGACCGCCAGCCACGATTTACGCCAACCCATCCATGCCTTGGGCCTGTTTTTCGCCAACTTGGCGGATCGGATGCGCGATGCTGAAGAAACCAGGCCCTTGATCAAACAGATCGAGGATTCGATCGGGGCCATCGACAGTATGTTGAGCGCCCTGCTGGACATTTCCAAGCTGGATGCCGGCGTGGTCCACCCCACCATTGGCTCTGTGGTCATGGCCAGGCTGTTCAAACGACTGGAAACGGAGTATCAATCCCACGGGATAAACCCGTTTGGCACTTTTCTGGAACGCAGGCTATTCAAACGGCCCGAACCTCGCTCTCGATTTTCTTCCCCGGAGACCGGTAATACGCTGCGAATACGCCCCAGCCAAGCTGTTGTTCGAAGTGATCCCGCCCTGCTGGAGCGTATATTGAGAAATTTGATTTCCAACGCGCTGCGTTACACCCGGAATGGTCGCGTGCTGGTGGCCGCCCGTCGTCGTGGTGACAAGCTGCGTATCGAGGTATACGACACCGGTCCGGGCATTCCAGAAGATCAACTGGAAAATATCTTTTTAGAATTTCATCAGTTGGGTAATCCAGAGCAGGATCTGCGCCGAGGGCTGGGGTTGGGGCTGGGACTGGCCATCGTCAAGCGTCTCGGGGCTTTACTTAAACACGAGATTACCGTTCGCTCCCGGTTAGGACACGGTTCCTGTTTTGCGATTACCGCGCCCTTGGTTCAGGATTCATCATGCCATGCGCTGTCCGCCAATATCCCGATTCGAGATAAGATCCTGCGAGGTCACCGGGTATTGGTGCTGGACGATGACAAGGCCGTATTGGCAGCCATGGATGGCCTGTTGGAACGGTGGGGTTGCACCGTCATCAAGGCTGGTTCGCTGGAAGAAGCGCACGAACAGATCAAAGCAACGGCTTCACCTCCCGAGTTGTTAATCGTGGATTATCGTCTGCAAGGTCGATTCTCGGGCCTGGAAGCCGTGGCGATACTGCAAAAAACCTTGCAACGTTATGTGCCGGCTCTGGTGATTACTGGCGATACCGCGCCCGACCGACTCCGCGAGGCTGAGGCCAGCGGTTACCCGCTATTGCATAAACCCGTGCAGCCGGCCAAATTGCGTAGCGCCTTGCATCATCTGCTCCATTTGCGCGAGCACGAACCGTTGAGCTAATTCCCCTTGTCCAACCCGGCTATCCAACCGCGTCGCGCGGCTTCAATCACCGTTTGAGTACGATTGCCGGTATTCAGTGCCCGCATGATGGCGGTGACGTGCAGTTTTACCGTTCCCTCCGCCAAATTCAGGCGCCGGCAAATCTCCTTGTTGGACAAACCCTGCCCCATAAGGCGCAGCACCTCCACTTGCCGGGGAGTCAGACCGCCGATTGCACTCTCCTGGGCGCTTGGCGCGGCAACTTGAGTTGGCGCGTTTTCCAGCGCTTCCAGAGCCTCCAGCAAGGCTATCGGCACGTACACCTCGCCTGCCAGGATCAGGCGTAATGCCGCTATCATCTCATGGCTGCTGGACGACTTCGGAATGTACCCCATCGCACCCGCATCCAATGCCTGCCGGACATCGGTGCAATCCTCCGACGCGGACAAAATGATCAGGGGTACGGTGGGTCTCAGGGCATGGAGTTCGGGCAGGGCGGTCAGGCCGTTCAAACCGGGTAAAGTCAAGTCCAGCAAAATCAGATCCAGATCGTGGTAATGGGTCGCCAACCGAAGGGCTTCCCTGGCTGTCGATGCTTCGATCACCACGGCTGTACTATCGAAATGTCTGAGGACGTGTAAAAGAGCTTCGCGGAACAAAGTGTGATCATCAACGAGCAGGATACGCATCGATTTTCCTTACCTTGGGATTGCCAGACAACCATCTAATCCAGGATGGAGGTCCAAGCAATCGCGCTATGGAGTAGCCAGGGTTGGAGTACCCAAGACGAGGCGCAACCGATATCCATCACTGTAGTTTTGTCTGGAGTGAAAATCCACCGATCCCCGGTGGTAACAGGAAATCACCTAAAAAGCTTTTCGACAACTTCCGAGCGAATGCAATGCTGAGTTACCGCCACGCCTTCCACACCGGCAACTTCGCCGACGTGTTCAAGCATGTCCTGCTGGTCCAGCTCATCCGCGCCCTGCAACGCAAGGACAAGCCGTTTTGCGTGCTCGATACCCACGCTGGCGCGGGCCGCTACGATCTCGATTCGCCGCCGGCACAAAAGAACCGCGAATTCGCCGGCGGCATCGTCCGACTGTGGAAGCGGCCCGGGCTCGGCCCCGAACTGACCGACTACCTGGAACAGGTGCGTGCATCGAATCCGGGCGGCCGGTTGCGCTATTACCCTGGTTCGCCGCGCATCGCCCGTGCGCTGCTGCGCCCCGGCGACCGGCTGATGCTGACCGAACTCCATCCGACCGAGCACGCCGCGCTTAAAGCCGAATTCGCCGGCGACCGGCAGGTGGCGGTCCATCACCGGGACGGCTACGCCGCGCTCAAGGCGCTGTTGCCGCCCCCGGAACGGCGCGGACTGGTCTTGTTGGACCCCGCCTTCGAACTGAAGGACGAATTCGACCGGTTGCTCGAAGCGGTCCAAATCATTCACCGCCGCTGGGCCAGCAGCGTCATCGCAGTCTGGTACCCGATTCTCGACCGCGCGCCCAGCCTGCGCTGGCAACGGAGCCTGCAAGAGCTGGAGATTCCGGCGATTTTGTGCGTGGAACTGGGGCTGTATCCTTATGACGTCCCGCTCGGCCTGCACGGCGCGGGCATGGTCATCGTCAATCCCCCGTGGAAACTGGACGAAACGCTGGGTCGCCTGTTGCCCGAATTGCTGCAACGCCTCCGCCTCGGTGAGCACGGCCAAACCCGGCTGGAATGGCTGGCGCCAGCGCCCTGAATAGTCGGTGGATTTAAACCAGCACTTCCATGCAAGCCGGATGGCTGAGAAAGCCGGCCGGACTGGCGGTCAGGCCATAGGCCCCGGACTGAAACACCACGATCAGGTCGCCGACATCGGCCTTGGCCAGTTCCATCCGCTCGGCCAGAATATCCAGCGGCGTGCACAGCGGCCCGACCACCGTCACCACTTCCCGTTCGGTTCCCGCCACCCGGTTGCCGACCGCCACCGGGTAATTCTTGCGCACCACCTGGCCAAAATTACCGGAGGCCGCCAGATGATGATGCAAGCCGCCGTTGGTAACTAAAAACGTGTGGCCACGCGAGGCCTTGCGATCCACCACTTCGGCCACATAAATTCCTGCCTCGCCGACCAAATAGCGGCCCAGTTCCAGCACCACCCGCGCTGTCGGCAGCCGTCCCTTGATCACCGGCAGCCAGCGTTCCAGATTGACGACGATGGGCTGCAAATCCAGCGGCGCATCGCCAGGGAAGTAGGGAATACCGAACCCACCGCCGACGTTCAAGATTCGCACTGGCCCCGGCGCATCCGCCGCCAGCCGCAGCGCCAGTTCAAAGGTGCGGTCGTGGGCCTCGACGATGGCCGCCGCGCGCAGATTCTGTGAACCGGAGAAGATGTGAAAGCCCTGAAAATCCAGTTCCAGCGCGCTGATCCGCCGTAGCAGCGCCGGCGTCTGTTCGGCGTCCACCCCAAACGGTTTGGGGCCGCCACCCATCTTCATCCCGGAGGCTTTCAGCTCGAAATCCGGGTTAACCCGCACCGCGACCCGGGGCCGCCGGCCCGCTTCCCGCCCCAGCCGGGCGACGGTTTCCAGTTCGCCGGCGGATTCCAGATTGATCGTGATGCCGGCGGCGATGGCGGCGGCCAGTTCGGGCGGGCGCTTGGCGGGGCCGGCAAAGCTGATTTGGGCAGGGCCCATGCCGGCGTCCAGCGCCACTTTCAACTCGCCGAGCGAAGCGACATCCAGCCCATCCACCAGCCCGGCCATGTGCTGAACCAGCGCCGGCATCGGATTGGCCTTCACCGCATAGTGCAGTTCGATGACGGGCGGCAAAGTGCGCCGCAATAGGGCTACCCGTTCGTCCAGCAATCGCCGGTCGTAGGCGTAAAACGGCGTTTGCCCGACCCGCGCCATCAGTTGGGTCAGCGGCATTCCGCCAATCCACAGGCAGTCGTCGATGACCGGAAACTGGCTCATCGGCCAGTGGCTGGGCCGCGTAGTGGTCATAACGGCGGCTCGGGGAATAGCGCGCGCAACTCCTCGGCCAGCGCCTTGCGGTCGATCTTGCCGTTAGGATTGCGCGGCAGATCGCTGGCGCGGGCGATGATGCGCAGCGGGACCATGAAGTTAGGCAGGTACTGTTTGCAATGGGCGATCAGCCCGTTCTCGTTGAACATCTCCCGCAGCGGCTTGATCACCGCGACGATGGCCTGGCCCAGCGCTGGATGCGGAATTCCCAGCGCTGCTGCCTCAGCGACTTGACCGCTGCCGTAGAGGATTTCCTCAACTTCGGTAGGACTGACCCGATAACCGGAGGTCTTGATCATGTCGTCCTTGCGACCGATGAAATACAGAAAACCATCTTCGTCCATCCGTGCGGTGTCCCCGGACCAGACCGCCAGTTCGGGCAGCGGCAGGCCGGGGTTCTGGTCGGGCGCGGGCCGGAAGCGTTCGGCGGTCTTGACCGGATCGTTCCAGTAGCCAAGCGCCACCAGCGAACCGCGGTGCACCAGTTCGCCGGGTTCGCCGGGCGCGCAGGGCGTGCCGTCCTCGCGCACGATGAGGACCTCGGCGTTCGGAATCGCCTTGCCGATGGAATCCGGCCGACAGTCAACTTCCTGGGGTGGCAAATAGGTGGAGCGGAACGCCTCGGTCAGTCCATACATTAAATAAGGCGTGGTGTTCGGCAGGGCGCGGCGCAGGGCTGCCAGGGTGGCGCGCGGCATCGCCCCGCCCGAATTGGTCAGGTAACGCAGGCTGGCCACCGCCGCTGCCGGCCACTC
>JBDHRD010000191.1:0-5979 GCA_039807425.1 Candidatus Contendibacter sp. | reverse complement strand
CGCTGCTGCGCGAGGTCCACCACCGGGTCAAGAACAACCTCGCCGCCATCATCGACCTGCTGGAGTTGCAGCGGGAAAGCATGACGGAGGCGCCGACAGCCTGCCGGTTGGCAGAACTGGGCAATCGCGTCCGCTCCATGGCGCTGGTCCACGAAATGCTCTACCAGTCCGCCAACCTGGATTGCATCGATTTTCAGGAGTACCTCCAGACGCTGGTCGCGTATCTGCGCCATGCCTTCGATCCCGACGGCGCGATCCGGATCGACGTGGTGGCGACCGGGGTTTACATGGACATCGACACCGCCATCCCCTGCGGGCTGATCGTCAACGAACTGGTGATCAACGCCCTCAAGTACGCCTTCCCCGGCCATCGCCCCTGGGTGGGGGCCAGCGCCTGCGAAATCGCCATCGTGGCCGCCTGGGATGGTGCGTTCTATACCTTGACCATCGCCGACAACGGCGTGGGATTGCCGGCCGGCCTGGACTGGGCGACCACGCGCACCCTCGGGCTGCGGCTGGTGCGGATGTTGGGCCAGCATCAGCTCGGGAGCCAACTCGAACTCGATGGCGCCCGGGGAACCCGCTGCTCGCTGCGGTTCGCTCCCAAACAATATAGAGAAAGCAGATCCCCATGACCGGTAAAACCATCCTGATCGTCGAGGATGACGGCATCATCGCCGCCCGCCTGCAAGACATGCTCATCCACTTCGGTTACACCGTCCCGGAACCGGTGGCCTCGGGCGAAGCGGCGATGGCCGCCGTGGCGGCAGCGGCGCCCGACCTGGTCTTGATGGATATCGCCTTGGCTGGCGTGGTGAACGGTGTGACCGCCGCCGAGCACATCCGTGCCGACTTCGACGTTCCCATCGTCTATCTGACCGCCTATTCCCAAGCCGCCCAACTGGAACGGGCCAAGGCAACTTACCCCTACGGCTACCTGATCAAGCCAGTGGCCGAGCGTGAATTGCTGGCGACGCTGGAAATGGCGCTGCACCGTCATACCCTCGATCGCCGGCTCGAGGAAAGCGAGGAACGGCTGGCGCTGGCGCTGTGGGGCGCCGATCTGGGCCTGTGGGACTGGGATATTCGCGCCGACACGATTACCTGCAACGGACCCTGGGCCGAACTGCTGGGGTGCCAGCCCGGTGAACTCCAACTCTCCTACCGCGAGTGGGAGCAACACATTCATCCCCGCGATTTGCCCGCTGTCCAGGACGCCCTGCGCGCGCATCTCGATCACCAGACGCCCTGCTACCAGAGCGAATATCGCTTGCGGCAAAAAAACGAAGACTGGATCTGGATCCTCAGCCGGGGCAAGGTGATCGAACGCGGCCCGCAAGACCAGCCCGCCCGCGTCTGCGGCATCGTCATGGACATTAGCGCCCGGAAACGCCTGGAAGAGAAGCTGCGCCGACTCGCCATCACCGATCCGCTCACCGGCGCGTTCAACCGGCGCTACCTGCTGCAAGTGATGGACCGGGAAATCAGTCGCGTTCACCGCTACGCCCGGCCGCTGTCGCTCATCATGTTCGATATCGATCATTTCAAGCGGATCAACGATGCTTTCGGCCACGACCGGGGCGACGCGGTATTGAAAGGGATCGCGGTGCTGGTGCGGGAACGCCTGCGCCACAGCGATGTGTTCGTGCGCTGGGGTGGCGAGGAATTCATGATTCTCGCCACCGAAACGATGCTGCCGCAAGCCATCGCGCTGGCGCAGACCTTGCGGATGGCGTTGCATGGGCACTCTTTTCCCGATATCGGGCTGATCACGGCCAGTTTTGGCGTGGCCGAATACCACGCGGACGAAACCCTCGACCAGTGGCTAAAGCGGGTGGACGACCTGGTGTACGAAGTCAAACGGGAAGGCCGGGACCAGATCAGCCATCGCAGAATCGAGCGCTGACGGACGAAGCGGCCGCGTTCAAAGTCGCGGCTCGATCAGTTCGCGCAAAACCGTGGTGGCGTAGGCCCCGGCGGGCAGGCGAAACCCGAGCACGGCGGTGCGCGATTCTGGGCATTCCAGCGTCGCATCCTCGATCATCAGCCGCAATGCCCGCCGTTCCTGCGTCAACCCCGCCACCGCCAGCCCATCGCGGAACACTGGCAATGTCGCCGCCGCCGCTTCCTCAAGTTCCCGGGCCGTAGCGCCGCTCCGCAACTCCCCGGCGCCCCACAGCGGCCCGGTGGGGTGCAGGTCGAAAGCAGCGATCCGCTGGCGGATCGTTTGGTCCACGTCATCGACCGCGAAGATGCTATGGCTGCCGGCCAGCATCAGCACCTCGCCCGGCAACGGCTGATTCCACGTCCCCTCGGCTACCCGCCGCGCCAGCACGGCGTTGAACAGCGCCGAACGCGCCGCGGACAGATACAGACTCCGCTGGTGCCGGTCGCGTACTTTCAACTCACCGCGCAGCATGGCCTCGGCCTGATTCAGATTGCCGCCCTCGTGGCCAAAGCGTTGTTCGCCGAAGTAGTTGGGTGCCCCGGCTGCAGCGACGAGTTGCAACCGTGCCATCAGATCGGCGGGATCGCCGTCCAGGTCGCGGAGGGTGATGTGGAAGACGTTGCCACTCAGCGCGCCGCGCCGCAGCTTGCGGGAATGGCGCACCGCGTTCAGCACCGCGAAATCGGGATCGGGATTCGCCCAGTCGGGGTCGGCCCTGCCAGGCAGATGCACCGAGAACCATTGCTCGGTCACGGCGTGGCGATCCTTGAGGCCGGCGTAGCTCACCGCGCTGGCCGGGACGCCGGCCCGTTCCGCCAGTCGCCGCGCCACCCAGACAGTGTTCGCGCCGCGCTTGCGCACCCACAGCCAGGCATGTTCGCCGGCGCCATCCAGGGTGAAGGAAATCTCCTCGCGAACCTGAAAATCCTCGGGGATGACACGCAGCCGGCCCGATAAAGCCGGTTGGCCGTGGGCGAAGGGGAGGGGAGGGGAGTATTTGATTTGAGTGGACATGGTGGTTTCAAGGATTTCGGGAAAACGGAGTGTAGCCCATCCGTGCCGACGCACCGGTCTCCGTGCTACAGCTTTGTCAAGCGATAATCGAATATTGGAACACCGCCATGCCCCAACTCGCGCCCCGCCTCGTCTTCACCTACGACGATGATCTGGAATGGGAACAGCGCCAGCCGGAACGCCACGAATACGCGCGTGGCGAAGTGTTCGCCATGGCCGGAACCACCGACCGGCATAACGAGATTTCCGGTAACTGTTACACCCTGCTGCGCCAGCACCTGCGCGGCACGCCCTGCCGGGCGTACATGGCCGATGTCAAGGTGCGGGTGGAAGCGGCGGATTGCGGCCTCTATCCCGACGTGCAGGTGACCTGCGCCGAGAGCGACCGCGCCGACCGCCTGGTCAAGCGCTCGCCGGTGCTGATGGTCGAGGTGTTGCCGGACAGCACCGCCGCTTACGACTTGGGCGACAAGTTCGCCGCCTACCAGCGACTCGACAGCCTGCGGGAATACGTGCTGGTGGATCAGGACCGGGTCCGGGTCCAGATTTTCCGGCGGTGGGACGGGCGGTGGTGGGTGGACAGCATCGGTCCCGGCGGGCGGTTGCGCCTGGACAGCGTCGAACTGGACTGCCCGGTCGAGGTTCTGTACGAAGACCTGAGCGAACCGATCAGCGTCGTCGAAACACGGGAGCCGGAGCGTCAGCCGTAGGGTGCGAGGCGTCTGGTCAGTCGATCAGCAACGCCACCGCGTGAACGGCGATGCCCTCGCCACGACCGATGGTGCCCAACCGTTCGGTGGTGGTGGCCTTGACGTTGATCCGACCGGGAGCGATGGCCAGATCGGCGGCGATGTTGTTCCGCATGGCCGGGATGTGCGGGGCCATTTTGGGGGCCTGGGCGATGATCGTGGCGTCCGCGTTGCCGAGCCTCAGCCCCTGTCCCCGCAGCAACGCCGCGACCCGTCGCAGCAGGATACGGCTGTCGATGTCCTTGAATTCCGCGCTACTGTCGGGAAAGTGCTGGCCGATGTCGCCCAGTCCCGCCGCCCCCAACAGGGCGTCGCACAGCGCGTGCAGCAGCACGTCACCATCGGAATGGGCGATCAGTCCATGAGTGTGCGGAATACGCACGCCACCCAGGGTGATGAACTCGCCTCGCTCGAAGGCGTGAACGTCGAAGCCATGACCGATACGCATGTTGTTCTCCCGTCGATTCTCAACTGGCGGCGATCCAGCGCGTCAGGTAAAACTCCGCCAGCGCCAGATCTTCGGGCTGGGTGATTTTCAGATTGTCCGCCCGGCCTTCGACCAACCGGGGGGCGAAACCAGCCGCTTCCATCGCCGCCGCCTCATCCGTCACCAGCAGTCCACGCCTCAGCGCCGCCCCTAGAGCTTCGCGCAGCATTCCCAGCCGAAACATCTGCGGCGTCAGGGCGTGCCAGAGCCGCGAGCGGTCCACCGTCGCGGCGACCCGGCCAGCGGCATCCACCTGTTTCAGCGTGTCCCGCACCGGCACGGCCAGCAGCCCGCCCACCGGATCGCCCGCCAGTTTGGCCAATAACCGATCCAGGTCTTCGCACCTCAGACAGGGTCGGGCGGCGTCGTGGACCAATACCCAATCCGCGGGATCGACCCTTTCCCGCAGCGCCTCCAGCCCGTTCGTCACGGAATGGCAACGCTCCGCACCGCCGGTAATAACCCACAGCGGCTTGATGGCGGTCAATTCGGCGGCGACCGTCGGCCACCATTCGTCCTCGGCGCCGATGGCGACGACCGCGCCGGCAATGCGTGGATGATCCAGCAGAGTTGCGAGGGCATGGGCGATGACCGGTCGTCCGGCCAAAGGCAAATACTGCTTGGGGATGGACGAACCCATGCGTTTGCCGACACCGGCGGCGGGAATCAGAGCCCAGTGGCGCACGCTATTCACGGCGTTGCGATGCTCCAGGGGTTGGCGCGGTCTTGGGGGCTGGCGCTAGGGGTCTGGCCGCCGATGCGGGCGGTTTGGCCGGCGGTGTTGGCGATTTGGCCGGCGGCGCGGGCTTGACAGTTGAGGCCGATGGTTTGGCCGGTGATGCGGGCCTGGTAGCCGGAGCCGATGGTTTGGCCGGTGATGCGGGCCTGGTAGCCGGAGCCGATGGTTTGGCCGGTGATGCGGGCCTGGTAGCCGGAGCCGATGGTTTGGCCGGTGAAGTGGGCCTGGTAGCCGGAGCCGATGGTTTGATCGGTGACGCCGGTTTAACGGTTCGGGCCGGGTGATCAGGTGCCGGCGTGGGCTTGACGGGCGTGGTGGGTTTGTTGGCTATCGCCGCCCGCGACTGGGGTTTTTCAAGCAGGCGGTAGAAGGTTTCATCCGGACGGACCATGCCCATTTCGGAACGCGCCCGTTCCTCGATCACCATCAACCCGCGCTTCAGATCCTCGATTTCGGCTGCCAGTGCCTGGTTGCGCTCGGCCAGTTCCGCATTTTCGTCGGTCTGCGCCTGAATGCTGATGCGCAGGGTATGGGTCTGGCGCACGCCGTTTTCATCAAGCCAGAGCAGGTAATGCACAAACACCAGCGCTACGATCAGCGCCACCGCCAGCAATTGCAGTTTCAATCCTTGCTCGGTGGAATGGATCATGAAGGGCGGGGTGGTTAAACAAATCAGCGCTTTCCCGCCGCTCCTCCCTGATGGAAACGAAACGGCGGAAAAGCGCGGTTATGGTTAAAACGACGCAACTGGAACAGTCGTCGTCAGGGTTTCAGATTCAGTTCGGGAAGACGTTAAACGCCTTTTTGCCCGGATAGACCGCGGCGGAGCCCAGTTCTTCCTCGATCACCAGCAACCGGTTGTACTTGGCGATGCGGTCGGAGCGGCTGAGCGAGCCGGTTTTGATCTGGCTGGCGGCGGTGGCCACGGCCAGGTCGGCGATCGTGGTGTCCTCGGTCTCGCCGGAGCGGTGCGAGGAGATCGAGGTGTAGCCGGCGTCGGCGGCCATCTTGATCGCCGCCAGGGTTTCGGTCAGGGTGCCGA
>JBDHRD010000190.1:0-5993 GCA_039807425.1 Candidatus Contendibacter sp. | reverse complement strand
AGCATGGAGGAAAGCGCTTCCGCCGTCAATCCGCACCGATCCACCAGCAGATCGATGCCCACCGGCTCGTCACCCATCGCAACCAGCAATTGCCGGTACTCCTCGTCCAGCGCCTCTGAGGAGGATGCAGCAGCGACCGGGGGCACTCCTTCGTGGGTTGTCGCCGCCAGCGCACCCAGTTCTTCCAGGATGTCAGCCGCGGTCTCCACCAGTTTTGCCCCCTGGCGAATCAGGGCATGGCAGCCCTTGGCCAGCGGATTGTGGATCGAGCCGGGGATCGCAAACACTTCCCGGCCCTGCTCGTTGGCCAGGCGGGCGGTAATCAGCGAGCCGCTCTGGGCGGCGGCTTCCACCACCAGTACGCCCAGCGCCAGACCGCTGATCAGCCGGTTGCGCTGGGGGAAGTTTCCCGCCACCGGCGAAGTGCCGATGGAAAACTCCGAGACCAGCGCGCCGCGTTCGGCGATGGCGTGAGCCAGATCCCGATGCTGGGCGGGATAGACCCGGTCCAGGCCGGTACCCATCACCGCGATCGTCCGTCCGCCGCCAGCCAGCGCGCCCTGATGGGCGGCGGCGTCGATGCCGAGCGCCAGCCCGCTGGTGATCAGCAGTCCGAATTCGGCCAGATGCGCGGCGAAGCGCTGGGCGGTTTCGCGGCCCAGGGGGGTGGGATTGCGGGTGCCGACGATGGCCAGTTGCGGCAACCGCAGACAACCCGGGTCGCCGTGGACGAACAGCAGGGGTGGTGGGTAGGGAATCTGCCGCAGCAGGGACGGGTAACGGGGGTCCTCCAGGCGCAGCAGATGATTGTCGGGCTGTTCCAGCCAGGCGAGATCCTGTTCGACCCGGCGCCAGTCGGGGCGACGCAGATAATCCAGCGCCGCATCCGGCAGTTCCAGCGGCTGCAACTGGGCGCCGTCGGCGGCGAATACCGCCGCCGCTGACCCGAAATGCTCCAGCAGCCGGGCGAATCGCGCCGGCCCGATGCCCGGCGCCCGCAACAGCGCCAGCAGCCAGGCCGGTTCGGCGACCGGGGGCGCATCGTCCCCGTTCAGGGCGTGGTCACCCGGTCTTGCAGACGAATGAGCCGCTCGGCCTGCATCACTAGCCCGTAGCTGACCAGATCGTGAACCTTGTAGACCATCAACAGGCCCGAGCGCTCGCCCGGCACTTTCACGGTTCCGCCGGAGACCGGGTTTTCAACCGCCCGATCCGTGCCGTAAATGGCGAGGACATGGCCGGGTTCGAGTCCTTCCTGATCGCCCAGATTGATGATGACGCTGCTGTACTGGGTGATCTGGGTGACATCGCTGTCCAGATTGGCCAGGATGAAGCCTTCGGTATCGGGGGGAGCCGGATGCGGGTCGAAACTGTAAAGTTCTTTATCGGGCTCCAACTCGAACAGCCGGTCGCCGGGACGGACCGGCGCGACGGTGCGGGTCAGGGTAAAGGTAGCCGGGTCGCCGTCCCTGTCCAGGATCGCCTCGCCCACATAAACCCCGACGGTGCCCAGGTAGCGGCCGGAATCCGGCTCGCGCAATTCCTCGCCAGGACGGAACACCTGATAGCGCGGCTGGTCGAACAGGGCGCCACGGGCGTAAACCCGGTCGCGATCAGCGTAAACTATCTGGCTATCGTCATCGGCAAAGATGTAGGGCGCGCCTTTCCACTGGGCTTCGTTCAGAATCAGGGCGCGGGTCAGGAACGACTCGACCGCGTCGCGGGGCACCGGAGGGATCGGCTGGGTCAGTGTTTCGGCCCGGACCTCCGGCGACAGCTTGAGCAGCGGAGCCTCCGCGCGTTCGCTGACCTCCAACCGGGGCTTGCCGCTGGCGTCGACGCTGAACTTGAGCACGTCACCCGGATAGATGCGGTTGGGGTTGCGGATTTGCGGGTTCTGCCGCCAGATGTCCCGCCACTGCCAGGGATTCTGCAGGAAGCGCTCGGCAATGCTCCACAGGGTATCGCCAGGAACCACGGTGTAGGTCTGGGGATGGTTGGGACGCAATGCGACCGGCGCTGGTGCGGCGGCCGCGCCCGGTTCCACCGCGAGCGCTTTCGATCCCGAAGCCGGTGGTGGCTCGCCGGGAGTCGGGCTGGTGGACTCAGGCTGGGGGGGGGTTTGGGCGCACGCCCCGAGCAGAACCGCCGTCGCCAGCGACAGGGCGATCCCGAAACGCCTTGAGGAACGCGTGGTGTTCATGATCCTTGCTCATCCTCCGGAAACATGGGCGGGAGTGTAACCAATCACCCCCATCACGCAAAGTATAGCCCCGGCGTGGAGGTTTCTCGTATGATTTCATCCAAATCATCGTTGCCCGAATCGAAAAGGCGTTTACGGAGCTGTCTGCCATGGCGCGATTGAATATCCTGCACTATCCCGATCCCCGGCTGCGCAAACCGGCGCTGCCGGTGGAAACCGTCGACGACCGCATCCGGGTCCTGGTGGACGACATGCTCGAAACCATGTACGCCGCGCCAGGCATCGGCCTGGCCGCAACCCAGGTCAACGTCCGCAAGCGCGTGATCGTGATGGACGTGTCGGAGGAAAAAAACCAGCCGCTGGCGTTCATCAACCCGACTCTGCTGGAACGGGAGGGCGAAAGCGAATCGGAGGAGGGCTGCCTGTCGGTGCCGGGGTTCTACGAGACTGTCCGCCGCGCCGGACGGATACGGGTCAGCGCGCTGGATCGCGACGGCGAACCGTTCGAACTGGACGCCAGCGGCCTGCTGGCGGTATGCATCCAGCACGAGGTCGATCATCTGGACGGCAAGCTGTTCGTGGACTATTTGTCGGTGCTCAAGCGCGACCGTATTCGCAAGAAACTGGAGAAGCAGGCCCGTAGCGAAGCGCGCGCCTCCTGATCATGGATGACCCTGGCCCTGGAACCCTTTTGATCCTTCCGCTGACAGGCGCCGTTTTCTCGTCCGGGCCGGGCGGCGCTCCTACCCAAAGCGATACCGCATGACCACCACCCCGCCACGGCTGATTTTCGCCGGTACGCCCGACTTTGCCGTTCCAGGCTTGCAAGCCCTGCTGGATGCGGGGTATGCCGTCGAAGCCATCTACACCCAGCCGGATCGGCCCGCTGGCCGTGGCCGTCAGTTGCGCGCCAGCCCCCTCAAGGCGTGCGCGGCGGCGGCTGGCATCCCGGTATTGCAACCCGTCACCCTGCGCGATCCTGCCGCGCAGGCCGAGTTGGCCGCCCTGAAGCCGGATTTGCTGGTGGTGGCGGCCTATGGCCTGATCCTGCCGCCGGCGGTGCTGGCCATCCCGCGCCTGGGATGCGTCAACATCCACGCTTCGCTGCTGCCGCGCTGGCGCGGCGCGGCGCCGGTTCACTGGGCGCTGCTGGCGGGCGACGCCAAGACCGGGATTAGCCTCATGCAAATGGACCCGGGTCTCGATACTGGGCCGGTGCTGGCGCGGGCGGTCCATCCGATTCCGCGCGGGATCACCGGTGGCGAGTTGTACGAGCAACTGGCTGCGCTGGGCGCGAGAACGCTGTTGGCGACTCTGCCCGATCTGCTGGCTGGCCGCCTCACCCCCGAGCCGCAGAACGAAGCGCTCGTCACCCATGCCCCCAAGCTCGACAAGAACGATCTCGAACTGAACTGGAACCGACCGGCGCTGGAACTGGAACGCCGGGTGTTGACCTTCAATCCCTATCCAGTGGCCCGCACCCAAATGGACGGTCAAGTTCTGCGTATCTGGCGAGCGCGGGCGGAAGCCGAACCGACCATCGATCCGCCCGGCACGGTGGTGCGCGAGGGGCGGGACGGCATCGTGGTCGCTGCCGGCGCCGGCGTATTGCGGGTTACCGAAGTGCAACTGCCCGGTGGGCGGCCGTTGCCGGTTGCGGCGTTTTTGAACGCCCACCGGCTGGCAGGTCGGCGGCTGGGGGCGGCATGAACGTCCGGGCTATCGCCGCCCAGGCGCTGGGTCAGGTTTTGGGCGAGGGCCGGTCGCTGGCGGCAACGCTGCCGCCAGCGCTGGATCGGGTTCATCCCCGCGATCGCGGGTTGTTGCGGGAATTGTGCCATGGCGTTTGTCGCTGGCAGCCGGAGTTGCAAAGGCTGCTGGATGGATTGCTGGATCGGCCGCTCGACCCGCGCGAACCGGTGGTGCGGGCGCTGCTCCTGACGGGGCTCTATCAACTTCATCGCCTGCGGATTCCCGACCATGCCGCAGTCGCCGAAACCGTCGCGGCCGCTCGCCAGTTGGGCAAATCCTGGGCGGTGGGCCTGACCAACGCGGTACTCCGGTCGTTTCCACGCCGGCGCGTGGAGTTGCTGGCCCAGGTGGAGGCTGACGCGGAAGCCCGGACCGCCCACCCGCGCTGGCTGTTGGAAGGACTGCGGCGGGACTGGCCGGACGACTGGCCGGTCATCGTCGCCGCCAACAACGCCCGGCCACCCTTCACCCTGCGGGTCAACCGACTCCAGGGCAGCCGCGACGAATACCATGCCCGGCTGGCGGCGGCGGGCAAGAGCGCCGAATCCGTGGCGACGGCGACGGCGACGACGGCGACGGCGCTCACGCTGGCCGAACCGCTCGAACCCACCGCATTGCCGGGATTCGCCGAAGGCTGGGTTTCGGTGCAGGACACCGCCGCACAACTGGCGGCGCCGCTGCTTGCCGTCGAACCGGGGATGCGCGTGCTGGACGCCTGCGCCGCGCCGGGCGGCAAGACGGCTCACCTGCTGGAATGCACGCCGGATTTGGATCTGACCGCGCTGGATCGGGACATCGAACGGCTGGAAAAGATTCGGGATAATCTGAATCGGCTGCGACTTCATGCCTGCCTGGTGGCGGGCGACGCCAGCCGACCGGCGGACTGGTGGGACAGCGTTCCATACGACCGGATTCTGCTGGATGCACCCTGTTCGGCCACCGGCGTGATCCGCCGCCATCCCGATATCAAGCTGTTGCGCCGGGAAACCGACATCGCGGCGCTGGCTGACCGGCAGCAGGCGATGCTGGCCGCACTGTGGCCGTTGCTGCGTCCCGGCGGTCGGCTACTCTACGCCACCTGCTCGGTGTTGCGGCAGGAGAACGAACAGGTCATAGCGGCCTTTCTCGCCGCCCGGCCGGAGGCCCGGGAACAACCGATCACGGCCGACTGGGGTCGCGCCATGGCGCATGGCCGCCAGATTCTTCCTGGCGAAGCCGGCATGGATGGGTTTTATTACGCCGCGCTGATCAAGTCGGCGATTGCGGGAGGGACGCCATGTCCGCCAGCGTATTGACCGGCCGGCGCGCACGTCTGCTGACGCTTCTCTTCGGCCTGCTGTGGGCCATCGGCGGCCACGCGGCTGGCTTCGAGGTCATCAATGCCGCCACCCGGTTGGAAGCCGGGGTTTATCGGCTCGACGCCCAAATCGAATACCGGTTCAGCAAGGCGGCGCTGGAAGCCCTGCAAAACGGAGTGCCGCTCACCGTCGACATCGAAATGGAGGTTCGCCGGCGGCGATCCTGGTTGTGGGACGAAACTGTCTACGCCCTAACCCAGCGTTTTCAACTGGAGTATCACGAACTCAGCCAACAATACCTCGTAAGCAATCTCAATAGTGGGGAGCGCCGCGCGTTTCCCACCCGGACCGCCGCGCTGGGGTTCATGGGACGAATTCAGAACTTTCCACTGCTCGACCGCAGCCTGTTGACTGAAGGGGAGCGCTACGAGGGCGCCCTGCGGGCTCAGCTCGACATCGAAGCCCTGCCAGCGCCTCTGCGCCTCCTGGCCTACCTGTCGGACGACTGGCGCTTGACCAGCGAGTGGCGCACGTGGCCGCTCTGATGCGCCGCCTGGCCCGGGGCCAGGGCCGACTGCCCGCGCTGATGCTGCTGAGCCTGTTGCTGGTCATCCTGATACTGATGGGCCGCGCCACCACCAACTCGGCGAAGTTCGGCCAGATGTACTCCTGGCTGCTGCTGCTCAGCGCCATCGGCCTGGGCGCGCTGGCGATCCTGATCCTGTATAACCTGATCGGCC
>JBDHRD010000189.1:0-5997 GCA_039807425.1 Candidatus Contendibacter sp. | reverse complement strand
TCTGACAGCGTTTCGCAACATCGCAACCGATGTGGCCGCCATCGTGGACAAGGGCGATCTGCCTGCGGCAAAGGCTCGCATCAAGGACTTGGAAATCGCCTGGGATTCGGCCGAGGCGGGACTGAAACCTCGCGCCGCCACCGACTGGCACATTCTCGACAAGGCCATCGACCGCGCGCTAGCTGCGCTGCGCGCCGATGCGCCCAACCCGGCGGACTGCAAGCAAGCGCTGGCAAATTTGGTTCTCACCATCGACCGGTTGACTGGCAAAAAATAAAGCCGTGCGGGCAGCGCGCTATGCTTTGGAGAACGGGCAACGCGCTGCCGGCATCCACCAAGGCACCCCATGGCCATCGTTGACTGGATCCAGACCTACGGCTACCTGGCGGTGGCTGCAGGGACCTTCCTGGAAGGCGAAACCGTTCTCGCCATCGCCGGCGCCGCGGCCAGCCGCGGCCACCTCTGGCTGCCGGCGGTGATCGCGGTCGCCACGCTGGCGAGCTTCGCGGGCGACCAGTTCTACTTCCATCTGGGGCGAAGGTACGGAAGCAGGCTGCTCGGACGATTCCCCTCCCTTCAAGCGCGCACGACACGCGCCCGCGAGCTGCTCGAGCACCATCATACGCCGGTGATTCTGTCCATCCGCTTTTTATATGGCCTGCGCATCGCCGGGCCCATCGCGATCGGCATGAGCGGCGTACCCTGGCTTCGGTTTCTGGCGCTCAATCTGGCAGGAGCAGTCGTTTGGGCCTCGATCGTCGCGGGCGCGGGCTACGGATTCGGGCAGGCAGCCGCGCATCTGCTCGGAAGGATTGATGCCGATGAGGTCTGGTGGTTTGTTGCGCTCCTGCTCTGCGTGCTGCTGTGGTGGCTGTTCGCGTACCGCAGACTTTCCGTGCGCCCGCAGCCGAGCGATCCAGGCACACAATGAAGGGGAGGAAACGGGATGCGCGTTCTGCTGGTCGAAGACGACCCCATGATCGGTGCAGCGATCCGCGATGCCTTGAAGGATGCGTCCTATGCCGCGGACTGGGTGAAGAACGGACAAACCGCCCTCACGACCCTGGGCGGTCAGCACTACGATCTGGTGTTGCTCGACCTGGGCCTGCCCGGCAAGGACGGGCTGGACGTGCTGACCCGCATCCGTGCCTGGGATAACCCCATTCCCTTGCTCATCATCACCGCGCGCGACGGACTGGATGACCGGCTGCGCGGCCTGGACGGCGGCGCCGACGATTACGTGCTCAAGCCCTTCGCGATGGCGGAGCTGCTGGCCCGGATGCGGGCCGTACTGCGGCGCAAGGGCGGCAATGCGGCGCCCGTTCTCAGCAATGGCGTGGTGGCGCTCGATCCGGCCACGCGGGAGGCGACCGTCAATGGCGGGCCCCCGGTGCAATTGTCCAACCGGGAGTTTTCGTTGCTGCACGCCTTGCTGGTGCGGCCCGGGGCCATCCTGTCGCGCAGCCAGCTCGAGGATCGCATCTATGGCTGGGGCGAAGAGGTCGAAAGCAATGCCGTCGAGTTCCTGATCCATGTCCTGCGGCGCAAACTCGGCAGCGAGGCCATCAAGAACGTCAGGGGGGTGGGATGGATGGTCTCCAAAAGCGCTTGAACGCGTCGGTTCAGCTCAAGCTGTCTTTCACCCTGTCTGTGGCCATTCTCGTCGTGGCCGTCGTGGCGAGCGTATTCTCCTTCCTGTCCGCCTTCGATGAAGCGCACGAACTGCAGGATGATATCCTTCGCCAGGTGGCGCAACTCATGGATCGGCAGCGCCTGTGGCCTGATCCTCGGACCGCCGATGCCCGTCTTAAGGACAGCGATGAAGAATCGCGCGTGATCGTCCAGCGCTTGGGCGATGGCAATCTCTCACCGGGGGACGTGGAGGCCGGCGGACGGCTACCCCTGCCTGCGACGCTAGCGGATGGCCTGCACACGCTGGACGTCAGTGGCGAAACGTTCCGGGTGCTGGTCAAGACAACGACGGCTGGCGAGCGGATTGCGGTGGCCCAGGAGTCCGCCTTCCGCAATGAAATTGCCCGCGATAGTGCGCTGCGTACTGCGATGCCGTTCCTGATCCTCGTGCCGGTTCTGCTGCCGATCGTCGCTAACCTTGTTCGCAAGATATTCCGACCGATTGCCACGCTCTCCAGGGAAATCGACCAGCGCGCCGGGCAGGAGCTGCACCCCATCGAAGACCGCCACCTTCCTACCGAAGTGCGTCCGTTTGTGGTGGCGATCAACCGCCTGCTCGCCCGCGTCGACCAGGCCATGGACGCCCAGCGCCGGTTTGTCGCGGATGCAGCGCACGAGTTGCGTTCGCCGCTGACCGCCCTGTCGCTGCAAGCGGAACGGCTGGCGGAAGCAGAACTGCCCGCCCTGGCGCGCGAACGACTGAGGGTGCTGCGCCAGGGCATCGAGCGCGGTCGGAGCTTGCTGGATCAGCTCCTGACGTTGGCCAGGGCGCAGTCGTCTACCGAATCGCCAAAGTTACCGGTGTCGATCCAAGGCACCTACCGCCTGGTGTTGGAAGACCTCCTGCCGCTGGCCGAGGCCAAGCACATCGACATCGGCGTCGAAGGCGCGCAAGACGCTCAGGTATGGGCAAGCGAGCTGGACCTGATCGCCGTGGTCAGGAACCTGGTCGATAACGCGATCCGCTATACCCCGGAGGGCGGTCGGGTCGATCTTTCCGTCGGCCTGTTGCAAGGGCGCGCCGTGCTGCGCATCCAGGACACCGGGCCAGGTATCCCGTTGGTCGAACGGGACCGGGTGTTTGACCCCTTCTACCGCTTGCTTGGCAGCGAGCAGATCGGTTCGGGTCTGGGCCTTTCGATTGCTCGAACGATTGCCAACCGCATCGGCGCAGAAATCCGCTTCGACTTCGCCGACGACGTGAAACAAACCGGCTTGAGCGTCGCCGTCCTCATGCCTATGGCCGGCCCGTCCCAAGCAGCGAAATCCCAGTCCAGTTAAGCCATGCCCCAGCAAAGCGGTCAACGGGAGGCAGTTTTGCTGTTTCCTTGGGGTGGTTTATTGGTAAGCGTTTGCCCCTGCCCCCCAACCCTCTCCCACGAGGGGAGGGGAGCGAACGCTTGCGAGCGCCGCTACGATCATCGCACTCTAACCCATTCCGCCCCCCTGCTGCTGGCCGTGGGCCTGCTGGCGTCGCCGCTGGGGCTGCTGAATCCGTCGTACGTCTGGGCGGTGGTGGGCGGCTACGGGTCCCATCTCTGGCTGGACATGGTCAACCTCCGGGGGATCGATCTGTTCTGGCCCTCCCCGCTGCAGGTGGTGACGCCGGGTAACCGGAACTGGCGGCTGGAAGTGGGGAGCAAGGGGGAAATGGTGCTACAACCCGGCATCCTACCAGGGCGGGATTCTGCGGCTGCACTATGCCCGCGCTCGGGAGCTACAGCCGTGGCTCGACCTGGTCGTGGCCCAGGGTGAGGTAGTGGCGCAGTCCTGGCTCAAGCCGGGGGAGGCGGCGCAGCCAGGTTCAACTGCGCCCGAAGAATAGCGCGCTCATCACCAGCCCGGTCGCGATCACGATCGCGCGCACCCAGAACGCTGGCAGCCACTGGGCCAGGCGCGCGCCGGCGAATCCGCCCAGGGTGGCAAACACCGCCATCAGCAGGGCCGGCGCCCACGCGATCAGGCCACCCAGCGCGAACGCCAGTACCGACAGCACCGACAGCACCGACGAGTTGAGGTTCTTCAGTGCGTTGGCCGTGTTCAGGCGGGATTCGCCCACCAGCAGATAGAGCGCCAGCAGCAGGATCCCGACCCCGCCATTGAAGTAACCGCCATAGGCGGTTGCGACCAGCAGGCCGGGCACGCGCCAGGCGGCCAGGCGGCTGCCGCCCTCGCTGGCGCTCAGGCGGGCCAGCTTCGGGCCGACGGCAAACAGGATCGTGGCCAGCAGCAACAGCCAGGGCACGATCCCGGCGAACACCGGGGGCGGCGTCACCAGCAGCAGCAGCGCCCCCGCCACGCCGCCTACGGCGCTGACGGCCACCTCGCGCACCAACAGCGTGCGGGGCGCTGCCGCCAGTTCCTGCCGGAAGCCGGCGATGCTGCCGAAGTAACCTGGACACACGGCCAGCGCGCTGGTGGCGTTGGCCGGAATCGGCGGCACGCCGGCCCATACCAGCGCCGGAAAAGTCAGAAAGGTGCCGCCGCCGGCAATGGCGTTGAGCGCTCCGGCGGAAAATGCGGCCACGACCAGCACCGCCCAGGTCAGCCACTCATCCATCGGTCCTCCATAGCGCTTGGCCGCGGCCAACCTGATCGTCGTAAGCCGGAGTTGGTTTGGAGTCGCCAAGATCAAACCCCGGGCCGGGGCAGGCGGTAACCTTCGCGGCTGAGGTACAAGACCAGGGTGGCGCTACCGTCTTCATGAGTGACGGTCTGGGCGTAGCTGTTGGTATTCCAGCCGAGCCGGGTCGGTAACTCCCCGAGGAACCGATCCAGCGCCAGCGCGTCGCGATGGTCCACCTCGATCCGGCATAGCGTGGCTTGACAGGTGGCGTCGCGCAAGGTCGAGCCGGCCAGGCTGTCCCCGGCGAACAGCGCCTGGATCTGCGCGGTGGCCGGCCCACTCCAGCGCGGGTCCGCCCGCTCGGCGCGCGCCTGCTGGTCCAGCAGCGCCATGCGCGCTTCCACTGCCGCCCGTTCCGCCTCGGGCGAGGGCGGCTCTTCCCGCCTGGCTGCTTCGTCAGATGCCACAGTAGCCCCTACAATCCGCTGTTGCTCCAGGGCGTGGATCCGCCGCACCAGTTCTTCGCGGGACCGGTTTAACCCCTGTTGCTGGGCGTCGAGCTGTTGCACCAGGGTCCGCACCTGGGCTTCCAGCCGGATCAGGCGAGTTTCGAGGTCGGCCTCCGCCGGGATGACGGCGATGGCCGGCGCGTTCAGCCCCGGTGCAGCACGCGACGGGGTGACGGGTACGGGGTCGGCCCCCACGGGTGGCATATCCGCCAATGGTGGATTCACCGTCTCGGCCAGCCACAACGCCCCACCAGCCAGACTGGCCAAACCTAAGCTCCAACTGATCACGGTTGCCGTGGACATCGGTTTTTCCTCTGTGGTGTCATTGGAAACGCCGTCCCTGGCGGTTGGCCAGCGTCCTTAATCGGTCTCACTCCACCGGTACATCACGATCGCGGAGCGGTTGACAGTAGTGCCGACGGTCTGGGTACCAGGGATGGTGCATCGGAAATAGTAGTAACCATCTTCGCTCGAGCCGAGGTCTGTATAGCTTAGCCTTTGAGCGTTGGGGCTAGCGCCGGCGACGCTGGTGGTGGTCAGTTGTTCCACGACCCCGGTGTTGGTCGCACGAGATTCCAGAACACAACTGACTTTCGGGTCACCAGCAGTATTGTTGTTGTCGATCACCCAAACTTGACCGTTGTCGATGCCGCTGGCTTGCGAGGCCATGACATCGCGCACGATCGGACAGATCACGCTCAGTTCTTGGGCCGAGTCATTGTACAGCCCACCATTGTTGCTAACGTAAAATGCCGTTGGGCTGCTGCTTTTTGGCTGGCAAGCCGCTCCGGGCAGCGTTTTGGCGTCATTCGCCAGCGCCGGCACGCTCGCCGCGGCCATCATCGAGAAACCCAGGCCGATCATCAGTTGCTTCGCATTCATCGTCATCATCCTCCAAAGGTGGTGTGGTTTGTTTGTGCAAGAGCTTGACTGCTCCGGTCGGGATTAGGGCAACCATCATGCCAAGCGATAAGAAATTGATCTTTAAAAAAATGTAAGATCATGAATTGACTGTTTTTATTTTTGAATCGCACATGCCACATTCCCTGTCGCGAGCTGGAGGTGCAATCCGCCAGCCCGGCGTTGACCTGCGTTGCGGATCGCGTCAGGTTGGCCCGATGGGCTGGATTGGCCCGCTCACTGCGAGCGCGAGGAAGGTAGAAACGTCGCGGTACGAGCAGCAATTCTCATTTTGGCCTGATAAGGTACGTCCGAGGTAGGGTGGGGGTT
>JBDHRD010000188.1:0-6062 GCA_039807425.1 Candidatus Contendibacter sp. | reverse complement strand
GGCATCGGCAACCAGATGCTGGCCGGCATCGCCCTGCTGCTCTGTACCACCGTGCTGATCAAGATGAAGCGCGAGCGCTATATCTGGGTCACGATGGTCCCCACCGCCTGGCTGCTGGTCTGCACGCTGACCGCCGGCTGGCAGAAAGTTTTCTCCCCTCTGCCGGTCGGCTTCTTCGCCATCGCCCAGAAGTACAGTGACGCCGCAGCGGCGGGCACCGTGCTGGCCCCGGCCAAGACGATTGCGGAAATGGAGCGGGTGGCGTTCAACAACTACCTGTGCGGCACCATTACCGCGATGTTTGTCTTGCTGGTGGTGGCAATGGCGGTGTTTGCCATTCGCATGTCGCTGCAAGCGATCAGGAATCCAAAGCCGACGGTCAGGGAAAGCGCCTATCAGACCAGAGACCCGGGAGTGGACTATGCAACAGCACACTGATTCGCCCGCGGTTCCAACGGCTTGTGGATGCGGTGAACCGGCCGGGCACTCGATGACCCTTGGGGAGCGCCTTGCCTTCTTCCGCCAGGCGGTCAGACGGATCATCGGCGCGCCGGATTACGAGACTTACCTGGCGCGACACCGGCAGGTTCATCCCGAAGTTCCGCCGATGAGCGAGAAGGAGTTCTTCCGTTTCGCCATCGACCGGCGCTACTCCAAGGCCAGCCCGCGCTGCTGCTGAGTGTGCCCGATCAGCAGGGAAACAGGAAACAGGGAATCAATCCCTGTTTCCCTGTTTCCCTGTTTCCCTGTTTCCCTGATTTTGTCCAGTCCGCCATGCCAGCGCGTAAATCCCCGTCCAATGAGGCGAGAGGGATTTAGAGGCTGTCGAAAAACGCCTCTTAGCCATTTGTTAAAAGCGGCAATTTTCATCCAGACATTCAAGGATCGTTGTGGTATCCATAGCCAAGGCGAAGAGCCCGTCATTTCATTATGCACTCGGATATCCACCAGGAAGACGGAACCATGTTTCAAACCCTGGAAATCGAACACGAAAATGGCGTGGCCACGATCTGGATGAACCGTCCCGACCGGCGCAACGCTTTCGATGAAACCCTGATTGCCGAACTCACCGCCGCCTGTCAGGCACTGGAGGCCGATGCAGCGGTGCGGGTGGTGGTGCTGGCCGGGCGGGGCAAGAGCTTCTCCGCCGGGGCCGACCTGAACTGGATGAAGCGCGCCGCCGGCTACACCATCGAGCAAAACCTTGCCGACGCCCGCCAACTGGCCACGATGCTGCGCACTCTCGCCGAATTACGCCAGCCCACCGTCGCCCGAGTGCATGGCGCGGCCCTGGGCGGCGGCATGGGGCTGGCGGCGGCCTGCGACCTCTGCGTTGCCTCCACCGCCGCCTCCTTCGCTGCCCCCGAAGTCCGCTTCGGCCTCATCCCCGCCACCATCGGCCCCTACGTGCTGCGGGCCATCGGCGCGCGCCAGGCATCGCGCTACTTCCTCACCGCCGAGCGCATCCCAGCCCGCCGGGCCTGGGAACTGGGGCTGGTGCATGAACTGACGGAGCCGGACGCACTGAACGTCAAAATTCAGGAGATCGTCGATGCGCTGCGGGTGGGCGGTCCCCACGCGCAAGCGACGGCCAAGGACCTGATTCGCGCTGTCGCTGACCGCCCGGTGGACGACGCCCTGGTGGAAGACACCGCCCGGCGTATCGCCCACATCCGCGCCACGCCGGAAGCCAAGGAAGGACTTGGCGCCTTTCTGGAAAAACGTCCGCCAAACTGGATGGAATCCTGATGTGTTCAAGAAAATTCTGATCGCCAACCGGGGCGAAATCGCCTGCCGGATCGTCAAAACCGCTCGCCGTCTGGGTGTCGCCACCGTGGCGGTATATTCCGAGGCCGACGCTGAAACCCGTCCTGTGCGGCTGGCCGATGAAGCGGTGTTGATCGGTCCCGCCGCCGCCCGCGATTCCTACCTGGCGGTGGACAAGATCATCGCTACCGCCCGTCAGGCCGGGGCCGAGGCCATCCATCCCGGTTACGGCTTTCTGGCCGAGAACGCTGACTTTGCCGAAGCCTGCGCCCAGGCTGGTATCGTATTCATCGGCCCGCCGCCCGCCGCGATCCGGGCCATGGGTTCCAAAGCCGCCGCCAAGGCGCTGATGGAATCCGCCGGGGTGCCGCTGACGCCTGGCTATCACGGCGCGGATCAAAATCCCGCCCGGCTCCAGGCCGAGGCCGACCGTATCGGCTATCCGGTGCTGATCAAGGCCAGCGCCGGCGGCGGCGGCAAGGGGATGCGGCTGGTCGAAACCGCCGGGGATTTTGCGGCGGCGCTGGCGTCGTGCCAGCGCGAGGCGGCCAGCAGCTTCGGCGATGACCGGGTGCTGGTGGAAAAATATCTGGTCCGCCCACGCCACATCGAAATTCAGGTGTTCGGCGACGCGCACGGCCACTGTATTCACCTGTTCGAGCGCGACTGCTCGGTGCAGCGCCGCCATCAGAAGGTGCTGGAGGAAGCACCCGCTCCCGGCCTGACGCCGGAACGCCGCGCCGCCATGGGTCAGGCCGCCGTTAACGCCGCCCGCGCGGTCGGTTACGCCGGAGCCGGCACGGTGGAATTCATCGTCGATCCAACCGGCCCGTTCTATTTCATGGAGATGAATACCCGTTTGCAGGTCGAGCATCCCGTGACCGAGATGATCACCGGCCTCGATCTGGTGGAATGGCAGTTGCGCGTCGCGGCGGGCGAGCCGTTGCCGCTGACCCACGAACAACTGGCGCTGCGCGGCCACGCCATCGAGGCGCGCGTCTACGCTGAGGATCCCGCCAAGGGTTTTCTGCCCGCTACCGGGCGACTCACGCATCTGACCCCGCCAGAGGAATCGCTGCACGTCCGGGTGGATACCGGCGTCGAGGAAGGCGACGAGATCACCCCGTTCTACGACGCGATGATCGCCAAACTGATCGTCTGGGACGTGAACCGGGACCGGGCGCTGGCGCGGCTGCTGCAAGCCTTGGCCCAGTACCGGGTGGTGGGCGTGGCCAATAACATCGAATTCCTGTCCCGGCTGGCAGCCTGTCCGGCCTTCGCCAACGCGCATCTGGACACTGGCCTGATCGAACGCGAGTGGGAGTTCCTGTTCCCTCAGGAGCCGGACGCGCCCGACGAAGCCTTTCTGGTGGCCGCGCTGGCCGAACTGCTGCGCGAGGCGCGGCAGGCGCGGGATGTCGTTCACGGCGATCCCGATCCCTGGTCGCCCTGGCATCGCCGCGACGGCTGGCGGCTGAACGCCAGCGCCGCCCGCAACCTGCGGTTACGGCTGGGCGACCAGTCGCGCGAGGTGCGGGTCGATTATCAGCGCGATGGCTACCGTCTGACCCTGAACGGGCGCGGCGTGCTGGCACGGGGCGAGTTGCTGAATCTGCGCGGCCCGCTGCGAGTGGAACTGGATGGCCGACGCATGGATGCCAGTTGCATCGTCGCCGGCGAACGCCGCCACGTGTTCCTCAATGGCCGCGCCTGGTCGCTGGCCCGCGTGGACCCGCTGCATTTCAACGCCGAGAGCGGCGGGGCCGAGGGTGGGTTGCTGGCGCCAATGCCGGGCACGGTCATCGCCCTGCTGGCGCAACCCGGCGCGCGGGTGGCGAAGGGTGCGCCCCTGCTGATTCTGGAAGCGATGAAGATGGAGCACACGCTCACCGCCCCGGCCGCCGGCACGATCAACGGCTTCCACTTTGGCGTCGGCGATCAGGTCGGCGACGGAGCGGAACTGGTGGATTTCGCCGCCGAACCGAATGAACGCCGGGCTGTCGCTGACATGGACTGAGAAACCGCCGATGTTATTGCCACGACAAGTCCGAATTGTTGAAGTCGGTCCCCGCGACGGCTTGCAGAATGAGCGGGAGATTGTCCCGACCCCGGTCAAGCTGGCTCTGATTGACCAGTTGGCCGACGCTGGCCTCACCACCATCGAAGCGGGTGCGTTCGTATCGCCGAAATGGGTGCCACAAATGGCCGACAGCGCGGCGGTGCTGGCCAGCCTCCACCACCGGCCCGGCGTGAGCTATCCGGTGCTGGTTCCCAACCTGAAAGGTCTGGAGTCGGCCCTGGCCGCCGGCGCGACCGAAATCGCGGTGTTCGGTGCGGCGTCCGAGACCTTCTCCCGCCGCAACATCAACTGCTCCATCGCCGAATCGCTGGACCGCTTCCGCCCGGTGGTGGCACTGGCGCGGCAACACGGCGTCAAGGTGCGCGGCTACGTCTCCTGTGCGCTGGGCTGCCCCTACGAAGGCGACGTCGCGCCGGAAAGGGTGGCGGAAGTCGCCGGCGCGCTGTACGCGATGGGCTGTTACGAAATCTCGCTGGGCGACACCATCGGCGTGGGTACGCCTGGCAAAATCCAGCGGATGCTGGACGCCGTGCTCTGGGAGGCACCGCTGGATTCCCTGGCCGGTCACTACCACGACACCTACGGTCAGGCGCTGGTCAATATCTACGCTTCGCTGGAACGGGGGCTGACGACGTTCGACGCTTCCATCGCCGGGCTGGGCGGCTGCCCCTACGCGGCGGGCGCGTCCGGCAACGTCGCCACCGAGGACGTGATTTATCTGTTGAACGGCCTGGGTATCGAAACCGGCGTCGATCTCGGCACATTGGTAGACGCCGCCGCGTTGATCAGCGACGTATTGAAACGCCCGCCCGCCTCGAAGGTTGCGCGGGCGCTGCCAGGAGTCTGTCGGACTAATGACTCAATGACTTACCGGTTAAAGCCGGTAGGTTGCTGGCGGCATCCGCATTTAGCATGATCAGCGGATTGGCTGCGTCCTTCCGCCACGAGCGCAGAAATACCCAACCGTGCAAAATTTCGGACAGGGGCGGCATCGCCACGCATCTCCCCTTCCTGGCTCTCTTCACTTCCAGAAATCCGGCAGGAACAGCAGCAGCAGCGGGAATACTTCGAAGCGCCCAATCAGCATCGACAACGATAACAGCCAGGTCGCGGTATCATTCAACGGACTGAAACCGACCGCCGTTTCGCCCAATCCGATGCCCATGTTGTTCAGGCAACCCGCCACCGACCCGAACGCCGTCACTAAATCCACCCCGGTCGCGGTCAGCGCCAGCGAGAAAAAACAGTAGCTGAAAATGTACAGGTAATAGAAACCCCACACCGCTTGCATGACCCGGTCCGAAATCGGGTGATTGCCCAGCTTGACCGCGATCTGCGCGGACGGGCGAATCAGCAACCGCGCCTCGCGCACGCTCTGTTTGTACAGCAGCAGGAACCGGATGGCCTTGATCCCGCCGCAGGTCGAACCAACGCAGCCACCGAAGAAACTGCCCAACAGCAACAACAGCGGGACGAAGATCGGCCAGTCTGCCGGATAGCCGATAGTCCCCAGGCCGTTGTCGGTGATCACCGAGGCGGTCTGAAAAAAACCGTGGTAAAAGGACTCCCACAACGGAAACTTGCCGCTCCAATAGAGATAAGCGCAGGCCGTGGCGATGATCCCCCCAAAGACCGCCATGCAGAACCTGAATTCGGCATCGCGAAAGATCACCCTGATGCTCCGCGAGCGCCAGGCCAGGAAAAACAGCGCGAAATTGATTGCCGCCGCCACCGAGAAAAACCCGGCGACCAACTCGATAGCCGGGCTGTTGAAATAACCGATGCTGGCGTCATGGGTGGAAAAACCGCCCAGCGCCAACGTGGCGAAACTGTGGCAAAGGGCGTCGAAGAAGTTCATCCCCGCCGCCCAGAACGACAGGGTGCAGACCACGTTCAGGCCGACGTAGATGGTCCAGAGGTTCTTGGCGGTCTCGGTGATGCGCGGCGTGAGCTTTTCGTCCTTCATCGGACCTGGGGTTTCCGCCTTGTAAAGCTGCATGCCGCCGACGCCCAGCATGGGCAGCAACGCTACCGCCAGCACGATGATGCCCATGCCGCCAAGGAAATTCAGTTGTGCCCGGTAATAGACGATGGCCTTGGGCATGGCGTCGAGGCCAGACAGCACGGTGGCGCCTGTCGTGGTCAACCCGGAAACGGTCTCGAACACCGCATCCACCAGCGGCATATGCGGATTGTCGGACAGCATGAACGGCAG
>JBDHRD010000187.1:0-6089 GCA_039807425.1 Candidatus Contendibacter sp. | reverse complement strand
TTGAATACCCTGGATAATTTGCGCCATGCGCGTCACTTGCTGGCGGAGGATAGCGCGCGACCCTTCGTGCTGGTGACGAGCCGTTATCACTTGGCCCGCAGTCAGGCGCTGGCGCGCGGGCTGGATTTGCAGCCGGTGTTGTGCGCCGCCGAGGACCGCCTGCGCCTGAGTCCGCTGCTGCTGTGGCGGCTCGGTCTGGAGGCCTGGTATTTGCACTGGTACGAGGTGGGCAAGGCCTGGTCGCGCTGGACCCGGAACCGGCATAGTCTGGCGCGGATTCGTTAATCGCGTTACCACCATGCTGCTCGACCAGACCCAAATTCAAACCTTGATTCCGCATTCCGGCGCCATGTGCCTGCTGGAAGCGGTCACGGCCTGGGATGAGGACGGTATCGTGTGCGTCACGCAAACCCACCGCGATCCCGCTAATCCGCTGCGCCGGCGGGGCCGACTGACGGCATTGCACGCTTGCGAGTATGGCGCGCAGGCGGCGGCGATTCACGGCGGCTTGCGCGCCCAGGCGGCGGAGCAAAGTGCCCCGGCGGGTTATCTGGCCGCCTTGCGCGACGTGCGCTGGTTTGCCGAGGACCTGGCGGCGGTGGACGCACCGTTAGAGGTTACCGCCCGCCTGCTGCTGGGCGACGCCGGTCACTGTATTTACGCGGTCGCGGTCAGCGCCGCCGGCCAGGTGCTGGCGGAAGCCCGGATCACGATCGCGCCGCAACCCGAAAATGGGGTTTGTTCGTGTTCGTGATCCGCTGGGTTGGATTGTTGCTGTGCTGGCCGCTGGCCGTCGTGGCCGACGATGACGCGCTGGCCCAGGTCATGCGGGCGCTGGCGGCGGTTCCAGCGGTGGAAGCCGCGTTTCGGGAGGAGAAAACCTTGGCCGTGCTGGACGTACCGCTGGTGACCACCGGGGTGTTGTATTACCGCGCTCCCGATTTTCTGCGCAAGCGGACCCTGCGCCCCCAGCCGGAGGATTATGAGGCCGACGGCCAGTGGCTGACGGTCGAAACCCCGGATGCGGGTCGCCGGCAGTTCGATCTCAATGGTTATCCGCAACTGCGTCCTTTCGTCGAGGCGATCCGTGCGGCCCAGGCCGGCGACCAGGCGGCGCTGGAGCGCTATTACCAGTTGGAATTCCAGGGAACGCCCGCCGACTGGAGCCTGCGTCTGACGCCCCGCGATGCGGACGCGCAACGCTACGTCGCCGCCATCGTGTTGCGCGGCCAGAACGGTCGGATCGACCGCATGGAGACGCTGGAGCCGGATGGCGACCGCAGCGTGATGACCATTACCTCGCGTTGAGGCCATCTTCAATCATGCGGCGCTGGTCCATTCCACTGTTGTGGCTACTCGCCGCGCTGGGCTGCGGCTGGATCGTTTGGACCACGCCGGTCGCCGCTGACCTGACCCTGTTCGCCTCTCGCGCCGATCCGGTGGCGGAACTGCTGCTGGAACAGTTGCGCAGCGGCCCGACCACCCGGCTGATCCTGCTTGGCCTGGCCGACGACACGGAAACGGAGCGCGCCACCGTCAGCCAGCGGTTGGCGGAACGGCTGCGGGCCAGCGCCCCCTTGGCCCGCGTCGTCAACGGTGCGGACGCTCTGCCCGAAGCGGAATTGCAGGCGCTGTTCGCCCACCGCTACCGGTTAAGCCCGACCGTGGCCCCGGAACGCTTCACGGAGGAAGGCCTGCGCGCCGGGTTGCAACAGCGTCTGGTGGAATTGCAGTCGCCCCTGGCGGTGTTCCAGAAACGCTGGCTGGCCGGCGATCCGACCGGCGAGCTGCTCAGCGTGTTGAAGCAATCGGGAAGCGGATTGCGCGAACCGGCCAAACGGCTCGGCGTCTGGTTCTCGCCGGATGGCGACCGCGCGCTGCTGCTGGTCGAAACCCGGCAATCCGGTTACGACCTCGCCGCCCAGCGCGCAGCGGTGACCGCGATTCACGCGGCATTCACCGCCGCCCGCGCCGGAACCGGCGTGCGACTGGAGATGAGCGGTCCTGGCGTGCTGGCGACGCTGGCGGCGGACACGATCCGCGCCCAGGCGGAACTGCTCAGCACGCTGGCGCTGGCGGTGGTGGTGCTGATTCTGCTGTTGGTCTACCGTTCGGCGCGCACGGTCTGGCTCGGCGCGCTGCCGGTGCTGTCGGCGTTGCTGGCCGGCGCGGCGGCGGTGGATTTGCTCTTCGGCAAGATGTACCTGATCACCCTGGCGTTCAGCATGACCCTGCTCGGCGAGACGCTGGATTATCCCACCTACCTGTTCAGCCATCGGCGGGCGGCGGAAACCGTGGCGGGCACCTTGCGCCAGTTGTGGCCGACCTTGCGGCTGTGCGCGGCGACTACCATGTTCGGTTGTCTGGCGATGCTCGACGCCGGTTTTCCCGGCCTGAGCCAGTTGGGGGTGTTCACCGTCGCCGGCGTCGCCGCCGCCCTGGCCGCCACGCGCTGGCTGTTGCCGGCCCTGCTGCCGCCGAACTGGACGCCGCCGCAACCGATGGCGGTCGGTCCCTGGGCGGACCGGGTGTTGCAACCCCGGCCCCGGCTGGCGCTAGCGTTGGGTGGGTGCGGGGCGCTGGTGCTGCTGATCCTGATCGTCGAGGTTCCGACGCTGTGGGAAAATGATCTGGCCGCGCTCAGTCCGGTGCCGCGCGAATTGATGCAACTCGATCAGGAGTTGCGGACGGCGCTGGGCGCGCCGGAAGTGGGCCATTTGATCGCGGTCACCGCGCCGGACGCCGAAACCGCCCTGCGCCACGGTGAAACCATCGCGGCTTATCTGGATGATCGGCGGGCGGCGGGATGGTTGACCGGTTACGATGGCGCGATGCGCTATCTGCCCAGCGCGCGGTCCCAGCAACAACGTCAGATCGCGTTGCCGGAGGCAGCTACGCTGACCGCCAACCTGAACGCCGCCCTCGAAGGCTTGCCGTTCAAGCCGGGGTTGTTCGCGCCGTTTGTTGACGCCGTCGCCGCCGCCCGCAGCGCGCCGCCGCTGCGACCCGAGGACTTGCGTGGCACGTTGCTGGGAACGCGGGTCGATGCGCTGCTGTTTCCCGGCGAGCGGGGCTGGACCGCGCTGCTGCCGCTCAGTGGTGTGCGGGAGGCGTCGGCGCTGGCCGCCGGTTTGCCGCAAAACGAGGCCAGCCGGGCGTACTATCTCGATTTACGCGCGGAAACCAACCGGCTGGTGGCCGATTTCCGCGCAGCGGCCCTGGCGCGGATCGGTTGGGGCGCGGCGCTGATCGTGGCGGTGGTCTGGCTCGGCCTGCGCTCCTGGCGCCAGGTCGCCGCCGCGCTCATACCGGTCCTGCTGGCGCTGGTGTTCACCGTGGCGGCCCTGCTGGCGCTGGGCGAGCGGCTGTCGCTGTTTCACCTGGTCTCGCTGCTGCTGGTGTTGGGGGTCGGCGTGGATTACGGGCTGTTTTTCAGCCGGCCCGGCGCCGACCCGGATGCGCGTCGCCGCACCCTGCACGCGCTGTTGGTCTGTTGTGGTTCCGCCTTGACCGTGTTTGGTATGCTTTCGCTTTCCGCGCTGCCGGCCCTGCGGGCCATCGGGTTGACCGTGAGCCTGGGGGTGGCCGCCAGTTTCATCGCCGCCGTGATAGCGGCTCGACCCTTGTTGACGAAGATGAGTTGATCCATGGCGATCCAGCCGCTGGCGATGGCCGCCTGCACCCTGACCAACGCCCTGGGACCCGGTCTGGCGGCTTCGCTGCGCGCGTTGCGGCGCGGCGAAAGCGGACTGCGGCCCTGCGATTTCGAGGATGCCGACCTGAACACCTGGGTCGGCCGGGTCGCGGGGCTGGAAGAGATGCCGTTGCGCGACGAGTTCGCGCCGTTCGATTGCCGCAACAATCGACTGGCGCGGCTGGGCCTGCAACAGGATGGGTTCGCCACCGCCGTGCGCCTTGCCCGCGACCGTTACGGCCCCGACCGGATTGGCGTGTTCGTCGGCACCAGCACCGCCGGCATCGGCGCCACCGAACGGGCCTATCGCCAGCGCGACCCCATCACCGGGAGCTTGCCGGCGGCCTTCGATTACCAACACACCCACAACGTGTTCTCGGTGGCGGATTTCACCCGGCGCTGGCTGGGCTTGACTGGCGTGGCGTTTGCCCTTTCCGCCGCCTGTTCCTCCAGCGCCAAGGCGTTCGCGTCCGCCTGGCGGCAGATGCGGGCCGGGTTCTGCGACGCCGCCGTGGTCGGCGGGGTGGACAGCCTGTGTCTGACCACTTTATATGGCTTCAATGCGCTGGGACTGGCGTCTACCCAGCCCTGCCGACCGTGGGATGTCGAACGCGATGGCTTGAACGTCGGCGAGGGGGCCGGCTTCGCGCTGCTGGAATGGGCCGACCCCGGCGACGGGCGCGTCCTGCTGCTCGGTTATGGTGAAAGCAGCGACGCCTGGCACATGACCGCCGCGCATCCCGAAGGGGCGGGAGCGGCGCTGGCGATCCAACAGGCGCTGGCCCGGGCGGACGCGACGCCGGTGCAGGTGGACTACATCAACCTGCACGGCACCGCCACGCCGTTGAACGACGCCGCCGAGGATCGGGCGGTGATGCGGGTGTTCGGGCCGGACACGCCGTGCAGTTCGACCAAGGGTTGGACCGGTCACACGCTGGGCGCGGCAGGGATCACCGAAGCGCTCCTCGTCCACCTGTGCCTGGAGCACGGGCTGATCCCGGGCACGCTCAACACCCGCCGGCGTGATCCGAAGCTGAACGCGGGCATCGTGCTGGAAAACCGGGACCGCCCGCTGCGGCTCGCGCTGAGCAACTCCTTCGGTTTCGGCGGCGCCAATTGCAGCCTGCTGTTCGGACGGAGGGAATCATGAAAGCGCTCGCCGTGGAGGCCGTGGGTCTCATGGCGCCGGGCTTGGCGGGCTGGGCCGCCAGTCGGGCGGTGCTTGCCGGCCAGCGACCCTATGTCGCCGAACCGATGCCGGCGGCCATGGCCACATTGTTGCCGGCCAACGAACGGCGGCGCGTCACCGCCACGATCAAATTGGCGCTTCAGGCCGCACAGGAAGCGATGGCCCAGACCGCCCTTACCTCTGACCTCTCCCCCGGCAACGAGCGAGGAGTGTGGTCGGTGCGCACAGTGTTCGCGTCCTCGGGTGGCGACAGCGAGATTCTGGACAAAATCTGCGTGGCGCTGACCCAGCCCGACCGGCCGGTGTCGCCCACCCATTTTCATCAGTCGGTGCATAACACGCCCGCCGGCTACTGGGCCATCGCCACCGGCTGTATGCAACCCTCGTTGAGCCTGTCGGCCTACGACGGCAGTTTCGCCGCCGGCCTGCGGGAAGCGGCGGCGCTGGCGTGGGCCGACCAGGCGCGGGTGCTGTTGGTCGCCTATGATTTGCCGCTGCCGTTTCCGCTGGCCAAGCACCGCAAAATCGTCGCACCGTTTGGCGTGGCGTTGCTGCTGAATCCGGCGACGACGCCCCACCGGCTGGCGCTCCTGCGACTGGAATCCAGCGGGGATGAACCGGCGACTCCACTCGATGATCCGGGCCTGGAGTGTTTGCGCACCGGCAATCCTGCCGCTCGAAGCGTGCCGTTGCTGTGCGCCATCGCCCGGGGGACGGCGGGACGAGTGACGTTGCCGGCTGGCGACAGCGCGACCCTGAGCATGGAGATCGCGCCGTGAAGCGGGCGCTGGTCACCGGCGGCAGCAGCGACATCGGCTGCGCGATCAGCCAGCGACTGGCGCGCGACGGGCTGCACGTCATCGTTCATGCCCATCAACATCCTGAACGGGCGATGGCAGTCGCGGACGCGATTCGCGGTGTGGGCGGGTCGGCGGAAGCGGCAATTTTCGATGTCGCCGACGCCGACCAAACGGGCTCCGTTCTGAACCAACTGCTCGAAGCCGGACCGATTCAGGTATTGGTCAACAACGCCGGCATTCACGACGACGCGCCTATGGCCGGGATGTCATCGGTGCAATGGCGGCGGGTGATCGACGTGTGCCTGCACGGCTTCTTTAACGTGACACAACCCCTGCTGCTGCCGATGATGAGCACGCGCTGGGGCCGCATCATCAACATCTCGTCGCTGGCGGGCGTGACCGGCAA
>JBDHRD010000186.1:0-6102 GCA_039807425.1 Candidatus Contendibacter sp. | reverse complement strand
CTGGCGCCATTACGCCGCAATTCTGGTGGCACCATTATGCCGAAATCGAAATGGCTCCATTCTGCCGAAAGTTCACAAACCCCGCCCGGTTGATCAAAGCTGCTCGTGCGGTCGCATTGAGGGGGATACTGAGCCGCTTACCGCTCTTGGTGTTGATGCCGGCCAGATGGATCAGATTGGCGGAAAAATCCACGCGCGCCCATTCCAGGCCCAACAGTTCCCCCCGCCGCATCCCGGTATGGAGCCCCAGTTGAATGAAGTCGGGCAAGTAAGCGGCGGTTATTGGCTCGGCCGCCGCAGCTTCGATCAAGGCCTGCGCTTCGCTGGTATTGAGCCAGCGAACCCATCCCTCTGGTTCCGGCAAGGTTCGGCCACTGACCGGGTTGCTGACCACCCATCCCCATTCGCGCGCCGCATGGTTTAAAGCGGATGACAACAAGCGGAGTTCCTTGTTGATGGTTGCCGGCTGAATGTCTTCCGATTTTCGCTGGCGGATATGGCGGATATACTGGCGAATATCAGCAGGCGTCAGGCTGTCCAGCATCCGCCCGGTGAAAACGGGATAGAGCCGCTTGGCGCTGTAGCGGTCACGCTCGGCGCTACGCTTGATAGCTTTGGTATCGGCCAAATAAGCCAGCATCAATTCATCGAAGGTGTGGCTGGGCGGCGCATCCCAGTGCTTCTCCTGATGGGCCGCCAGCTTCCACTTGGCTAACAGGGCTTCGGCTTCCTTTCGGTCGGCAGTTTGAGTACTGCGGCGAGTTCGCGCGCCGCTTGCGTCGGTGTAGCTGGCCCACCAGAACGGGGAATCCCCGCGCTTGTAGAGGCTGTCTTGGTCTTTTCGTTTGGGCATGAGCCAGATCCTCTGGCCAACCGCCCCGCGCCTTGTTCAGCATAGGTCACGGTCTGGCGGTTGATCCAGTCCCGCACGCTTTCGGCGGGGATGAGCAGGTGGGTGCCGATGCGCACGGTGGGCAATTCGCCGCGCTCCAGCAACCGCCGCACGGTGTGGGCGCTGACGCCGCCGAGTTGGCGGGCGGTTTCCTCAAGATTCCAGAGCAATATCGAACAGGTCTCCAGCGGCGTTGCCGGCGCGGCGGGTGCGATAGGCGGTCTGGGCGTGATGGTCGGCGTCATACGCTAAGTGACAGCGCTGGCACAGGGCGCGCAGGTTGACCGGGTCGTTGTGTTCGGGCGCGTGGTCGCGGTGGGCCACGGTCAGCACGATGCACGCGATCTTGTCACCGTCCAGCGCGCCACGCCTCGGCCAGTCCTGCGTCCTTGGTCCATTGCCCCGTGGCGTGGTTGCGCCAAGCACGGTTGGGGATGCCGCACTGCTCGCAGCGGTCGTCGGCGCGTTCCAGGATCGTGGCGCGAATCGCCCGCCAGTTCGGCGGGTAGCGGTGGCGGTTCTCGGTTTTGATGGGCATGGCGTTCTCCGGCGCCGTCCGTGGCATGGGGTGGGGTTACAGCGCCAATTCACCGACCGGCCACTCAAACCGGTGCGGCCAACGCGGCGCGGCGGGTAGGAACGGCATCAGCAGCGGATCGTCGTCCCGTTCGGGCGCGGCGGATTTCGCCACCGGCCACTCGCCGCTTCGCCAGCAGGCATCAAACCGTTGCAGGGCGTCCCGCCACTGCGCGCCTCCTTCCTGAAGCCGCGCGTTGTCGAGTGGGATAACCGCGACCTCAAACGGCTCTTGGGTCTGGATAAACACGAAGATGACACTCAGCGATTTCGACAAATCCCGATAAAACGCCGCCGACAGCGGATAGCGATACCGATCCATTGCGGTTTCCACGGCGCGGATCGAGTAGGTGGTTTTCAGTTCCACCACTTGCCGCCGCGCTTCCTGGTGAATGTCCAGCCGGGCCTTGAGCGGCAACAGGCCCCTGGCCCTCGGTTGGATGATCATCCGTTCCTTCTTGGCGCCGCGTAGCAACTTGCGGGCGGCGGGATCGGCGCGCAGGGTGGCGACGAGGGCGCGGGCTTTCTCCAACTCGGCGGGCCGGATCACGGTCAAGCTGGTGGCGGCCAATGCCGCATGACGGGCTTTGCCGGCGAGGGAGCGGCGTTCGTAGTCGGCCACGATGAATTCCCGCTCGAACTGGCGCGAGGTCAACGCCAAGCCGTGAACCAGGGTTCCAAACCGGAGCGCGTCGGTGCTTTCCTGGGGGGGCCGCTGCGGATCGAGGTACTTCCGATAGCAGGCGGCGGGGCTGTCCAGCATCGCGATCAGCCAGCGCGAGGAAATCGCGGGCATCTCTTGGTAGTCATTCGGCCATAGGCGTTCTGGCCGTAAACCGTGACCCTGACCGGCTCGTGCAGGCCCAGCAACCGGCGCAAATAGGCGCGGGCGCTGACCGCATAGGCGTAGGTCTGTAGATTGCCGATCTCCGGGGCATCGAGATAGGCCAGCCGCACCCGGACTTCTTCCGTTCGGCGGATGCCGTTCGCGGCGAGCACGCGCCAACAGCACACCGTGTCGCCGTCCGGGGTGTAGCGCACGCGCAGGAGTTCGGTGGCGCTCATGGGTTTCTAGCCTCGGCATCGGTGAGGAGCAGGCCGGCCCGCGTGCCCGCCTTGAAACCGCTGCTGGCGGTGAAGGTCGGTTGCCGCTGGGCCGGCAGGACGGTCTCGACGCCGGTGACCGGATGGCGCGCGGTGCGGGGGGCGCTCCAGCGGACGCCGAACGCCCCCAGGTCGTCGAGAATGACGGTGCCGCCCTTGCGAGTCATGTCCTTGATCTTCAGGACCAGTCGATACAGGGCCTGCTCGATGAGGGTGGCGCCGTTGGCCGGCAGCGCGCCCAACTGGGCCAGGACGGCGGACTGGGGTTCGGTTTTGAACGGGCTGGCGGTGCCCGGCTGGATGCTGCTGACCAACGTGCGGGCGGTGCCGGCCAGAGTATCAGGCGTCTGCACCGGCGCGGCGGCGGGCGCGCCGTCGCTGGCGGTCAGGGTCAGGGTGGCGGCGGCGCGCATCGGTTTAACACGTTATCGCCCGGCTCGCGGTCAGGCGACGGTGACGACCAGATCGCCGGGGGCGAAGATCGGCGGCGGATCGCCGGCCCG
This sequence comes from Candidatus Contendibacter sp., assembly GCA_039807425.1. Classification (GTDB taxonomy): domain Bacteria; phylum Pseudomonadota; class Gammaproteobacteria; order Competibacterales; family Competibacteraceae; genus Contendibacter. Next base: position 3,027 of record JBDHRD010000186.1, on the reverse strand, counting down.
GACCGTCAGCGGCGTTTCCAGCGGCGCCAGGAGCCAGGCGTTGCCGCCGGTCAGGGCGTCGTACAGGCCGAAGCCGACCACGGTGCCCCAGTCGGCGGTGGGCGGATTGAAGGCCACGGTGACCAGATTGCGGAGCGTACCGTCGCCGCCGCTGGGGGCGCTCCAGTTGGCGTCGGCCGGGCCGTTGCGGATGCGGGCATAGCCACCGCCGCTCACCTCGACGCCGTTGGCCCCGCTCTCGTCCGGCAGGGTGGTGAACAGCGCGACGTACAGCGCCGCCGGCTTGGCGGGGGCGCTGGTGCGGAAGAACCGCGCGATCATCTCTTCGAAATAGTTGGTGGCGTGACTCATGGCGAGCGGCGAGCGGCGAGTGGCAAGGGGCGAGTGGCATCGGGCGAGCGGCGAGTAGTTTTTCTCTACTCGCTACTCGCTACTCCCGACTCGCTTACGCCGGCTTGGCCTGGGCGTCGGTCAGGATCGTGCCGTTGCGGGTACCGGTCTTGAACCCGATGCTGGGGGTAAAGCCCAGACTGCGGTAGGCCGGGACCACCACCGGTTCGCCGGTGGCGGGATTGCGCGCCAGGCGTTCCCTGGTCCACTTGGCGGCCAGGACGCCGAAATCGGTCAGGTCCACGCGGCCGCCCTTGCGGACCACGTCCTTGATCTTCAGCACCACCTGATCGAGGGTGCCGTTGACGATGGCCTGGCCTTCGGTCGGCAGCGTCCCCAGCGCCGCCAGCACGTCGGCGAACACCTCGGCCTTGAGGGTGGCGTAGTTGACGGCGCGGGCGGTGCCGGCGAGTTCGTCCGGGGTGGGCGGCTCGACCGGCTTGACCTTGCTGGTGAGGCTCAGCGGGGCGGCGGCGAACACTTCGTCCGACGGGCCGCTGCGGTTGGTGCTGACGATGGCGAAGCGGTAGGGCCGGGCCACGGCGGGACCGGCGTCCTGGACGATAAACCGGGACACGTTCTCGATCCGCGCCTCGGTTTCACTGCCGTTGCTGCTGTACAGCGCGTGCTTCTTGTCCAGGTAGTCGTAGCAGACGATCTCGACGCCATCGCCGGGGTTCATGGCCGCCTTCTGCCAGGTGACTTTCACCACGTCGGGGATGGTGTCCACCCGATCCCGCAGCAGGTGCACGGCGAAGGCCTGCGGCGGATTGGGCGCGGCCATCTCGTAGGTGATCATGACGTGGCTGGTTTCCGCCCAGGCGCCGATGTCGCCGCTGACGTTGTAGCGCAACCGGAACCGGGCCAGATGGGTCAGGCCGTCCTGCGGCACGATCGGGCTGTTGGCCCGCACCAGCGACAGCCCCACCGAACTCTCGGCGTAGCTGGTGAGGTTGGTCACCGCCAGCGGGACATAGCCGGCCGGATCGGTGATGTCCTCCACGTCGCATTCCACCTCGATCCGGGCCGGCACCTCGCCGGTCCAGCGCAGCAGGATATCGTTGCCCAAGCGCGGGGTGCCGGTGAGCGGGTCCTTGCCCAGGGCCTTGACCAGCGCCACCGGATTGAGCGGGGTCTTGACCGCATAGGTCCGCACCCCGCCACCCAGGTCGGTGGCGGCGTACAGCCGGAATTCCTGGGCAGCGGTGACGGCCGGCGTCGGCCGGCCGGGGCTGGCCGGATCGAAGGCGGTCTCGTCCAGCACCTTGTGGAAGATACCACCCTCCTCCCGGCACAGGTACAGGCCGACCGGCGCGGCCGGATCCTGAAAGGTCGGGGTGGCGAACAACGGCTCGCTGGCGGCGGCGAAGGTCAGGACCCTGGATTTCCAGCCGGCCGGATCTCCGGACCCGTCGGCGACGCTGGCCGGGGCGAGGGCGGCGCCATCGGGGCCGAACAGGGAAAGGCCGGTGACGGTGTTGCGGTCGGGATAGAACAGGCGGAAGGACGTGGCGGGGGTGGACATGGGGGATTACTCCTTGTGGGTGTCGGTAAAGAACGCACCGATCAGGCCGGTGAGGGCCGCGCCGGCGCCGACGATGGCGGTTTGTTGCTCGGGGGACAGGGCCAGACCGGCGGCGGTCAGCAGCCAGACCAGGCCCCGATAGGTGCTGGGCTCGCTCAGCAGGGTGTTCAGCTTCATGGCGTCCGGCTCCAGTCGCGGGCGAGGGCGAACAGGCGGAACAGCCGGCGAAACCAGCCCTTGCCGAAGGCGTCCTCGTGGCGGTTGATCTCGTAGCGCCAGGCCCGCAGCGCGCACAACTCCGCCAACACGTTCGGCAGGGCGCGCCGGGCGTTGGCCAGAGTGATCGGCCCCAGCACGCCGTCCACGGCCACGCCGAGCGCTTCCTGCAGCAGTTTGATCGCGGTGGCCGGCCCCTGATTGATGGCGCTGTCGAGCACCAGCAGGTCGAGCCCGTCGGGGAGTTCGTCGCCGTGCACCGGGTTCCAGTAGTCGCGGCGGTAGAGCGCGATGGCGGTCTCGCGCGTCAGCGCGGCGATGTTGAGGTCGGGATAGCTGCGCTGGGAAATGCCGTATTTCGTCAGGCCGCCGGGGTCGCGCGGGTGGTTTACCTGACCACCTTCCTCCGCCAGAATGATTTCAATGCAGCGCTGAAAGTCGCCCATGGTTCGGTCTCCGAAACGATGGGCGCCAGGATCGACGGGAACTTGCGGAAAGTCGCGCCGGTTGTGGCGGTTGTGGAAAGTAGCGGGGCAATCTGGAAAGGATGGCGGGGGTGGGCTATGCTTAAATAAACATCAGACTAACGTATTCATGCAGACACATGGCGCGGGGGAAAATGGGTAGGTGATGGAACATGGGTTCTATCGGGCGCCATGGCGACCCATGCGGCCTATTTATTAATATTGACCTGTTCTGTCTGACGGGGAGCGAAGCGGCGACGAACGACCAGTCAGGCGGGTGCCACTGCCGCATATCTTGGCATGGCTCAGGATATGTGGAACCAGATAATCACTTGCCACTATTAAGGAAAACATCATGGCAACTGTAGTCTCGTTTATTAATTTCAAGGGTGGCGTAGGGAAAACCACGCTCTCTGTAGAGATAGCTGCATC
>JBDHRD010000185.1:0-6107 GCA_039807425.1 Candidatus Contendibacter sp. | reverse complement strand
CCATGGCGGCGCCGACGCCCTGGCGTTCGCCAACGCCATCCAGGTGGCGATGCTGGAAGTCGAGCAGGCGGTGCCCCAGCGCATCGCCACCCATCTGGCCGCCCTTCACGCCGAGAGGCAAGCGCTTTGAATTACGCCCGCATCGTTGGAACCGGCGGCTATCTGCCGGAAAAAGTGCTGACCAACGCCGATCTCGAACAGCAGATCGAGACCACGGCGCATTGGATCGTCGAACGCACGGGCGTCGAGGAGCGCCACATCGCCGCGCCGGGAGAGACCACTTGCGATCTGGCCGAACAGGCGTCCCGGCGGGCGCTGGAAGCCGCAGGGATCGAACCGCGCGATATTGATTTGATCATCCTGGGCACCACCACGCCCGATCACGTGTTTCCCAGCGTCGCCACCCAGTTGCAGCACCGACTGGGTTGCCATGGCGGTCCCGCCTTCGACGTGCAGGCGGTTTGCACCGGCTTCGTCTACGCTTTGGATATCGCCCATCGTTTCATCCGCACCGGCGCGGCGCGGCGAGCGCTGGTGGTGGGGGCGGACACCTTCACCCGCATCATCGACTGGACGGATCGCGGCACCTGCATCCTGTTTGGTGACGGCGCCGGCGCGGTGGTGCTGGAAGCGGCGGATGAACCCGGTATCATTGACAGTCGGTTGGGCGCCGACGGTCGTTACAAGGAACTGCTGTGGGTTCCGTCCGGCGTGTCCAGCGGCTACGATCAGACGCGCCAGAACGCCGCCTTCGTCGAAATGCGCGGCAGTGAAGTCTTCAAGGTGGCGGTGACCACGCTCAAGGACATCGCCGAAAAAATTTTGGCTGCGAATCATAGGACCGTTGCCGACGTGGACTGGCTGATTCCGCATCAGGCCAACCGGCGCATTCTGACCGCCACCGCCAAGCGGCTCGGCCTGCCGGAAGAGCGGATGGTGGATTGTGTGCGGCTGCACGGCAACACGTCGGCGGCCTCGGTGCCGCTGGCCCTGGACGTAGCGGTGCGCGACGGCCGCATCCAGCGCGGCGACACGCTGTTGCTGGAAGGCTTCGGCGGCGGTTTCACCTGGGGCGCGGTGCTGTTGAACTATTGAGCGCGAAGGAGAGTTGACGATGACGACGCTGGATGGCGAAATCGCCCTGATCACGGGGGTCAGTCGCGGCATCGGCCAGGCCATCGCCCGCGAACTGGGCCGGCGCGGCGCGACCGTGATCGGCACCGCGACCACCGAGGCCGGCGCGGAAGCGATTACCCGGGATTTGCGCGAGCGCGGCATCCAGGGGCGCGGTCTGCGGCTGGACGTGACCGATCCCGCGTCGGTGGACGCGACCCTCAAGGCGGTGACCCAGGAATTCGGCCCGCCGGGCATCCTGGTCAACAACGCCGGCATCGCCCGGGACAACCTGCTGCTGCGGATGAAGGACGAGGAATGGGCGACGACCCTCGACACCAACCTGACGTCGGTCTACCGGCTGAGCAAGGCGGTGCTGCGCGGGATGATGAAAGCCCAGCGCGGGCGTATCATCAGCATCACCTCGGTGGTGGGCGCTACCGGCAATCCGGGCCAGGCCAACTATGCGGCGGCCAAGGCGGGGATCATCGGCTTCACCAAATCGCTGGCCCGCGAGATCGGTTCGCGCAATATCACTGTCAACGCGGTCGCGCCGGGAGCCATCGCCACCGATATGACCCGGGATTTGCCGGCGGCGCAGCGTCAGGCGCTGCTCGCCAGCATTCCGCTGCAACGGTTGGGCGAACCCCAGGACATCGCCAACGCCGTGGCGTTCCTGGTCTCGCCGGAAGCGGCCTATATCACCGGCGAGACTCTGCACGTTAACGGTGGGATGTACATGGCCTGAGCGCTGGCCAGAGACTGGCTTTGGAAAAGACCGCGCTGGTTGGGCCGGTGGTCGGCGCGGGGGCCGGAAACCATGCCGGGGGTATGGTGCCGTCACCGGATTTCGCCCGCCGTGAAAGCGCGGGTGCGGATTGAAACAACACGAGGAAGCAAACCATCATGACCGACATCAGCAACATTGAAGCCCGCGTCAGGAAAATCATCATCGAACAGTTGGGGGTGAAGGAAGAACAGGTCACCAACGAGGCCTCGTTCGTCGAGGACCTCGGCGCCGACTCGCTGGACACCGTCGAACTGGTGATGGCCCTGGAAGAGGAATTCGAACTGGAAATCCCCGACGAGGACGCCGAGAAGATCACCACGGTGCAGCAGGCGATTGATTACATCGCGGCGCATCTCGGTTGAAGGTGTCCGTCCCGCGTGATTCCGAATCCGCCGCGGCCGCCGATCCGTGGCCGCGGCTTTCTTGGGTCAGCCTGGTACAGTGAGGGGAGTTCCGTGACCAAGCGGCGAGTGGTAGTGACGGGCATGGGCATCGTGTCCCCGGTCGGCAGCACCGTGGAGACCGCCTGGACCCATATCCTGGCGGGTCGCAGCGGGATCGGACCGGTCACCGCCTTCGACGTCAGCGGTTACCCGGTGCGCATCAGCGGCGCGGTGAAGGATTTTCAGGTCGAACAGTACCTGAATCCCAAGGAAGCCAAGAAGATGGACACCTTCATCCATTACGGCATCGGTGCGGCGGCGCAGGCGATCCGGGATGCGGGACTGGAAATCACCGAGGCGAACGCCGAGCGGATCGGAACCTACATCGGTTCCGGTATCGGCGGCCTGCCGGGCATCGAGGAAGGTCACGCGGCGTTTTTGAAGGGCGGGCCGCGCCGGCTGACACCGTTCTTCGTGCCGCGCAGCATCATCAACATGGTGTCGGGCAACCTGTCGGTGCTGTACGGGATCAAGGGGCCGAATCTGGCGGTGGTCACCGCCTGCACGAGCGGCACCCACAGCATCGGCCTGGCCGGCCGACTGATCGTTTATGGCGACGCCGACGTGATGATCGCCGGTGGCGCGGAAATGGCCACCACGCCCACCGGACTGTGCGGCTTCGCGGCGGCGCGGGCGCTGTCCACCCGCAACGACGAGCCCGAGAAAGCCAGCCGGCCGTGGGACCAGGATCGCGACGGGTTCGTGCTCAGCGACGGCGCCGGGGTGATGGTGCTGGAAGAATACGAACACGCCCGACGGCGCGGCGCGCGGATTTACGCCGAGCTGATCGGTTTCGGCATGAGCGGCGACGCCTACCACATGACGCTGCCGCCGCCGGATGGCGACGGGGCGCGGCGGGCGATGCTGAACGCCCTGCGCGATGCGGAAATCGCACCCGACGCAGTGGATTACATCAACGCCCACGGCACGTCCACGCCGGCGGGCGACAAGATCGAAAGCGACGCGGCCAAGACCGTGTTCGGCGACCACGCCCACCGGCTGGCGATGAGTTCGACCAAATCCATGACCGGTCATTTGCTGGGCGCGGCCGGCGGTGTCGAAGCGATTTTCTCGGTGCTGGCGATCCGCGATCAGGTCGCGCCGCCCACCATCAACCTGGACCATCCGGAACCGGGGTGCGATCTGAACTACGTGCCGCACACCGCCCAGGAACGGCGCATCCAGATCGCCCTGTCGAATTCCTTCGGCTTCGGCGGCACCAACGGCTCGGTGATCTTCCGCGCGCTGGATTGAAGGCGATGTTCCCGTTCGCTCCCCTCGCCCGCTGGCGGGAGAGAGGTCGGGGGTGAGGGCATGGTTTTTCCCCGGCGGTCTCGACCATTGCTGCTGGTCCTGGCGGCGCTGGCGTTGATCCTTGGTCCGCCTCTGTATCTCGTTTACGCCGATTACCGCGCGTTTCTCGACGCGCCCCTCGGCGTGCCGACCAACGGTCTGACGCTCGAACTGAAATCTGGCATGGGCATGGCCGCTCTCGCCCGGGAATTGCAGCGGCAACCGGGCCTGTTGCGGTCGTCGCCATATCTGCAAGCCTACGCCCGGTTGCACCGGCTGGCGCCCCGACTCAAGGCCGGCGAATACGCCCTCGCGCCAGGCATCACCCCGCGCCGCTTGCTCGACCAGATCGTGGCGGGTCGGGTCATCCAGTACTCGCTGACCGTGGTGGAAGGCTGGACCTTCCGGCAGTTGCGCCGGGCGTTGGCCGAGCATCCCAAGATCAAACAGACTTTGCGGGATGCGACCGACGCCGAGATCATGGCGCGGCTGAGCCGGCCGGGTGAGCTTCCGGAAGGGTGGTTTTTGCCGGACACCTACCACTTTCCCGCTGGCTTTACCGATGAGGGGTTCCTGCGGCGGGCGCTGGCGGCGATGGACCGCCAGCTGCGCGAGGCCTGGAATCAGCGTTCCCCGGACTCGCCGCTGGCCTACCCTTACCAGGCGTTGATTCTGGCTTCAATCGTGGAAAAGGAAACCGCGTTGCCGACGGAACGACCAGAAGTGGCTGGCGTATTCGCGCGCCGGCTGCGACGGGGGATGTTGTTGCAAACCGATCCGACCGTGATCTATGGCCTGGGCGAGGCTTTTGACGGCAATCTGCGCCGCGCCGATCTGACCCGCGACAATCCCTATAATACCTATACCCACAAGGGGTTGCCACCAACGCCCATCGCCCTGCCCAGTGCGGGCGCATTGGCCGCCGCCGTCAATCCGGCTCCTGGCGACACACTGTATTTCGTGGCAACGGGTCAGGGCGGGCACGTCTTTTCCCGGACGCTCGACGAACATAATCGGGCGGTCAGGCAGTATCAACTGCGCAAGAAGGAATAGCATGGCGTTAGGCTGTTTCATCACCGTCGAGGGCGGCGAGGGCGCCGGCAAGACCACCCAGATCGCATTTATGCGGGAGTATCTGGAACGGGCGGGCCGTCGGGTGACGCTGACCCGCGAACCGGGCGGAACCCTGCTGGGCGAGGAGATTCGCGCCCTGCTGCTCGGCCATCGTCACGATGGCATGGCGCTGACCACCGAGACGCTGTTGATGTTCGCCGCCCGCGCCGAGCATCTGGAGCGGGTGATCCGGCCGGCGCTGGCTGCTGGTGATTGGGTGCTGTGCGATCGGTTCACCGACGCCACTTACGCCTATCAGGGGGGAGGACGGGGTTTGCCGCCGGAACGGATTGCGATCCTGGAAGACTGGACGCAGGGCGAATTGCGGCCCGATTTAACGCTGGTGTTCGACTTGCCCATCGAGGTGGGTCTGGAACGGGCCGGACGGCGCGGCGCGGCGGATCGTTTCGAACGGGAGAAACCGGCTTTTTTCGAGCGAATCCGCGCGGTTTATCGCGACCAGGCGCGCCGCAACCCCGATCGCTACCGCATTGTGGACGCTGACCGGCCGGTCGAAACGGTGCGGGCCGAGGTCGAAGCCATTTTCGCCGCCTGGCTGGAGCGACGCTGATGGAGGACGAACGCCTGCCCTGGCACGAGGACCTCTGGCGTCAGATTCAGCAGCGCCGCGCGGCTGAACGCCTGCCGCACGCTTTGTTGCTGTCAGGCCCGGCGGGACTGGGCAAGGGGTTGTTCGCCCGTCGGCTGGCGCGGGCGCTGCTGTGCGACCACCCCGACGCCGACGCCGACGGCGAGGCCTGCGGCCAGTGCCGGAGTTGCCGATTGTTCCGGGCTGGCAGTCATCCCGACTACAACATCGTGCAGCCGGAAGAGGACAGCAAGATCATCAAGGTGGATCAAGTCCGCGAGCTGTGCGCCTTCCTCGGCTATACCGCCCAATACGGCGGCCACAAGATCGCGCTGCTGGAACCGGCCGACCGGATGAATGTCAACGCCGCCAATAGCCTGTTAAAAACGCTGGAGGAACCGCCGGGCAATGGCTTGTTGCTGCTGGTCACCGCTCAACCAGCGCGGTTGCCGGCCACGGTGCGCAGCCGCTGTCAGAAGATCGGTTTCAACTCGCCCGCGCTGGCGGTCGCGGTTCCCTGGCTGGCGGCGCGCGTCGCGGGCGGGTTGGAGCCGGCGACGTTGCTGGAGATCGTGGGCGGCGCGCCACTCGCCGCGCTGACCCAGGCCGACGGCGAATGCCGCCGCCGGGAGCTGTTCGAATGCTACGAACAGGTGCTGGCCGGGCGGATCGATCCCATCCGGGCAGCCGAACGCTGGGCGCAGGGTGATTTGACCGAGAATCTGCGCTGGCTCATCGGTTGGCATACCGATCTGATTCGGCTTAA
>JBDHRD010000184.1:0-6141 GCA_039807425.1 Candidatus Contendibacter sp. | reverse complement strand
CTCCTCATCGTGTGCTTTGGCGGCTCACGGCGGGGAGTCTCCTGAGGGACTCCCGGAACTGTCAAACTTTTACTGTCCCCCCGGCAGAGCCGGGGGTTTACCCAATGTAATTAATTCGGGTCTAATTTCCCAAAACTTGCTGCGTACACGATACTTGACGGCTTGCCTTGGGGTGCTTTATTCGAGAGTTCTACTCGACAATAAGGCCGACTCTCCCCAGGACGTTTCACCCTATCCGCGTCATCTCTTCGGTCAGTTCTAGCGATGCCAAGCTCTCCACTGGGGAGTAGGCATTCATTCTCCAAAGCTTTCCATTAGCAACTTCTTTATCTACGTCGGCGACGGCTATCACGCCGTAGCCCGTTAAAGTCATGGTTGCGGTAAGTCGTAATCACCAATCCCTCCGGGCTACAAACGATTTGCAGACCCTCGAAGGCGGACAGGTCTCTGCCCAACTGTCGGTAGTAGGCGACCTCCTTGCGACCGATGGCGTGGATGGCAGCACCGCGAATGTGGACCTTCCGCCCGTATTCCAAGACCGCCTCCACGGCGGCTGGTGGAATACCTCGTCCGCACATGCGTTCCCAGGCGTGCCGGGACAAGGGAGGTTCGGAGGCGCCTCGAATGCCGTTCTGCTGCATGGCTACGTTCATCGCTCTCTCTCCAGGTTCGATCAGGCTGGTCGCCGATGTCACTAGGAAGAGGGCGAATCCTGTGCCAAACTGTGGTAATCATCAAATTTTTATCTAACCATTTAAAATTAAAAGTGAAATAAACATCAAAGTTTTCTGGTGAAAATGTGGATTGTGTAGTCAGGCTGGGGGTTCGGAAGAAACTCGCCGATTATCGGCATGATCTTTCCGGTACAGCTCTCCTAATGCCCAAGTCCGCAGCGTCCGCTCGCTCACGTCGCACAACTGATCGACGGGCGTTTCGTGCGCGCGGGCGCAGCGGCGCAGCTCGCGGGCCAGAAAAGCCCTCAGGTCTTTTTCGAGTATCCGGGTGTCCAGACAGCCGACTTTTTGGAGTATCACGTCCAGCGATCCGGCCTCGGCGAAGGCCCGGGCGATATCCTGGCTGGTGCTAGAACGGCTGTTCGGAGCCTCTCCCTGAAACGGTCCGCCTTCAAGCACCTCCAGCCCGTAGGCTATCGCGTCCGCTAGGGTGAGCGGTTCGTCTGGATCATGGCGGGCCGCGAGGATTCGATAAGCGACGCGAAACAAATCCCGCAGATTGCCGGGTAGCGGATGGCGGGCCAGAATTTCGGCGACATGCCTGCCAGCCGCCCCCTCTGGAGGGAGCGTCACCTCGGAGATACCGCAACGCCGCGCGGCTTCGCGGTAGACATCCGGCCACAGCCACGGGAGTTCTTCGGGGACTTCACGCAACGCCGGCAGTTGCAAGGTCAACAGACTGATCCGGTCAAGAAAATCGGGGTGAAGCCGGCGTCGCAACTCGTCCGGCGTCAGGTTCGTGGCGGTGATCAGCCGGAAACTGCTGCGTCGGGGGCGGTCGTCGCCCAGCGGCAGGTACTGCTTTTCCTCCACAGCCTTGATTAGGAGCCGTTGCAGATCTGGGCTGATGTCGCCCACCTCGTCGAGGAACAAGGTGTCGCCATCCGCCGCCGCCAACAATCCATCGGTATCGCGGGTGGCACCGGTAAAGGAACCCTTGCGGTAGCCGAACAACTCGGCCCGCATGGTTTCCGGGCTGTACTGGCCACAGGCCACCGCCGGCCAGTGGGTATCTTGTTCCTCGCGTCGAAACGGGCTGTTCATGCGAACCCAACTGGCGAGGGTAGTCTTGCCCGTGCCGCGCTCGCCCAACAGTAACACCGGGACGTTCAATTGCGCGTAGCGACGGGCTTCAGCGAACAGGCGGCGCATGCGGTTCGTGCGGAAACGCGCTGGATCCCAGAGTACGCCCTGTTCCTCGGAACCGAGGTGAGCTGGGCGCGACCGCCGATAGGCCTTGTAAAAGGTATCGATCCCCAAGCTGACCGGAACCACTGCGGGGCGTCCACGCCGTTCCTCTTTTCGATAGGACTTGACCAGTTGCAGCGGTGGCTCGATGAACCCGGTTTCCCCCATGAGCACCCAAACGGTTTGCATGGACGGAGTACCGGGGCTGATGTGGATGACCAGTTCTCGGCCCGCAAACCGTTGGCGCACCACCGGCACCCGTTGGCGGAGAAACTCGAAGAGGCCGCGATGATCGGTGGGATCTTGGCCATCCCACTGCTCTACAGCGATGCTGATAACGGGATCGTGGTTGCGCAAGGCGTCCATGGTTTCCATGAGGGCACGATGCTCCTTCGATTCCACCGACGTATTGCCGGAAAACAGGACCACATCGCTGATACGCCCAGCGTAAGGCGATTCTTCATCGAACAGTAACGTCAGGGTGGGACCTGGCACCGGACGATCCTGCACGAGCCGATACTGGCCCGTCACACGTTCCCGTTCGTAGGGATCATTGTTGACGGCAACCCAGGAAACCAGCACCGGCGCGCGATTATTCACAATGGAGTTACCGTCCACCATGGCTACACTTCATAGTTATGCTGGTATTGCGCAAGATTAACTGATTGTTATGAATGTTCATTTTTCTGGTTTTTTGAGCATATTGTTCCAATCGGTGGGTCAGTTATGAAGGGTTTTGTGTGGCGGACCACCAAGTCACCCAAGCAGGTCCAGCTTGGAGCGGGCGCCGCGCCGTTCACCCTGGCGGATCAGCACACCCTGCATCACCAATTCCGCGAGTTACTGGCTGGCTTCCAGGCGGTTCACGCTGAAATTTATGAGATAATCAGCATGTTGGATAAACACTAAGTTCACTAAAAGATTCTGGGCAGGATTTTAACGAATCTGGTGCAAAATAGTGTACGCCTTGCTTGAATGCATTCAGGCATTTCACAGAACAAAAAAAGGCTTCCGATGACCCAACCCGTGATCGCCCCCGGCATGAGGGTCCTCTGCCGGGATGCCGAATGGCTGGTGACCGGCGTGAGCGCCGAAAAGCACTTCCAGACCGTCCGCTGCGTCGGCGCGGATGACTTGGTGCGCGGCCATGAAGCGGCGTTTTTGACGCTGCTGGATGACATCATCCCGATTGATCCACGCGCGACCCGGCTGGTTCGCGATGACGGTCCCCGGCATCTCGATCGCGCCCGGCTGTTCCTCGAAGCCCAGTTGCGGCAAATGCCGCTGACCGACCCCGAGCCCCGGATCGAAGGCTTGGGCGCCTTCAAGCCTATGCCCTACCAGCAGGAAGCGGTATACCGCGCCTTGTTGCAGATGCGGCCCCGACTCCTGCTGGCCGACCAGGTCGGTCTCGGCAAAACCATCGAGGTCGGCATGATCCTGAGCGAACTGATGCGCCGCGGCCGCGCCAGCCGCATCCTGGTGCTGACCAAGAAAGCGATGCTGACCCAGTTCCAGGCCGAGCTGTGGAACCGCTTCGCCATTCCGCTGGTGCGCCTCGACTCGGCCGGCGTCGCCAAATTGCGCCTGCGGATTCCCGCGTCGAAAAACCCGTTCGAGGTCTACCACCGCGTCATCATTTCGATGGACACCCTCAAGGACATTGGCCGGTATCGCCATTTTCTGGAGGACACCCGCTGGGACGTGGTCGTCATCGACGAGGCCCACAATGTCGCCGCCGCGGCCAACCCCGAGAAGCAGCTCAACTACCGCCTGGCGCGGCTGCTGTCCCGCCGGACCGACAGCCTGATCCTGACCACCGCCACGCCCCACAACGGTCGCCGCGAAACCTTTGGCCGGCTCATTACGCTGCTCGACTGGTCGGCCATTCCCGACCCCAAGTTCCGCGAATACGACCCCGAGGACATCGCGCCGTTTTTCCTGATGCGCTTCAAGGAAGACGTGCGCGGCGAGGCTGGCGATCAGTTCGCCGAGCGCCAGGTGACGCCGCTGGCCGCCACGACAGTGGAGGCCGGCGCGGAGGAAGAAGCCCTCTATGCGGAACTGGGCCGGCTCCGTCGCCTGGCCAGAACCGGCCAGTTCAGGACCGAGGCCATCATCCGGTGGGGCCTGTACAAGCGCTTCCTGAGCAGCCCCGAGGCCTGCCGGTCTACGGTCGCCAAGCGCCTCGCCCATCTCGGCGCCAGCCCGGACCGGGAGGACGAGGCCGCTGCCCTGGCCGCGCTGCAAGAACGCCTCTCCGCCCTGTCCATCGCCGGCAGCCGCCGCTTCCAGTTGCTGGTGCGCGAACTGCGCGCCATGGGTTGGACCGGCCGGCCCGACAGCCCGCGCATCCTGCTGTTCACCGAAAGCACCGTTACCCAGGCGGCGCTGGCGCGCGAGCTGGCCCGGGAATTTGGCCTCCCGTTCAGCGACCGGCACGAAGATCAGCCGGGCCAGGTCCTGGCCATCATCCACGGCGGCCAGCCCGACGTGACGCTCGCCAAAACCGTCGAAGCCTTCGGCACCGGCAGCAGCCCAATGCGCCTGCTGGTGGCAACCGACGTGGCCTCGGAAGGCGTGAACCTGCACCACGAGTGCCATAACATCATTCACTACGACCTGCCCTGGTCGATCATCACCCTGATTCAGCGCAACGGCCGCATCGACCGTTTCGGCCAGCGCCGCCCTCCGGTCATCCGTTATCTGATGGTGCGCACTCGTGAAGGCGAACTGAAGGGCGACGAAGAACTCTTTTCCCGCCTGGTCGCCAAGGTGGAGGAGATCAACCGCAGCACGCGCACCGGGGAAAGCGTCCTCAAGCTGTACGACCCCGAGGCGGAAGAAGCCTATATCGCCGAGAACGGTTTGCTCGCAGGCGACGCCGATCTCCTCGACCGGACCACTCCGCAAACCGCCGAGAGCGCCGGCCTGGAAGCGGACCTGATGGCCGCGAATCTGGCCGGACATGAGGATTTTCTGGCTTTCCTGCTGGGCAACGCGCCCGCGCCGGCCCTCTCCCCCACTTCCCCGCCCTCACCCCCAACCCCTCTCCCGCAAGCGGGCGAGGGGAGCGAACGCTTATCCACCGACAACTCGCGCGTTCGGCTCTACGACGACGCCCGGTTCCTGGAGGCTGGCTACCGCTACCTGAAGGACGAAATGGGCGACCACCGCTGGCGCGATCTCGAAAAAACCGGGAATCTGTGGCTATTGACCCCGCCGCCCGAACTCAAGCGCCGGCTGGGCGCGCCGGATGCCGAGGATGGGGTGATCTTCGGCGCCACCGCGCTGCCGGAAGAGGCCTGGCCCGAGCAGGGAGAATTCCATTTCACCGCCGACCCGGAGCGAGTCAACCTGGCTATCCGCGCCGCGCTGGCGATGAAGGGCCAATGGAGCAACGAATTGCTGCTGACCGAGCAGCATCCGGTCCTGCGCTGGCTGGCGGAGCGGTTGATGATGCTGATGCCGCGCGGCGAAGCGCCGCTGATCGCCTCGCCCCACCTGCAACCCGGCGAACTCTGCTTCTGCTTCATCGGCCAAATCAGCTCCCGCGCTGGGACCCCACTGATCGTGGATACGCACGCCATTTCCTTCCGCAAAGGCGGCCGTTACCACCAAGAGCCGCTCAAGGAAGCGCTCGCCCGCGCCCGCTTCGACCAGCTCGCCGATACCGGCCGGCGCGGCGCGCTGTCCCCGGAGATTCTCCAGGGCTTCGTCGTCGCGGCGGTTGAGGAAAGCCTGAAGTCCTTGAATATGCTCAAGACCGAACGCCAGCAGACTATCAAGCCCATGCTTGAAAAAGAAGAAGCGCGCCTGGCGCACTGGCGCGACCGCCGCATCGCCAAGCTGGACGAAACCCTGGCCGGTTTGGCTCCGGACAGCCGGCAGGCCGCGCAGCTCCGGCAGGAAAAGGACGAGATCGAGCGTTACCTCAAGGACCGGCGCGAGAACTGGCGCGACGCCCACTTCGAAGCCGCCCCCCAAGCCACCACGCGCCTGGTGCTGGCCATTGAGGGCGTTTGAACATGGCCCTGGACACCAGCATCCATAACATTGGCGACTATTACGCCGCTCACTATCTCGACAGCCAGTTTCAGAAGGATGTCGAGCCAATCCTCAAGGCCTGGCGTCCGCTGGGCAGCGCCAGCCCGGCCCGCCGGCTGGCGGCGTTGTCGGAACCCTACTTCCGCGCCAAATCCCAGGCGCTGGATTACGA
>JBDHRD010000183.1:0-6157 GCA_039807425.1 Candidatus Contendibacter sp. | reverse complement strand
GTTGAAAAAGGCGCACAGAAAAATATAGATAAATAAATGATGGGGCAGATAACGATGGACCAGCCGATAGATTCCATGACTGGTCGAGACCGGCAATACGCCCAACAGCAGGGCGTTCATCGCCAGCGCCGCCCAGTCGCCGTGGGTGAAAGTGACCGCCAAGGCCGCCAGGCTGGCCCCGATCACGCCCAGCGACCAGCCAAACATCAGGGTGTACACGGTCACGCCCAGAAAATGGAACCCTAGCGCCGGTCGAACCCCGACCTCGAAAATCCATACCAGGAACAGCACCACCGACGCCCCCAGAAAGACATGCTGGAGTTGGGGACTGGCCAGAAACAGCCGCCACGGCGCGACGCGCAGGGCCTGCAACAGCACCAGCAGCCAGACAAAGTTGGCAAACCCCAGCAAGTCGCCGGGGAGCAGGGCATCGGTGAGGTTCATTGTACAAGCATACCGTATCAGTGGGATCGGGCGCATTCTCCGAATGCCCGCCAGCCAGGTAGAATGCCCGGCATTCCCGTTATTTCCCTTTCAGGAGCGTCCCGCCCATGTCCGCATCCGCCATCGCCCCACCTGAAATTACCAGTCTGCCGCTGGTCTATCGCGGCAAGGTCCGCGATCTGTACGCAGTGGATGACCAGCATCTGTTGATGGTGGCCAGCGACCGGCTCTCGGCGTTTGACGTCATTTTGCCCACGGTGATTCCCGGCAAGGGTGCGGTGTTGACGGCGGTTTCCAATTTCTGGTTCGCCCGCACCCGTCATATCGTTCCCAATCATCTGCAACGGGCTGAAAAAACCCTGGAGCAGGCGCTGCCCGATCCGGCCGAACGCGCCCGCATCGCGGATCGGGCGGTGGTGGCGCGGCGGCTGAAGGGTCTGCCAGTGGAAGCCATCGTGCGGGGCTATCTGATCGGTTCGGGCTGGAAGGATTACCAGCGCGACGGAGCCGTGTGCGGCATTGCCCTGCGGGCGGGACTGCGGCTGGCGGATCGCTTGCCAGAGTCGATTTTCACACCATCCACCAAAGCCGCGCTGGGGAACCACGACGAGAACGTGAGCTTCGAGCGGATTGCTGAGACCATCGGGCGGGAATTGGCGGAACAGGTGCGCGAAACCAGCCTGCGGCTGTACCGGGAAGCGGCGGACTACGCGCTGGCGCGGGGCATCATCATCGCCGACACCAAGTTCGAGTTCGGGCTGGACGAGGAGGGGCGACTGGTACTAATGGACGAGGCGCTGACGCCGGATTCCTCGCGGTTCTGGCCGGCGGATCAGTACCGGCCCGGTACCAATCCGCCCAGCTTCGACAAGCAGTTCGTGCGCGATTATCTGGAAACGCTGGATTGGAACAAACAACCGCCGGGCCCAAAACTGCCGCCCGCCATCGTGGCCCACACTGTCGCCAAGTACCGCGAGGCGCTGGAACGGTTGACGGGAACAGCGTAAACGTTCCGGCGCGCCGTTTGTGCGTCTGGCAGGTCAGTCGATGGCGCGATGCAGGATCGCTTCCAGATCGGCGATGATCGGGAGAGCCTGCTCCGGCGGCAGGCGGGCCGCGTCGAAGTTGACGTTCATCGTCATCCATCCATCGAAGGTGCTGGCCGCATTGAACAGCAGATGGTTGAACATCGGGCACAGGGCGAAGGACAACGCTTCGACCTGGAACGGCGTCGCGGCGGGTAGCGGGGCCAGCCGCCCCACGTTGCTGACCAAGGTCACCTGCGGCGCCATCTCGATCATCTTCTTGAACGTGGCGATGCCCTCCGGGGTGGCCGGAAAGTCGGCCGGCGGCGGAAACAGGGCGTAGAACAGATGCCCGTCGCCGCGCTGCAACAGGCGCTTGAGGTCGTCGGACACCGTCCGGGCCAGCGTCCAGAAATCGCCGCCCGCTTCCAGCCGGTAGACGGTGCTGATCAGGGTCGCGCACAGCAACGGCGAATCGTCATCCAGCGGGTTGCGCAAATACGCCCGCAGGTCGGCGGGAGTGGTCATGCCGAGGGTGCGGGGTTCCGCGTCGCCGAACGCTCGATGCACGGCGATCAGTTGCGCGGCGCTAACCGCACCATGAACGGTTGCTCCGGCGGCGCGGCACTGGCTGACTAGCCGCTCCAGCCGCTCCGGCCCGAGCCGCAAGGTTTGGAAGCGGGGCTGCGTGGTCGGCGCGTGGCGGTCAAAGCCCGGGAAGTCATCGAACTTGCCGTAGCGCTGCAATTCGCCCTTGCGCTGGGTTTTGAAGCTCTGAATGGCTTCCAGGCCGGCGCCGCCGGTGTAGGCGAGGGGATAGAAGTCGTGCAGGGGCTGGTAACCCGGACGCGGCGCGAAGGGCCGGGTCGGATCGGCGGCGTTGACCAGAATTTCCGCCAGCAGCCGGCAGCCCGAACGACCGTCGCCGGCG
Source organism: Candidatus Contendibacter sp. (assembly GCA_039807425.1). Taxonomy (GTDB): domain Bacteria; phylum Pseudomonadota; class Gammaproteobacteria; order Competibacterales; family Competibacteraceae; genus Contendibacter. The sequence goes on along the minus strand of JBDHRD010000183.1, from coordinate 3,757 downwards.
CTGTGATGAAAAATCAGCGCCACCGTCCAGCGCCCGTCGGCCTGGTTGAGACGCATCGCCCGGACCAGGGGAGCGCTGCCCAGTGGGAACGGCTGGACCAGCGCCTCGGCCAGTGGCGTGCGCCAGTCAGATTTGACCTCCACCACCCGGTAGTCTATCGGGGCATCGGGAGCGGGAACCCAGATTAGCCGGTGTTCCGCGTTGGTAGCGATGGTCGCCCGCAGCAGGACATGCTCCTGTTGCGCGCGGGCCAGCGCCACCCGCAGCGCATCATCGTCGAGATCGCCCACGCCTTCGGCGATCACCATGAAATTCATCGAGGAGACGTGATCGAGAAACCAGAAGAATGCCTCGGCGGGATCGATTCGGCGGGGCAGCGTGACGGAGTCCGGGTTTGGAGCGTGGAGTTCGTTCATGGTGACGTGGTCGCGGGCAGGAAGAACGATGAAAAGTCTGGAAAAAAGGGTGCTCGTCGCACCCTTTTTCGTGAGTCAACGCCTGGTTCGATCAGGTATTGATCTTGTGCAGGGCGCGACCGTGGACGGACAGCGCCGCCTCGTGCATCGCCTCATACAGGGTCGGATGGGCGTGGATGGTGCGGGCCAAATCCTCGCTACTGGCGTGGAACTCCATCGCCAGCACCGCTTCCTGCACCAACTCGGAGGCGTACGGGCCGATGATATGACAACCCAGCAAGGTGTCGTTCTCGGCGTGCGCCAGCATCTTGATCATCCCCGTGGCTGCCTCCATGGCCTTGGCGCGACCGTTCGCGCTGAACGGGAACGTCCCGACCTTGTAGGGAATAGCCTCGGCTTTGAGCGCCTGCTCGGTCTTGCCAACCCAGGCGATTTCCGGGTTGGTGTAAATCACCCAGGGAATGGCGTCGTAGTTCAGATGCCCGTGCTGGCCAGCGATGTTCTCGGCCACCATGATGCCTTCCTCGGAACCCTTGTGCGCCAGCATCGGCCCGCGCACCACGTCACCGATGGCATAGACGCCCGGCAGATTGGTCTCGCAGTTGTCATCCACATGGATGTAGCCGCGATCGTCGAACAGCAGCCCGGCCTCGGGCGCGGCGACGTTGTCGGTATTGGGCCGGCGGCCCACCGACACCAGCAGCTTGTCCACCACGATCTCGTGATCGCCACTCTGGTCCTTGAAATGGACCTTGACGCCATCGGCGGTCTTCTCGGTCGCGGTCACCCGCGTGCCCAGCCGGATGTCCAGCCCCTGCTTCTTGAACTGGCGCAGGGCGTCGCGGGCGATCTGCTGGTCGGCCAAGGCCAGGAAATCCTCGACCGCTTCCAGCATGATGACCTTGGAACCCAGCCGGTTCCACACGCTGCCCAGTTCCAGGCCGATCACGCCAGCGCCGATCACCCCCAGCGTCTTGGGGACGACGCGGAAATCCAGCGCGCCGGTCGAATCCACGATCAGCCCTTCGGCGTTGTCCGCCGGCGCGGCTCCGATGTCGATCGGCTCGGAGCCAGTGGCGATGATGACGTGGTCGGCGCCGACCACGTTCACCGACCCGTCGCGGGCGGTGATTTCGACCTGGCGGTCAGCCAGCAGCTTGCCGTGGCCCTTGAGCCATTCGACGCCGTTGGCCTTGAACAGCGCGCCGATGCCGTTGGTCAGTTGCAGCACGATGTCTTCCTTGCGCGCCATCATCCTGTCGAGGTCGAGCGTGACCCCTTCGACGTGGATGCCGTGGCTGTCCACCCCCTCCTTGAGCTGATGATAGTGTTCGGACGATTCGAGCAGGGTCTTGGACGGAATGCAGCCCACGTTCAGGCAGGTGCCGCCCAGGGCCGGCTCGTTCTTGAAATTGATCCACTGCTCCACGCAGGCGGTTTCCAGCCCCAGTTGTGCGCAGCGGATCGCCGCCACGTAACCGGCCGGACCGCCGCCGATCACGACCACATCGTAAGTCTTAGCCATTGCTTGCACCTTGGAAAATCGGGAATCGGGAATCGGGAATCGGGAATCGGGAATCGGGAATTAATCCCCGAACCCCGAACCCCGGATCTATTTAGACGTTAAGAATCAACCGGGCCGGGTCTTCAATCCCTTCCTTGATGGCGACCAGGAAGGTCACCGCTTCGCGCCCGTCGATGATGCGATGATCGTAGGAGTGCGCTACGTACATCATCGGCCGGATAACTACCTGGCCGTTCTCCGCCACTGGGCGATCCTTGGTGGCGTGCATGCCGAGGATGCCGCTCTGCGGCGGATTGAGAATCGGGGTGGACAGCAACGAGCCAAACACACCGCCGTTGGTGATAGTAAAGGTGCCGCCGGTCATCTCCTCGACGGTCAGCGTCCCCTCCTTGGCTTTCTTGCCGAACTCGCCGATAGTCTTTTCGATGTCGGCCAGGCTCATCTGGTCGGCGTCGCGCAGAATCGGCACCACCAGGCCACGCGGCGAGGACACCGCCACACCGATGTCGTAATAGCCGTGGTAGACGATGTCGTTGCCGTCAATCGAACCATTGACCGCCGGGAAGCGCTTGAGCGCCTCGACCACCGCCTTGACGAAGAAACCCATGAAGCCGAGACGGACCCCGTGCGTCTTCTCGAATACATCTTTGTAGCGGGCACGCAGATCCATCACCGGCTTCATGTTGATCTCGTTGAACGTGGTCAGCATGGCAGTGGTGTTCTTGGCCATCAGCAGTCGCTCGGCGATGCGGGCGCGCAACCGGGTCATCGGCACGCGCTGCTCCACTCGGCCGCGGGCGTCGGGGGCCAGCGGCGCGGCGGGCGCGGCAGCGGGAGCCGCTGCCGGCGCGGCAGCGAGAGCGGACGCCGCGGGTGCTGGAGCACCCGACTTGAGCGCATCGAGATACGCTAGCACGTCGGCCTTGGTCACTCGGCCGCCACGACCACTGGCCGGGACCTTGCTGACATCCAAACCGTGCTCGGCAGCCAGTCGGCGCACCGCCGGACTTAACCCTTCCAGATCCACCTCGGTCACCGTCCCCACCGGAACCGGGGTGGCGGGAGTCGGAGCCGGAGCGGCGGCAACCGGGGCGGGAGCCGGAGCCGGCGCTGCAACCCCAGCGACCGCGCCTTCCTCCAGCGTGGCGATCACCTCACCCGTGGTCACGATGTCGCCTTCCTGCCGCAGGATCGGGCCGAGGACGCCATCCGCCGGGGCGGGAATGTCCAGCACCACCTTGTCGGTTTCCAGGTCCACGAGGTTTTCACCCCGCCGCACCGGATCGCCCGGCTTTTTCTTCCAGTTGACCAGGGTACCGTCAGCGACGGATTCGGGCAGGGTGGGGACTTTCACTTCGATGGTCATTTTAGTTTCCCTTGGTTCCGGGTTGTTGTTCTAGCCGAGCCATGGTGGTCACTGGCCCAAGGCCTCGTTGATGAGTTGCTGCTGCTGTTCGACGTGGACGCTGTAATACCCCACGGCGGGCGAAGCCGAGTGCGGCCGGCCGGCGTAGCGGATCTTGATACCCGGCGGCAGATCCCGATCCAGGTGGTGCAGGCACTCGAACCAGGCGCCCTGGTTCTTGGGTTCTTCCTGACACCAGGCGAGATCGGCCAGATTCGGATACTGGTTCAGAATCCGGTTGTACTGCGCCTGCGGGAATGGATAGAGCTGCTCGATGCGGATGATGGCGACGTGCTCCAGCTTGCGCTGGCGCCGGGCCTCCAGCAGGTCGTAAAACACCTTGCCGCTGCACGCCACCACCCGGGTGATTTTCGCCGAATCGTGCGGATCAATCTCCGGGATGATCTCCTG
>JBDHRD010000182.1:0-6160 GCA_039807425.1 Candidatus Contendibacter sp. | reverse complement strand
GTCACCAGCACGAAGGGTCGCGCGCTATCCTCCGCCAGCAAGTGACGCGCATGGCGCAAATTATCCAGGGTATTCAAGGATTGGTCTTCGATGAACAGGCTGGTGGCCGGAAGGCCGCGCCCGACCAGAAACTCCCGGCCACGCTCGGCCTCGCTGCCGCAGCCGCCGGTATGGCCACCGACCAGCAAAATCCGCCGTCGGGGATCGGCGTGGTGCAACACGGCGGCGCGATGCAACCGGCGGGCGTAGCCGGGTGCAACCTGGTCGTCAATCAACCGCGCGCCCAGCACCACGATCCAGTCACCCTTCATTCCGGCAACCGGCGTATCGCGCGCGATGCGCCAGACCCGGCGCAGCAACCATAACCCGCTCAAGCCCAGGGTCGCCAGCAACAGCAGATTGGACAGCAGCAGCATCGCCAGACCATCCCAGCCCATATCCCGTTGCCGGGCGAAGCGCCGGGATGTCGTCGCGCTCCCGCTCACGCTTCCTCCTCCCAATAATCGTAGAAGTTGAACCAGTTATAGGGGGCCAGGCGGGCATAATGCTCCAGCCGGTCGGCGTAACGCTGGACCCAAACGGTTAATTGTTCCTGGCGGCGGCCCCGGTCCAGCGCGATCCGCTCCGCCAAGCGCTCGAAATGGATTTCGTAACGCTGGCCGCCCCGATACAGGCCGAAGAACAGAATGACCGGACAATCCGCCAACGCCGCCAGCAATAACGGCCCGGTTGGAAACGCTGTCTCCCGGTCGAAAAACTGGACGCGCACCGTCCTTTCTCCCGCCGTCACCCGATCCCCCAACACGCCGACCATGTAGCCTTGCTCGACGCTTTCCCGGACCCGGAGCAGCGTATCCGGCCCGCCGATGGGAATGATGGCCTGGGCCAGCGCCGGATTCAGCGCGTTGAGAAATTCGGTGATGCCCTGATTATGGCGGGTGTTCATCAAAATTTTGATCGGAAAGTGCCGCAGAGTGACGCCCACCGCCCGCAGCACCTCGAAACTGCCCAAGTGCGATCCCAGCAACACGCAACCCTGCCCGGACGCCGCCTGGTCCACGATGAATGAATCGCCGAAAATTTCGATTTTAAACGGTCGCAATCGCCCGGTCAGGAAATACACCCGATCCAGGATGGTCGCGGCGAAACAGTGGATGTGACGAAATACGGCCCACCAGCCCGGTTCGCGGCCCAGTGCCCGCCGCAGGAACAACCGCGACCCGCGTCGGGCGGCGGCGGCGGTCATCAGGAAATACAGGGTGATGGGATACAGCAGGGCGCGCGCGAGCGGTCGGCTGATGCGCAGGGTGATCCATACGATCAGTCGCAACACCAGCCGATTGCCCCGTTCCGGCAACCGCGCCCAGTGCTGGCTCACGCGGCGCGGCTCGCTTGCGGCGCGGTCTCGCCACGATAGTTCATCGATGGGTCGGCGCCGTTCTCGACCAGGAGCGCTCCGGCTTCCAGCGCCGAATTCCGGTCGTGCGACAAAACCACGGGGTCCGCCTGCTCCAGCAGCCGATCCAGGCGCACGAAGTGAAAACCGCGCTCGCGCAGCCGGTCGATGGTCCGTTGGGCGGTCGCGAGCGACTGCCGGGGTTCGAAGCACCGCATTCCATAATAAAGCTCGTGCAACAGGATGATCGAACCGTTGCGCGCCCGGCCGGCGACTCGGGCCGCAATGCGCTCGGGATCGCGGTAAACTCCTTCGAGACCGCGCACGTCCCAGGCGACGTTGCGAAGTTGCAAGCGCTGCAACACATCAGCCAGGTTCGGCCGCGACACCCCGGCCGGCGTCCGCACAAAACGTGGTGGTTGGCCCAGAATAGCGGCGAGGGTCCGGTTGGCTGCCGCGAATTCGGCGAATATTTGCTCGGCGGGCGAGACCGTCCACCCGTAACCATGCCGGTCGGAGTGATTGCCGATCAGATGGCCGTCCGCGGCCGCTCGCGCGACCAGTTCCGGGTAGCGCCGCGCCGCCGCACCCACGAAAAAGAACGCGGCGGGTATTTGTTCGCGCCGCAGCAGTTCAAGCAAGAGCGGGGTGGTGGCGGGATCGGGACCATCGTCGAAGGTTAGCGCCACCCGGGGTCGGTCGGTGGGTCCGCGCCGCGCCGCGTGCAGGTAGAAATCCAGTCGGGGCAACAAGGAGCCGGCCGCCAGCAACGCGATATAACCTCCCCCCAAGCCGACCAATGCACCGGCTTGGCGCGGGCCACTCTCGATCAGCGTCAGGATCAATCCCAGCGCAACCAGCAGGCCCACGATACTCCATGCAAATCGGCTCATCGCGACGAATTGGAAATGGCAGCCATAAAAATTCCCCTGTCCTGGTCCAGCGCGGAAAAGGTTCGCCGATCAACGACCGATTTTCAGCGGGTGCGCTGTTGCGCGATATGCTGGCTCAGCGCCCGCAGCGAAGCGAAAATACGCTGGTTGTCCTTGTCCTCGGAACGCAGTTGGAAACCGTAGGTTTTTGAAATCGCCAGCGCCAGCTCCAGCGCGTCGATGGAATCCAAACCCAGCCCCTCGCCAAATAACGGCTCCTCCGGCGCGATGTCTTCCGGCTGGATATCTTCCAGATGCAGGGTCTCGACCAGCAATCGAGCCACCTCCAACTCGAACGGCGAAAAAGCTTCCATTTGCAACCTCGTAAGCATGGGGTGAGAGAGTGATCAGCGGCAGCGCTATCAGCGCTTGCCAATTCACCGTTAAACTATACCATGTCTGACCGTCAAAACTCGCAACTGTCCAATTTTACAACATAAATGCCTACCGAACTACCGCCTCCGCCACCGGAGCTGGCCATCCAGTTCCCTCATCCCACCCTGAGCTGGCCCAATTCACGCGCCTCTTGAGCATGACTCCTTTCACTGTCTTTTATAGCGACGTGGCGCAAGCGAGTGCCTGGTTGGGCGAGGACCGCCTGCTGGGGCTGATTCGGTTTGGCGCGCCGGCCACATTCCCCGCCGACCCGCGCGTTGGCATCGTTCCCTTGCCGGAACTGGACGGCGGCGCGACCGCCGAAGTCTGGCTCGGCGCATGGCCGGCGCAAACCGGCGTTCTGGACGGCGTGCGTTACGCGGACAACGGCGATGCTCTGTTTCTGCATCTTTGCCTGGATGAATCCACCCCGGACGCCCTGAGTCCCCTGACCACCGCCGCCTATCATCACCTGTTCGCGGCGGCCCGCGCCCGGGGCTATCCGCATCTGTTGCGGATCTGGAATTATTTCCCCGCCATCAACCAGGAGGCTGGCGGTCTGGAGCGGTATCGGGCGTTTTGCGTGGGCCGGCATGCGGCTCTGCGAGCGGAACGGGCGGAACTGGAAACCCATCTGCCGGCGGCCTCCGCTATTGGAACCCGCGAGCCGGGTCTGCGCTTGTACGCACTCGCCAGTCGGGAAGCAGGGCTACAAATCGAAAATCCCCGTCAGGTGAGCGCCTTCCATTATCCAACCCAGTACGGCCCACAAAGTCCTTCGTTCTCGCGGGCCATCCTGAAGCGTTGGGGCGAGCGGGATTACCATCTTTATATTTCCGGCACCGCCAGCGTGGTCGGCCATGCCAGCCAGCACCTGGACCTGATGGCGCAACTGGATGAAACCCTGCTAAACCTGGCGGCGCTGATCGCCCAGGCCAATCAGCGAACGCCGGTTCCGCTGCATCCGGTGCTGTTGCGGGTGTACGCCCGGTCAGACCTCGATCCGACCCCGGTACGCGCGCGAATCGCCCGGGCGTTGGGGCCGGATATACCCTTGATTTTCCTGCGCGCCGACATCTGTCGCCAGGATTTGCTGATCGAAATCGAAGGGCTGGCGGCCACGGAAGGCGAAAGGTAAAAGGCTAAAAAATCAACGATTAAGGATCATGGATATCGTGTTGTGAAACCCGACCAGCCACTCGAACCGCATCCGGTGCTGCCGGACTATTATGCCGATCTGGCGCAACGGCCGGCTTTCGTGCGGGGGCTGTTCGACCGCACCGCCCGCTATTACGATCACGTCAACCAGTTGCTGTCGTTCGGCTCCGGAAGCTGGTATCGCCGCCGGGCCTTGCTGCGGGTGGGGTTGCGCCCCGGTATGACCGTGCTCGATGTCGCCATCGGCACCGGGCTGGTGGCCCGGCAGGCGCTGGCCATCACGGGCGATCCCCAGGCGGTGATCGGGCTGGATATCAGCGCCGGGATGCTGACCGAAGCGCGCCGGCTGCTGGGCATTCCGCTGATTCAGGGCTTGATGGAGCAGTTGCCGGTCGCCGATGCCCGCTGCGATCTGGTCAGCATGGGCTACGCGCTGCGGCACGTCGCCGATCTCAACGTCACCTTCCGTGAGTTTCACCGGGTGTTGCAGCCGGGCGGCGTGCTGCTGATCCTGGAAATCACCCGGCCCGCTCATCCGGCCAAGCGCGCCCTGCTCAAATTCTATCTGGGCCGGCTCGTGCCGCTGCTCGGCTGGCTGACTACCGGCCAGCGGGACCTGCAAACCCTGATGCATTATTACTGGGACACCATCGAGAACTGCGTTCCGCCGGAAACCATTCTCCAGGCCATCCGCGCCGCCGGCTTCGCCGAAGCCGGCTGCCACGTTCAATTTGACCTGTTTCGCGCCTACTTCGGGCGCAAGAGCAACGGCGCGGAATCGGGAACCAGCTAGCGGCCGGTGCGAACGACGGTCAGGCAACCCTGCGCCAGCGCCTGACCATCGTCCCGGATGCACTCGAATCGGATACCGCGGGCGCCGGACTCCGCGAACCGGATGATAAACGCCTGCTCTGGCCGCAGCGGCGCCAGGAATTTTACCACCGGCATTCCTGCTACCCGGCTCTCCAATCGCCATTCCTCGAACGCCTGCATCACTTCCTCCAGAATCACCACGCCCGGCACCACCGGATTACCGGGAAAATGCCCGGCCAGGCTGGAATGATCGGCGGCGATCACCCGGCGTTTGGTAAAATTCGGGAGTGGTTGTGGCGCGGCAGCGCGGTGCGACGATTCAGGCTTCATGGATGGGTAAGGTGGAAGGGCGAATCGTGGCAAGCAGCGCCAGCAAGGCGGCGCGCGTCACCTTGCCGGTGTCGTTGCGCGGCAGGGAGTCCACCTTGACCAGTGGTCGGGGCAGGAACACCGGATCGAGCCGTTCGGCCAGGGCGGCGAGGATCCGGGTCTCGCTCAAATCCGGCGCGACCGCCACGGCCAGCAGTCGCCGGACCTCGGTTCCGGCCTCGTCCGGCGCGATGAATACGCCCTCTATCACCCCTTCGATCTGATTGAGCTGATGGTTGAGATAGGCCAGCGAGGTGCGCTTGCCAGCGATGTTAACCAGATCCTCGCGGCGGCCCAGCAGCTTGAATTCCGCCTCGCCGCATTCCTCGACCACATCGTTTAAAGTTATTGATTCCAGCAAGTGCGCGCCGGACAAATCGCCATCGTGTAACTGGAAACCGTCGTACAGCCGCCAGCGGTCGCCGTCCAGGGTGCGGCGGCTGGCGATGGAGCCCGCTTCGGTGCAACCGTAGATTTCCAGCACCGGCGCGGCGAATGCGGCCTCGGCCTGGGCAGCGAGCGCCGGGAGCAGGGGCGCGGTCGCCGAAATCAGGAAGTGGGTTTTTGGCCAGACCAGGCCGGCCTGAACGCAGGCCTGGAGATGCACCGGCGTGGTCACCAGCACGCGCGGCGCCGGCACCGTCTCCAGCGCGGCGCGCACGTCATCCGGGAAGAATGGCCGCCCGCCGTGAACGCTCGCGCCACTGGCAAGCGGCGCCATGATCGAGGTTTCCAGGCCGTACATGTGCTGGGCCGGCACGGTCGCCACGATGGTCATGCCCGTGGTAAAGCCGAAACGCGACCGCGCCTGTTCAGCGCCGCTGACCAGTTCGCCCCAGGTTTTGGGGTTGGGTTTGGAATGACCCGTGCTGCCAGAGGTGAACGCTATCGCCATAACGTGCGCGCTCGGCAGGTCGGGAACCGTGAATCCCGCGTGACCCGGCGCGGCCACCGCCAGCCCGGCCTCGACATCGCTGTCCACTAACTGGCCGCTGTCGGGATAATCCTCGGTCAGCTGACGCAGGTGCAGGCTGGCGCGGCTGGAAGGCAGCAGGTTGGTCTGGCCGTTCGCGCCCACGGCGGCGAACGCAACCAGGAACCGGTAGCGGTCCTCGCA
>JBDHRD010000181.1:0-6194 GCA_039807425.1 Candidatus Contendibacter sp. | reverse complement strand
TGGCTGTTCGCGGCGCCGCCCGAACGGATCGAGGTGGTGATTCACCCGCAAAGCATGATTCACTCGATGGTGGAATACGAAGATGGCTCGGTGCTGGCGCAACTGGGTAATCCCGACATGCGCACCCCCATCGCCCACGCGCTGGCCTGGCCGCGCCGGCTGGCGTCCGGCGTGGCGTTTCTGGACTTCGCCCGGTTGGGCAAGCTGGAATTTCAGGCGCCGGATTTCGCCCGGTTTCCCTGCCTGCGGCTGGCCTTTGCCGCCCTGGACACGGGTGGCACCGCGCCGGCCATTCTGAATGCCGCCAACGAAGTCGCCGTGCAAGCTTTTCTCGATCAGCGGATTCGCTATACCGATATCGCCGCCGTGGTGGAACAAACCCTGGAACGGGTGCTCCCGCGCGGGGTCAATACGCTGGCGACGATCCTCGCCGCCGACGCCCAGGCGCGCGCCATGGCCGGCGAACAGATTGCGGTGCGAGCGTTGAAGGGGTGATCATGAGCAGCAGTCCGCTGATTTCGTTCCTGGCTTTTATCGTGACCTTGGGCGTGTTAATCACCGTCCATGAGTTCGGCCATTTCTGGGTAGCCCGCCGGTTGGGAGTCAAGGTGCTCCGGTTTTCCGTCGGTTTCGGCAAGCCGCTATGGCGACGGCGCGGCCGGGATGGAACCGAGTACGTGATCGCCGCCCTGCCGCTGGGCGGCTACGTGAAGATGCTCGACGAGCGCGAGGGCGAAGTTCCGGCCGCTGAACTGCCCCGGGCTTTCAACCGCCAGCCAGTGGGTTCGCGCATCGCCATCGTGCTGGCCGGGCCGCTGGGCAACTTCCTGTTCGCCATCCTGGCCTACAGCCTGATGTTTATGATCGGTGTTCCAGGCGTCAAGCCGGTGCTGGACAATCCCAAACCCGGTTCACTGGCGGCGGCGGGCGGATTCCAAAAGGGTGATCTGATCGTCGCCGTGGATGGCCAGCCAACGCTGACCCTGAGCGCGGTCATGCTGGAACTGGTGGATCGCGCCATGGCTGACGAGGCGATCCAGGTCGAGGTGGTGGATGCCGATGACCGGAAGCGCACCCGCGTGCTCGATGCGCGCGGGGTCGAGGGTCTGGGCGAAGCGGCGCAGGTGTTTGACCGGCTGGGGTTGCGGCCATGGCGGTTGACGTTGCCGGCGGTAATCGGCCAAGTCAGCCGCGATGGCGTCGCCGAGCGGGCCGGTCTGCGCCCGGGCGACCGCATTCTGCGAGCGGCGGGTGAACCGATCACCGACTGGGAACAGTGGCGCGCCTTGATCCAGCGGCATCCGGGCCAGTCTCTCAGCGTGCGGATCGAGCGCGGGGGCGCCGAGCAGACGCTCGATTTAACGCCCGACGCGCGGGAAACCGGGCAGGGCGAACGGGTCGGGTTCATCGGCGCCATCGCCGAGGTGCCCGATGATCTCGCCCAAGACTTGCGGGTCGTGGTACGGTATGGGCCGCTGGCCGCGGTCGGCGCGGCGCTGGGCAAAACGTGGGACATGTCGCTGTTGACGCTGCGGATGCTGGGCCGGATGCTGGTTGGCAGGGCCTCGCTGGACAATCTCAGCGGCCCGTTGACCATCGCGCAATTCGCCGGCCAGGCGGCCAGCGCCGGGGCCATGGCGTTTTTGTCGCTGCTGGCCCTGGTCAGCCTCAGCCTGGGCGTCTTGAATCTGTTACCGGTGCCGGTGCTGGATGGCGGCCATTTACTGTATGACCTGATCGAGTTGATCAAGGGCAGCCCACTGTCCGACGCCGTGCAAAACTTCGGGCAACGGATCGGGATCGTGGTCCTGGTGCTGTTGATGGGGCTGGCTCTGTTCAATGATTTCAATCGCTTGCTGGGATAGGAACTGCCGACCCTGGCCTTGGGTGACTACGTACTCATGAAATCATGTCGCTACCTGATGTTCTCGCTGGGCCTGCTGGTCGCGGTCGCCCAGGCCCACGCCGCCGCGTTCGTCGTGCGCGATATCCAGGTCGAGGGGTTGCAGCGGATTTCCGCCGGCACCGTGTTCAACTACCTGCCGGTGCAGGTGGGCTCGACGGTCTCGGAAAAGGATTACCCGGAAATCATCCGCGCGCTGTTTAAGACCGGTTTCTTTACCGATGTAAACCTGGAGCGCAAGGGAGACGTGCTGGTAGTTACAGTGACCGAGCGGCCGGCCATTGCCGAGGTCAAGATCACTGGCAACAGCGACATCAGCACCGATGATCTCAAGAAGGCGCTGACCGGGGTCGGTCTGGCCGAGGGCCGGGTGTTCGACCGGTCGCTGCTCGACAAGGTGGAGCAGGAACTGCTGCGGCAGTACTACAACCGTGGACGGTATGCGGTGCAGATCAAGAGCCAGGTACAGCCACTGGAGCGCAACCGGGTCGCGGTCACCATCGAGATCGCGGAGGGCGCGGTGGCCAGCATCAGTCAGATCACCATCGTGGGCAACCAGGCGTTTACCGAGAAGGAACTGTTGAGCAAGCTACAATCCTCCACGGGCGGCTGGTTCTCCTTCTTCACCAAGGACGATCAGTATTCCAAGCAGACACTGGCAGCAGACATCGAGACGCTGCGCTCTTTTTATCTGGACCGGGGCTACCTCAAGTTCAACGTGGATTCCACCCAGGTTTCGATCACCCCGGACAAGAAGGACGTCTACATCACCCTCAACCTCACCGAGGGCGACCTTTACACCGTGGCGGACGTGCAACTGAGCGGAAATTTCGGGGTCGTCTCCGAGAGCGAGCTGCGCAAGCTGATCGCCATTCAGCCGGGTGATACTTTCTCCCGCGCCAAGCTGACCGAGACCGCCAAGGCGATCGGCGAGCGGTTGGGTGAGGAGGGCTACGCCTTCGCCAACGTCAACGCCGTGCCGCGGGTGGACGACGCCACTCATCAGGTCGCACTGAATTTCGTGGTGGACCCCGGCAAGCGGGTCTATGTCCGGCGCGTCAATTTCCAGGGCAACATCAAAACCCAGGATGAAGTGTTGCGCCGGGAACTGCGTCAAACGGAAGGATCATGGTTCTCGCGCAAGGATATCGAGCGTTCCAAGACCCGCCTGCAGCGGCTGGATTATCTGGAAAGCGTCAACTTGGAAACGCCGGCAGTGCCGGGCGCCAGTGACGAAGTGGACGCCAACTTTACCGTGGTCGAGCGGCCATCGGGCAGCCTGATGTTCGGCATCGGTTATGGCCAGGAGTCGGGCCTGTTGCTGAATGCGAGCGTGATCCAGAACAACTTTCTCGGAACCGGCAACCAGCTTGGCGTGGTGCTGAATAGGAGCGATTCCGGCGAGAACTACAGTGTTTCCTACAACAATCCCTACTTTACCCCCGACGGCGTCAGCCTGGGGTTCAAGGTGTTTTACCAGAACATCGATTCGGCCGAACTCAATACGGCCGACTATGTCCGCAACGCCGCGGGCGCCTTGGTCAATTTTGGGTTCCCGCTGAACGAGTTTGATACCTTGCGGTTGAGTCCCGGTTACCAGCACATCTGGATCGATACGACCGATTCGACGCCGGTTGAAATTCTTCAGTATTTGAACGAGAACGGTGATACCTACGACCAGATAACGTTGGATGCCAGTTGGGCGCGCGACAGTCGCAACAGGACCATTTTTCCGACCAGCGGCAGCTTGAACCAGATCGTGGGACAACTGGCCCTTCCAGGGAGTACTGCGGAATTCTACAAGCTGGGTTGGCGCAGCGTTTCCTATTTTCCGCTGGCCAGTTGGTTGACTTGGTCGGTTGGCGGTGAGATCGGTTACGGTGACGGTTACGGCAATTCCGACGGCCTGCCATTTTTCGAAAATTATTATGCCGGTGGCTTGCGTACGGTCCGGGGTTGGAAATCCAATACCTTGGGACCCCGCTACAGCAACGATGAACCCAGCGGTGGCGCGTTCAAGACCGTGGCCAGCACGCAGTTTCTTTTACCGGCGCCGTTCCTGGATAAATCCGAAAGTGTGCGGCTAGCAGCGTTTTTTGATATTGGCAACGTCTTCACCACTCCCAGTGATTTCGATGCCAACGAGTTGCGTTATTCGGTCGGTTTGGCTGGCTATTGGATCTCGCCGCTGGGACCCATCGTGTTGAGCGTCGCCGCGCCGCTCAACGACAAATCCGGCGACGAAACTGAAGTGTTCCAGTTTTCCTTCGGCGTCCCATTGAATTGATTGCCGAATGTAAGTTGGTTTTTTGTATTGGGGCGATGTTTCGCACTATCTTACTGATGGAGGTATCAACGTTGAAACTCATGCGTAATGTGTTGATCGTGGCGGCCCTGGCGCTGCCGGTTTCGCTGGCGCAGGCGGCCGATGTGAAGATTGGCTTTGTCAGCATCGCCAAGATTCTGAGCAGCGCACCGCAAGCCGAGGCGGCCAGCAAGCGCTTGGAACAGGAATTCGCGCCGCGGAAGAAAGGCCTGGATGATGCCTTGAAAGGGCTGCGCAGGCAGGAAGAGAAACTGGCCAAGGATGGAGCGGTGATGAGCGAAAGCCAGCGCCGCAGTCTGGAGAGCGAAGTTCGCAACCAGGCCCGGGAACTGAAGCGGACCAGCGATGAATTCCGGGAGGATTTCAACCTGCGTCGCAACGAGGAACTGGGCAAGTTCCAGAAGCAGGTACTGGAGGTGATTAACGGTGTCGCCAAGGAAGAGGGCTTCGATCTGGTCGTCAACGACAGCGCGACGCTGTACGCCAGCCCTCAGGTGGATGTCACCGACAAGGTGCTTAAGCGCCTGACGTCCAAGTAACCTCGATATGACCACGCTGGGGGAAATTGCCGCAGTGGCGGGCGCGCGTCTGCAAGCCTGCGACGCTGCGACGATCATCTCTGGGGTGGTGCCCTTGCATCGCGCCGAACCCGGACAGATCAGCTTTCTGACCGATCCCCGCTATCGTTCCTTTCTGGCAACCACCCGGGCCACCGCAGTGATTCTGTCCCCCGAGGACGCCCGGGATTGCCCGGTGCCAGCACTGGTGGCCGCCAACCCGCAGGTCGCCTATGCCCGGGCCGCGATGCTGTTCGAGCCGGCTACCGAATCGCGGCGAGGCGTTCATCCCACGGCTTGGGTCAGTCCCACGGCGACCATCGCCGCCGATGCGTGGATCGGTCCGCATTGCTCGGTGGAAGCCGGCGCCATGATCGAGAGCGGCGTGACCGTCGGGCCTGGCTGCGTGATCGGCGAACAGGCCATCATTGGGGAAGGCAGCCGGCTAGTGGCCCGGGTGACGATCTGTCATCGGGTGCGGCTCGGCTGCCGGGTAGTGGCGCATCCAGGTGCAGTGATCGGCAGCGATGGTTTCGGCCTGGCTCTCGACTGTGATGGCCGCTGGCTCAAGGTTCCTCAACTGGGCAGCGTGGTGATCGGGGATGATGTCGAGATCGGCGCCAACACCACCATCGACCGCGGCGCACTGGAGGATACCGTGATCGAGGAGGGGGTCAAACTGGACAACCAGATTCAGGTAGCCCACAACGTCCGCATCGGCGCCCACAGCGCCTTCGCTGGCTGTGTCGGCATCGCCGGCAGCGCCCGGATCGGCCGGCATTGCATGGTGGGCGGTGGCGTCGGTATTGCCGGTCATCTGGAAATTGCCGACCGGGTCCAGATTACCGGCATGTCGCTGGTAGCCCAATCCATCACCCAGCCGGGGATCTACTCCTCGGGATTGACGGTGGAACCCAACCGGCTGTGGAACAAGATCAGCGCTCGCCTGCGCCGGCTGGACGAATTGTTCCGGCGGTTGGCGGCGCTGGAGAAAAAAATCGACCACGCCGGCGCCAATTCGAGAGGATAAAGTTTTGGAACGAATGGATATTCAGGAAATTCTGGAATACTTGCCGCATCGTTACCCGTTTCTGTTGATCGACCGGGTGCTGGCGGTCGAGCCCGGGCGTTCGCTCACCGGCCTCAAGAACGTCAGCTTCAACGAACCCTTTTTCCTGGGACACTTTCCGCAACGCCCGATCATGCCCGGCGTATTGATTCTAGAGGCGCTGGCGCAGGCGACAGGAGTTCTGGCGTTCAAGAGCGAGGGCGGGAAACCCGACCATCGTTCCATGTACTACCTGGTGGGCGTGGATAACGCCCGCTTCAAACGGCCAGTCGGGCCGGGCGATCAACTGATCCTGGAAGTCCGGCTGGATCGAATCAAGCGCGATATCGGCAAATTCAT
>JBDHRD010000180.1:0-6260 GCA_039807425.1 Candidatus Contendibacter sp. | reverse complement strand
AGGGCGATATCGCCGGGCAGGAGCGGCTGGTGGTTCAGACAGACGTTAAGCTGGGAGCGGGGGACGTTGAAGCCCTGGGAACCGGGACCCAGCACCCGCAACAGGTAGGGTTGGGCCGCGTCCAGAATCGCCTGCGCCAGGGTCGCCCGTTCGGTGGGCGGCAGGCCCCGCGCCTCGCTGACCAGCAGGGTCGCGCGGGCGCCGCGCTCCCCCAGTTGCCGGATCAGCGCCGGCGCCTCCCGCAGCGGTCGGGTGATGATGGCGAGCGCCGGGGGCAGCGGCAGGCTGGCGATGTCCCGGTAAGTGAGCGCGCCGGCCAGCGCCTCCCGCTTGGCATCCACCGGCATGATCGGTCCCTTGAAACCGCCACTCATCAGATTGCGGGCAATAATTTCCTCGCCGCCGCCGCCGCCGCAAATCAGGGCGACCGCGTCGGGCTTGAACAGGGCATCGAGGTTGCGAATAGTCATGAGTTTTCAGATCAGGTTTGGCCAGGATCGCTGGTTGTTTCCGGCAGCACTGGCTTCATCCAGACGCCGAGAGTGGGCGCCGGTTCCGGCGCACCCAGACGGTGCTGGTAGATGGTAGCGTATTCCATGACCCGCTGGACGTAGACCCGCGTTTCCCGGTAGGGAATGGTTTCCGCCCATACGTCGGCCGGTATGGCGGCGCGGTCCGGCAGCCATCGGGCGACCTTGTTGGGTCCTGCATTATAGGCGGCGGTGGCTAGTAGGGGATTATCCTGCAACCGTTCCAGCATCCGCCGCAGATAGTGGACGCCGTAGCGGATGTTGGCGTCGGGTTGCAGCAGGGGCGGGTCGTCGGCCGCGGTGTCCTGCAGGTTCCGGGCGATCTGCCGGCCCGTGGCGGGCATGATCTGCATCAGCCCCAGCGCTCCGACCGGCGAGCGGGCGGTGGGCCGAAAACCGCTTTCCTGCCGGATGACGGCATAGACCCAGGCGGGGTCCAGAGCGCCGGCGCGGGCCTGATTCACCACTCCATCGCGATAGGCCAGTGGGAACCGCAATTCCAGATCGTCCCAGTATTCGGCCCGTGAAACGGTGGCGATGGCTTGGGCGTGCCACTCCCAACGCTGGGCCAGGGCCGCGGCCTGGAGCAGCGCCGGGCGGTCGAATTCCTGGATCGCCTGCCGCCATTCGGCCTCGGCGTCCGGTTCCCGGCCGAGAACGTACAGTTCCCGCGCCCGCCGCAGACCGGACGAGCGGGTCAACAGCGTCTCCAGCTCGGTGGCTGGAACCGTCAGCGGAGTACTGGCGATGACGTAGGGCGCACCGAGTCGGTCGGCGGCCAAAAAGCCATAATAATCCCGCTGGCCGGCGATGGTCCGGTAAACCGGTTTGGCCTCTTCGTTCCGGCCCAGTGTCTCCAGCGTCCGGCCGCGCCAGTATTGCCAGCGCGGGCTGTCCCGTTCCGGCGCGGGCAACCGATCCAGCCAGCTTAGAGCCGCGTTCCAGTCGCCCTGGCGCAGGCAGACCCGTACCCGCCATTCCGCTACGTCGCGGTCGACCACGGCATCCGGCAGCGCCGCCAGCCGCGCCAATGCGCTCGGGTGATAGTCGCTGGCGATCCACAACGCCAGTCGCCGTTCCACCTCCACCAGTTTGGGGGCCAGGGAGGGAGCGCGCGTCTTGAGCGTATCCAGGGCCGCCGCCGCGTCGAGCGGGTTGCGTTTGCCCCAGCGTTCAAGGCCGTCGCTCAGGATGGGCACGGCGCGCGGATCGCCGAGATCGAACCGGCTGGCGTCCAGCACGAGACGAGGATCCTCGGCGACGCTCAGCCAGCCGTCGGCCAGGGGCTGGTCAGTGGCTGGCATGGCCGCGCGCAGAGCCTTGGCCAAGCCGATGTTGCCACCCGTCATCGCCAGCGTGAACCGCTGCCAGAGCCGTTCTGGGGAAGGTTCACCCCGGGCGCCCCAGGCGGCGATGACCGGATCGCACGCGACGGGCAGCGTCGCGCCGCGCAGCCAGACCGTGGCGAAGTCGCGCAGCGCCGCCTCGGCCTGACCGGTATCGAGCAGGGCCTGCCGTTGCCAACAGGCGAGTTCGGCGTTGCGGGTGGGAGCGAAATCGCGGAGGTAATCGTCCCAGCGCCGGGTGGCGGCGAGTTGGCGCAGCCAGGCGTCGCGCAGCCGGGCGGCCAGGGGCGAATCGGCGTGGTCGCGCAGGAATTCTCGAACCTCGCCGGTGGGCCATTCCCACAGGCGGCGGGCGAGGTCCTGATAACGCAGGTAGGGATAGAGCGGATAGGCTCGCAGCGGAGCCAGATCCACGGTGGCGCCGTCGCGCAACGTCTGCTCGGCGATCAGGAATGCTTCGCGTTGGGCCAGCGGCGATGCCGTCGCGCGCGCATCGCCCCCGATGCCGATGACAAGCGCGATCACCAGCGCCGCCGCCCACCGGCGTCGCGCCGGATGCCGCCGGAGAGCAGAGGGGGCGGTTGGATTCAGATGACAGGCGCCATGCGGGGGACGGCGCGGATTCATGCCTCGGTTACTTGTCGTTGCCGGCGAACAGCGGGACGGTGACCGGCTGGTTGGAACGGGCGGGCAGGCTGACCTGAACCGGGGGTCGGCTGGAACCGCGACCGCTACCGCTCGCGCCGACGATGACCCGTCCGCCGGTTGGTTGCAGATAGGTACGCGGTAACGATGTCGAACCGGACGCGGTGGATACATTGGTCAGGCTGGCCGGCCGGTTGCCCCGGCGCGGGGTGATGACGACGACGCCCGGGTTGCGCGCGTAGGCGCCGTCCCCGTAGTAACTGCCGTTCATCGCCAGCGGACTCATACCGGCGGCGTTTGCGGCGTACAGGCCGTTACCCCGATATTGCTGGTAATAGCCCAGAACCTTGACCACGTAATCCTGGGTTTCCCGATAGGGCGGAACCTGGTTGCCGTACCGTTGCACCGCGCCCTCGCCGGCGTTGTAGGCGGCTACCGCCAGCCGGGTATCGTTGAACTGGTCGAGCAGCCAGCGCAGATAGCGGGCGCCGCCGTGCATGTTGGCGATGGGGTCGTAGGGATTGCCGACACCGAACCGGTCGGCAGTGCCGGGCATCAACTGCATCATACCCATGGCGCCCTTGGGTGAGACGGCCCAGGGGTTGTAGGACGATTCGGCGCTGATCACGGCGTGCAACAGGGCCGGTTCGAGCCGGTACTGCGTTGCGATGCGGTTGACGTCAGGGGTAAAGCGCTGGCGGTTGCCTTCGTTGAGCCGGGCCGGACGGAAGCGCTTGGCGGCCTGGGTGTAGTAGGGGCGAGGGGCGAGAGGGGCGACGCCGGGAGCGTACAGGTTGGTCGGGGCGAAGCTGGACGTCTGGGAGGAATTCTTGCGATAGGCCGGCGTGCGCATCACCAGCTTGTAACGGGGATCGTTGGGGACGTTGCTGAGATGCCGAACGCCGTTGTTGTCCACGAAGGCGTAGATATCCGCCCGCGCGGGGCCAGCCAGCACGAGCATCATCGGAACCAAACTGGCCAAGAGCCGCCATTTCATGGGGTTCTCCTTTGTTATTGCGTTAAGCCCGGTCGCCCTGAAGGAGGGTTGGAAACCGTCCTGACCCAGGCGGAAGAGTCGAGCATCTGTCGGTCAACCGGACTAAGATTAGCATAATCCACCGGATCGCAACCGATCCGCCGCTTCAATCCGGCGCATTGACTCCGTCATTACGCCTGAGGACTTCCGATGTTCAGAACCGCCGAACTGCAACGCAAGCTCCCCAAGGAGGATTTTCACCAACAGGAACCACGGTTGCGAGAGGAACTTTTGATGATGCAGATGGAGCTGCGCAACGCCGATTTTCCGGTCATCGTGGTATTCGCCGGGGTGGACGGCGCGGGCAAGAGCGAGACAGTCAACACGTTGCACGAGTGGATGGATTCGCGTTGGCTGGTGGCCCGGGCGTTCGGCGAACCGTCCGACGAGGAGCGTGATCGGCCCGAATACTGGCGATTCTGGCGCGAACTGCCGCCTCGGGGGCGGATGGCGCTGTTTCTCAGCTCCTGGTATTCGATGCCGATTCTCGATCAGGTCTATGGCCATACCTCCCAGGCCGAGTTTGACGAGCGGCTGGAGCGGATCAAGACCTTCGAGAAAACCTTGGCGGACGATGGGGCGCTGATCCTGAAATTCTGGATGCACCTGTCCAAGGGCGCGCAAAAGGAACGGCTGCGCAAGCTGGAGAAGAATCCGCTGCTGCACTGGCGCATTTCCAAGCGCGACTGGCGGCATTGGGAACTTTACGATCAGTTCATCGCCACCGCCGAGCGGACGATCATGAAAACCAGTACCGGCCTGGCCCCGTGGAAGATCGTCGAGGGCTACGACGAGCGCTATCGCAGCATCGCCGTGGCGACCATCATTCGCGATGCGATTCGGTTCCGGCTGGAGGAGGCGAAAGCCGCATCCGGCGCCGGCGCCGGCGACGCCGCGACCCGCATCACCAAACCGACGGCGGATTCCAACGATTTGCCGCCGGTGACCGTCCTGTCGCGACTGGACATGAGCAAGACCCTGAGCAAGGACGACTACGACGCGGGATTGAAACGTTACCAGGCCAGGCTGAACCGGTTGCAGCGCGCGGCGCGGGAACGCAAGGTCTCGACCATTCTGGTGTTCGAGGGTTGGGACGCCGCCGGCAAGGGCGGCAGCATCCGCCGCATCACCGCCGCGCTGGATGCCCGCGACTATCAGGTAATCCAGATCGCCGCGCCCACCGACGAGGAAGCCGCCCATAATTATCAGTGGCGGTTCTGGCGGCATATTCCGCGGGCAGGCAAGGTGACCATCTATGACCGTAGTTGGTACGGCCGGGTTCTGGTGGAGCGGATCGAAGGTTTTGCCCGCACCCGCGAGTGGCAGCGCGCCTACGCCGAGATCAACGACTTCGAGGCACAACTGGTGGAACGGGGCATCGTGCTGGTCAAGTTTTGGCTGCACATCACCCAGGACGAACAGTTAAAGCGGTTCAAGGAACGCGAACAGATTCCCTACAAGGCCTGGAAACTCACCGACGAGGACTGGCGCAACCGCGAGCGCTGGGGGGATTACGAACTGGCGGTCAACGACCTGGTGGAGCGCACCAGCACCCGCCAGGCGCCGTGGACGCTGGTCGAGGCGAACGATAAGCGCCACGCGCGCATCGAAGTCTTGCGGACGTTGTGCGAACGGTTGGAAACGGCGCTCGCCGACAGTCCGAAATCCCGATGACTACTCCACGAGAACGATGAAGGTGTGGCGATGATGACCGAATCAGCTGATGCTGCCGTCTTGGACGTTGAACCCGTCGAATCCCGACCACGCGGCGACCACGAGACGCGCGATGAGGATAACCTGGCCATCGCCCCACCGGAGCCCCCGCCGCCGCCGATCAATCTTGACGCCCCGGAATGGTATCTGAACCGTGAGCTGACCTGGCTGGCGTTCAACCGCCGGGTGCTGCACGAGGCCCAGGACGAGCGCGCCCCGTTGCTGGAGCGGGTGAAATTCCTGGCCATCGTCAGTTCCAATCTGGACGAGTTTTTCATGAAGCGCATCGGCGGCCTCAAACAGCAGATCGGAGCGCGGGTGCGGGAGTTGACGGTCGATGGCCGCAGCCCGGAGCAACAGTTGAGCGAATGCCTGGTGGTGGTGCGGGACCTGGTGGAACAGAAACGCATGCTGGCGTCTCACCTGCACGAGTTGCTGAAGGCAGAAGGCATCATCCTGCGCAGTTACAAACGGCTGACCGAGGCCCAGCGCAAACAGATGCGGGACTACTATTGGCGCAACATCTTCCCGCTGGTCACGCCGCAGACCATGGATCCGGCGCACCCCTTTCCATTCCTGTCCAACCTGTCACTCAACTTGCTGGTGACGGTGCGCTATCCCAACGATGAAGCTGCCGGGTTGGCGCGGATCAAGATTCCGGTCGGCTCCGGGATTCCCCGGTTTCTGAAAGTCGGCGATGAAGAGTTGTACGTGCCGCTGGAGGATGTGATCGCCAACAACCTCGACCTGCTGTTTCCCGGTATGGTGGTGGAGGGCTCCGAACTGTTCCGGGTGACCCGCAACGCCATCGCCGAGCGCGACGAGGACCAGGCCGACGATCTGTTGCACCTGATCGAGACCGAATTGCGTGAGCGCCGGTTCGCTCCGATCGTGCGGTTGGAGGTGGAAAAACCCATGGGTGCGATCCATCGCGGAATGCTGGCGGCCGAACTGGGGCTGGACGAAGCCAGCGAAGTATTCGAGATCGAC